>JBBDYK010000144.1:0-6050 GCA_040901665.1 Pirellulales bacterium | reverse complement strand
GTTCGTCGCCGACGACCTGGGCTGGGCCGACGTCGGTTGCTATGGCAGCGCGTTTCACCGCACGCCCAACGTCGATCGCCTGGCGGCCGCTGGCATGCGCTTCACTCGAGCCTACGCGTCGTGCCCCGTGTGCTCGCCCACACGCGCGTCGTTGATGACCGGGCAGTACCCGGCGCGGCTGCGCCTGACGGATTTCATTCCCGGCAACCGACAGTTTGCCCATCGGCGATTGATGCGGCCCGAGTTTCGTCAGGAGTTGCCGCTGGAGCAGGTAACGATCGCCGAGCAGTTGCAAGCGGCCGGTTATGCCACGGCGCAGATCGGCAAGTGGCACTTGGGAGGCGAGGGCTACGGCCCACTGCGGCAAGGCTTCGAGGCGTCGATCGCCGGCGATGCCCTCGGCTCGCCGCGCAGCTACTTCGCGCCATACGTCGGTCGCGACGGCCGCTCGATTCCCGGCCTCGAGAGTGCGCCCGACGGCGAGTATCTCACCGACCGGCTCACCGGCGAGGCCGAGAAGTTCATCGAAGCCAATCGGCAGCGCCCTTTCTTTCTCTACCTGCCGCACTTCGCCGCTGGTGGCCAAGCAAGATAAGATCGCCAGGTACCGCGCCGCGCCGAAGCCGCCCGGCTTGCAGAACAACTCGATCTATGCGGCCATGGTCGAAAGCATGGACGAAAGCCTCGGCCGCATCGTGGCGAAGCTCGACGCGCTGGGATTGTCCGACAACACGCTAATCATCTTCACCAGCGACAACGGCGGCCTCGCCACGATCGAAGGGCCCAACACGCCGGCCACAAACAATGCTCCTTTGCGCGAAGGCAAAGGCTATTTATACGAAGGAGGCATCCGCGTCCCATTGATCGTCAAGTGGCCGGGCCGCATCGAGCCGGGTTCCAACTCCGCAACGCCCGCCTGCAGCATTGACGTGCCGCTGACCATCGCCGCCGCGTGCGGAGTGCCTTTCGAAACACCGCTCGACGGCACATCGCTCTTGCCGATCCTGGAAAAATCGGCCGACCTTCCCGCGCGCGAACTCTACTGGCACTATCCGCACTACAGCAACCAAGGGGGCAATCCGGGCGGTGCAGTTCTAAACGGCGATTACAAGCTGATCGAGTACTACGAGGACCAGCGGCGCGAGCTGTTCCACCCGGCCAACGATACGAGCGAGAGCACGAACCTGATTGAGCGCGAGCCCCTGCGCGCGGCGCAAATGGCCCAGCGTCTGGCCGCTTGGCGCACGAGCGTTGATGCCGACATGCCGCGTCCCAACCCTGACTACACGCCCGACGCGCAGGACAAGCAGGGCAACGTCCTCTTGCCGGGCAAGACGGCCGTGATCCACGGCGTGATGCTGCGCTATGAACCTTTGCCGCACAAAAACACGCTGGGCTTTTGGACCCGCGCCGACGATTGGGCGAGCTGGGATTTCCAGATCGATCGGCCTGGCAAATTCGAGATCGAGATCCTGCAAGGCTGCGGCCCGGGCAGTGGCGGCAGCCAGGTCGACTTCTCCGTCGGCGAACAAACGGTTACGGCCGCCGTCGAGGAAACGCGCGGCTTTCAGGATTTCGTCGCAAGGCGAATCGGCCCGATCGAGCTCGACCGTCCCGGGCGCTACACGCTCACGGTCAAGCCGCGCAACAAGCCCGGCGCCGCCGTGATGGACTTGCGCCAAGTGCGCCTGGTGCTGTTGGGCGCGACTGCTAACGACTGAGGCGCAGTGTCTCGCTCGGCAAACGAGTCTTACTCTGGCAGCGGGCCAAGAATCTCGATGCCGTACCTGGCGGCCACGGCCGTGAGCTGCTGCACGTCCGGCTGCTTGGGCTCGGGAATCACTAGCGACGTGGCCGGCTCGCCCGCCTCGCGCACGAACTCGTCGAATCCGGCCGGCGTGGTGAGAATCAGCACGCGACCCGGCGTCTCGGAGCGAAAGCCGTGCGGAATGCCGCGCGGCAAAAAGACGGTGGCGCCCGGTCCCGCGGTGAACTTGTTCGAGCCGCTGTAGAACGTCATCGAGCCCTCGAGCAGGTGAAACGTTTCGTCCTCGCGCTGGTGCTGGTGATACGGCGTGCCGCGCCCCGCCGGCAGTCGATCCTCCACCAGCGCAAACGCGCCGCCGGTCTGCTTGCCCGACAACTTGATGATCGACAGCGCGTCGAGAAACCAAAACGCCTCACCGTCATCGGCGTGCTGAGCCAGGATCCGCAAATCAGTGGGCATGAGATGCGCTTTGGGCATGAGACGCGCTTTCTGCATGGAGAGTTGGCCGGGAGAATTCTCGTGCAACGTTCGCACTCGCTGCTTTGAGCGTCACGGTCGACAATGCTACCCCTTCGGAAACAGCCGATAGCCGGGCTTGATGAGGCGGATGCGGTACAGGCCGTAGGGTGGGCGCATGCCGGCGGCTGCGGGTTGCATGGTGGCGCTGGTGACGTACAACGTCGTGGCCTCGCCGCCGACGCCGAACACGCAGTTGGTCGGGTCGCCGGGCGTGGCGATGAACGCCAGTGGCGCGCCGTGCGCCGAAAACACATAGACGCCGGCCTCTTTGCCACGCCCGGCCGTGGCGTAGATGTTGCCCTCAGCATCCAGCGTCATGCCGTCGATGGCGCGGCGGTTCGGACCGAAATCGAACAATACTCCCTTGTCCGCCAGTGTGCCGTCGGGCTGGACCATGAACGACAGCAATTGATGATTGCCGTCGGCGCGGCTGTTGTTGTCGGAGACGTACACCGTCTTGCCGTCTGGCGTGACGATGATGCCATTGGGCTTCTCGACGTCGCGCGTAGCCACCTGCACCGTGCCGTTTGGCTTGACCAGGAACACGCCCTCGAAATCCAGCTCGCGCGGGTCGTCCCCCACGTAACGCGGATCCGTGAAGTAGACGTCGCCCGAGGGCGCGATGGCCAGATCGTTCGGGCTGTTGAACCGCTTGCCGTGATATCGATCGGCCAGCGAGCGCACTTTGCCGCTGGTGTCGGTGATCGAGATACGGCGATTGCCGCCAGCCCCGGCGCCTTCGCAGGCGATGAGCTCTCCCTTGGCGTTGAACTTCAGCCCATTCGACTTGCCGCTGGGCGCGCGAAATTCGGTCGTCTGTTTGCCGACCGGGTCGAACCGCATGATGCGGTCGCCGATATCGGAAAACAGGATCGCGCCGTCGCCGGCCACAATCGGTCCTTCGGTAAACTCACCCTCGTTCCACACGGGCTCCAACTGCGAATCCGGCGGCACGATCGAGTCTTGCGCCATTGCCTGAAACTCGTCAGCCCGCGACTTATCGGCGCCATGGCCGCTCGCCAACAATCCTGTGACGAGCATCCATGCCGCGGCGGCAATCAGAAGGCGGCTCGAAATGGGCATCAACGGAGTCTCCCCAATTGGTGTCGTATGCAGTCAGTGTAAGCTCAATTGTGAGATCCGCGGCGGCGACAAGCAAGCGCAGCCGGCCCATGCCAAGGCCGCGGCGTGCGATCCCGCTCAAGGGTCGAGCGGCGGGATCATCCAGGGTGTGACGTAGGCCTGCACCAGCGTGAGCAGGCCCACCAACATGGCCAGCACCACGCTGTGCAGGAAGACGAACCGCAGGATGCGTCCCTCTCCGCCGGTCTGCTGGGTGGCCACGGCTGCCACCACGATGCTCTGAGCGTCGATCATCTTGCCCATGACGCCGCCCGTGCTGTTGGAGGCCACGATCAGCAGCGGGTTGAGCCCTAACTGTTCGGCGGTGATCCGCTGCAGACTGCCGAACAGCGCGTTGGACGAAGTGTCCGAGCCGGTCAACGCCACTCCCAACCAGCCCAACAGCGGCGCGAAGAACGGATACAAGGGCCCGGTCTTGGTGAACGCCAGTCCTAGCGTGGCGTCGCTGCCGCTGTACTTGGTGACAAAGGCCAGCGCCAGCATGCAGGCGATGGTCAGCAGCGCCCAGCGCATTTGCCATAATGTGTCGCCGAACTGCCGCACGAACGGCACGGGCCGGATGCCCAACCAGAACGCACTCAGCAGCGCCGCCAGAAAAATGCCCGTACCCGTGGCGCTCAACCAGTTGAGATCGAACACGGCCTTCTCGGGCTTGCTCGCGCGATCGGAACCCTCGTCGAGCGGCGCCACCGGCGCCGTGCGATAGACCAATCCGTCGAGTCCGGGCATGCCCCAGGAGAATTTGCTGATGCCGGCCAAGGCGTTGGGCCGCTCGGGCGTGCCGCCGTTGAGCGCCGTGCGCACGGTCTTGGTGCCCCACATGAATACGAAGATCGACAGCAACACCCACGGCATCCAGGCATGTACGATCTGCCGCCGCGTGAGCTTGTGCACGGCGACATCGCTTGCCGGCTCGGCTTCGTCAGGAAAACGCCACACGTCTTTCGGTTGCCAGAACTGCAAGAACACCGTGAGCGAGATGAGCGAACCGAGGCCGCCGACCACGTCGACCAAGGTCGGCCCGTGAAAGTTAGACACGGCGAACTGGATGGCGGCAAAGCTGCCGCCGCAAACCAGGATCGCCGGCCAGCAACCGATCACGCCGCGCCAGCCCGCCATGGTGGCCACCAGCCAGGCCGGCACGATCACGGAGAAGAAGGGCAACTGCCGTCCGGCCATTTGCGACAGCGCCATCTCGTCCAGCCCGGAGATCTCGGCCAACGTGATGATGGGCGTGCCCAGGGCGCCGAACGCGACGGGCGAGGTATTGGCCAATAGCGCGAGCCCGGCAGCGTACAACGGCGAGAAGCCCAGACCGATCAGCAGTGCCGCGGAAATAGCCACCGGCGTGCCGAAGCCCGCCGCGCCTTCGACGAACGAACCGAACGAGAATGCGATCAACAGCGCTTGCATCCGCCGGTCGGGCGAAATGGCGGCCACGCTCCGCTTCACCACTTCGAACTGGCCCGAGCGAACCGTCAAGTGAAACAGAAACACGGCCGCCAGCACGATCCAGCCGATCGGCAACAGTCCGAAGCAGGCGCCGTAAGCGGCCGAAGCCAGCGCCGCCTGGGCCGGCATGCCAAAGCCCCACAGAGCCACTGCCAGCGCCACGGCCAATCCGGCCAGGGCCGCCCGGGGCGCCGGTTGCCCCACCACCAACAGCCCCAGCAAGACCACGATCGGCGCGGCCGCCATCAGGGTCGACAGCCAGGCCGCGCCCAACGGGTCGTAAACTTGCACCCACTCCATCCAAGATCGCTCCGGTCGCGCGTCAGAAAGGGCGCCGCTGCCAACAAGGGTTTCGGGCTGCCGCTGTGGGTGCTAGTCTACTGGCTGCCACGAGCCACGAGAATCCTTCAAACCGGCGCGGAGCGATCGTTTCTCCCGCCGCCTTGCTCGTGGCACTCACCGCCAGCCAACCACGAGGTGCCACCATGGCCAAGAACCGCAAAGCCGAGGTCGAAGCCGCCCAACAGCAGTTCGACTTTGCCAAGAACAACTATCAACTCGTGCTCGACACCAACCAGGGCAAGATCACGCTCGACATGTTGCCCGACGTGGCGCCGGGGCACGTGAAGAATCTGCTGGGGCTGGCCAAGATCGGTTTCTACGACGGGCTGACTTTTCACCGCATCATCAGTGGCTTCATGATCCAAGGCGGCTGCCCCGAAGGCACCGGCACCGGCGGACCAGGCTACACGATCAAGGCCGAGTTCAACGCCACGCCGCACGAGCCGGGCGTGGTTTCGATGGCCCGCACGAACGATCCCAACTCGGCCGGTTCGCAGTTCTTCATCTGCCTGGAGCGCGTGCCGCACCTCGATCGGCAGTACACGGCCTTTGGCAAGGCGGCCGACGCCGCCAGCCTGGCGGTGGTCAAGAAGATCGGCGCTCTACCCACCGGCAGCCAAGACCGCCCCACCACGCCCGTCGTGATCACCAAAGCCACGGTGGTGGAGACGCCAAAGTAGCGGGTGGTGAGGGAAGGGAATTGCGCGGTAGTGCCCGGACATGTGTAACAGCGGCGCTACGTTCGCTCGTCAGAGCAAGCCGGCTGCGTGCTTTTCCAGCAGCCGGGCGATGCGATAGTAGGCGCGGTCCTCGGCCAGCTTGACGA
>JBBDYK010000143.1:0-6053 GCA_040901665.1 Pirellulales bacterium | reverse complement strand
GGCCAGCCCGCTATCGAAGATCACGGTGGGAATGCCCTCGCGCTTGGCGTCGTCGACCGATGGCACCAGCGCCGTGGCGTCCAGCGGGGCCAGCACGATGCCGTCCACGCCTTGGGCGACGAAATCGGCAACGACGTTGATTTGCCCCTCGCGGTCATTTTCCAACAGCGCGCCCTTCCAATGGATGTCGACATTGCCCAGCTCTTCGGCGGCGCGTAGTGCGCCGGCATGGACCGACTTCCAGAAGACGTGCGTGGTGCCCTTGGGGATCACCGCGATGCGAAACCGCTTCTCGCCGTTGGTGGTCGCCTCGGGAGCCGACTCGCTGCGCGTGCAACCTGCGAGCAATAGCGCGACGATCGCCAGCATCCACAAGCGCCGCACGGTCCGAATCATGTGCATTCGCCCGACCGCCGAGTACTTGCAGTCTGCTGCCAGAGAGTTTTCCGCCATCGCTCGCCTCGATGAACGCTATAGCGCGCGGTTTGGTCCGATACTCGGTCCCAAAGCGATTAGCCTGCTACGACGGACGCCGACCGCGACCGCCGCGCGAGCCCCCGCGTCCGCGCGGTCCGCCGGCTCGCGGATTCTTGGTCCGGCTTTCCATGTTGGCCGCGATCATATATCCCAGGGCTTCTTCCCACGAGGGAATGGCGCGATGGCTGTTCTTCTCCAGGTTATTGTCGCCGGCGTCGTCTCCCTCGTCGGCATCGCCGCCGGCGGTCACCGAAGCCAGGTCGTCGTGCAAGTCGTCTGCCAGATCGTCATCGAGATCATCGTGCAGGTCGTCCGCCAGATCGTCGTCCAGGTCGCTATCGTCGTCGGTCGGACGCTGCACTTCGGTGCGGCGCTGCCCTTCGCTGCGGCGCTGTCCTTCCGCGCGCTGCCCGACGGTTTCGCGTCGGCCGTCTGCGGGCTCGCCTTCGGCCGCGGGACGCTGGCGATCGCGGCCGCGACCCGAGCCTCGCCGGCGACGGCGGCGACGGCCCTTGCGTTCCGGTGATTCGCCCGGTTCCGCCGGCACTGCCCCTTCGGCGTCGCCCGCGTCAAGCTCCAAGTCGGTCGGCTCGTCGTCGATGGCATTCTCTTCGCGCGCCCCTTCATCGAGCATCTCGTCGTCGCGCACTTCGTCCGTGGGCGTCTGATCGGTCGGCGGCCGATCGCGTCGATTGCGTTTGCCGCCACGTCGGCGGCGACGGCGCCGTCGCGGACGTCCTTCCTCGTCGAGAGACTCGCCGCGCGCGCCGGCCTCGCTTGTCGCTTCGTCCTCGACCAACTCGGCGTCAATGGTTTCGTCGTCGTCGAACTCGCTGCGCTCGTCGCCGGTGGTCGGCGCCCGGGGCGGCTCGACCGGTCGCGACCTGGTTTGTTCGATCATCGACGGCGCACGCTTGTGAGCTGGATCGAAAATCGACGGACGCTCGCGTCGCGGCTCGACCGGCGGCTCGGTCGCTTCGACCCGCGACGGCGCGGCGTCGAGGCTCTGTCGCGGGGACTCGACGCGCTGCGGCGGGGCCTCGACCCGTGCGGCAGGGGCCAGCGCAGCCGCCTTGGGCCCTGACGCCGGCTTGGCCACTTCGACACGCTTGGGCGCTTCCACAGGCAGGGGCTGCGGCGCGGGCTCAAGACCCAACGCTCCGGCCAGTTGCGACCAGTCGGTCGATTGCGGTGGCGGGGATTTCTTGGGTGTGGCAGGGCGAGTCGGTCTTGCTGCGACCGGCTTGGCAACGGGCTTCGCCTCGGCAGCGGACTCGTCGGCGGGAACTTGCGCGCCCAGCGACGACGCCAGGGAATTCCAATGGTCGGGGTTGCTCATAGCAAAATACGTGCAAATGCGTAGGTATAGGATGCGCGAAATCCGGCCGCGCTCGGCGCGATCGGCAGCCAGGGCTGGGAATGGAACCCACCACAAGTATAAGACTTCCGTCGAAGGCTGCAAAGGTCGCCCCTGCGCCGGTCATCTTAGATGCCGTTGGTCGCGATTCCGCACCGCCCCTACAATAGGACCAGCAGCGTGGCACGCGGAGGCTCATCTCGCCCGGCTTCGCTGCGACGACTGCAAGCCCGACCCAGGGAGGCACGCACCATGGCGACCGTGGGAAAAAACGTGCAGAGCAAGACGGCCGAGTTCGTCGAGGAAGTCGAGATCGCCGGCCATATCATCGACAGCCTGATCCTGCCCAAGGTGCTCGATCTCATCAACGCCTCGGGCGGCACGTTCAAGATCAAACGGATCTCGGTCGGGCAGACGCAGAGCGATCCCAGCTTTGCTCTGATCGACGTCGGCGCCCAAAGCGCCGAGCAACTGGCCGAACTGCTGGGGCAGATCGGCGACCACGGCGCCGTCCCCACCGCTCAACAGGACTGCAAGCTGGTGGTGGCCGACATCGACGGCGCCTTTCCAGAGGGCTTTTACAGCTCCACCAATCAACGCACCGAAGTGCGCGTGGCCGGTCTGTGGATTCCGGTGGCCGACCAGGAGATGGATTGTGGCGTCGCCGTCGAAGCCGGGCGGGCGCGCTGCGTGGCCATGAGCGACGTCGAAGTGGGCACGCCGTTTATCGTGGGGCACGGCGGCGTGCGCGTCTTTCCCGCGGAGCGCTCGACCGAGCGACAGGCGTTCGAATTCATGAACAGCGCCGTCTCCAGCGAAAAGCCCAAGGGCGTGGCCATCCGCCGCGTGGCCCAGCAACTGTTTCACACCCGGCAAAGCGGCGGCCAGACGCTGCTGGTCGGCGGACCCGCCATCGTGCACACCGGCAGCGACGCCCACGTCTGCCGTTTGCTGCGCAGCGGCTACATCCACAAGCTGTTCGCAGGCAACGCGCTGGCTACCCACGACATCGAGCAGGCGCTATTCGGCACCAGCCTGGGTGTACACTTGGAAAGAGGCGATCTGGCCGAGGCCGGGCACGAGCACCACCTGCGGGCCATCAATCGCATCCGCCGCGTCGGCGGCATTCGCCGCGCCGTGGAAACCGGCGTGCTCACCTCGGGCATCATGTACGAGTGCGTGCGCGGCGACGTCGATTTCCTGCTGGCCGGCAGCATTCGCGACGACGGGCCGCTGCCCGAGGTCATCACCGACGTCATCGAAGCACAACGGCAGATGCGCGAGCGAATTCGCGGCGTCACCTTTTGCCTGATGATCGCCACCACGCTGCACTCGATCGCGGTCGGCAATCTGTTGCCCGCCAGCGTCAAGGTGGTGTGCGTCGACATCAATCCCTCGACGGTCATCAAGCTCAACGACCGTGGCTCGTTCCAGACCGTCGGACTGGTGACCGACGTCGAGCCGTTTCTGCGGGCCTTGGTTCAAGAGATCGAACTGCTGGAACGTGCGGCATGAACCGGCACCCCAGCACGCAATCGAGCGGCGATCGCGCCGGCGGCCAACCGCGGATCCTGATGTGCCCGCCGGACTACTACGGCATCGAGTACGAGATCAATCCCTGGATGAGCCGCAGCCGGCAAGCGGACCATGTCGTGGCGATCGAGCAATGGACGCGACTGCGCGCGGCGCTGGAAGAGGCCGGCGCGCAGATTGAGCTCATGCAGCCAGTGGCCGGCTTGCCCGATCTCGTGTTCACGGCCAACGCGGCCCTGATTTTTCGCCGCGATGCGGTGCTGGCCCGCTTTCGCCACCCCCAACGGCAAGGCGAAGAGCCGCACGACGAAGCCTGGCTGACCGCTCAAGGGTTTGCCGTGCGGCACTTGGACGAAGGCGTCTATTTCGAAGGCGCCGGCGACGCACTCTTCTGCGGCGACACGCTGGTGGCCGGCTATCGCATTCGCAGCGACGTGCGTGGGCATCAGCAAGTGGGCATGATGTTCGGCTGCCGCGTGATTCCGCTGGAGCTGGTCGATCCCTACTATTACCACCTGGACACGTGCTTCTGTCCGTTGGCCCCCGGCCAGGCGATCTATTTTCCCGGAGCGTTGGACGGGTATGGCCGCCGCGCGCTGGCCGAGGCGGTCGACGAGCTCATCGAAGTGGCCGATGTCGAAGCGCGTCGCTTTGCCTGCAACGCCGTGGTGGTGGGGCGCACTGTAGTTACCAACACTGGCTGCACACGGTTGCACGCCCTGCTGCGCGAGCGCGGCTTCGAGCCGCGCGAAACGCCGCTCGACGAGTTCGTCAAAGCCGGTGGCAGCGCCAAGTGCCTCACCCTGCGCTTGGACGGCGAAGAAGCGGCCGGCTGGAAGCACCAACAGCGCGCCTCGCCCGGCGCCGGTGTTTGACGCTCATTTGCCGATTTCCCGGCCGGACGCTACGGCGTGCGAATGAACAGCGTGCTGTTGTCGGCCACCGTGAACAACGGCCGATACGGGTCGAAGCAGCGGTTGGGCGTCTTGGCCCCGGGATACCACACCAGCGACAGCGTCAGGCCCCAGCTTTCCACCACCGAGTCGGGCAGCGACGAGTTGCCACGCGGCATCAGGTAATTCTGCGAGATCAGAATCGCGTAGCTTTCCGACAAAGGCGCAATCGCGTCTCCACCGAACAACACGTCGCCGTGTCCCGACAACCCAACCCACATCCGGGCCACCGCGCCGTACGAAAAATTGGCGCGGTAGTACAGGTTGTATTGATCGTTGGCTTGCCAGGTGACCGTCGACGTCTCGAACGTCGCCGGCGCATTCTGCGTGTCGCTGTTGGTGTGAGCGGCCGCCCACAGACCGATTTCGTGGAAGCCCCACAGATAACCGACTTCGGCCCGAACCTGGGTTAGATTCATGGTCACGTACCAATCGTCGTACAGGTAGTCGAGCACCGCCCCGCCTTGCAAACCTTGATTGCACGGGGCGCGGCGAAAAAATCCGCCGGTGACGAAAATCTGCGTGCGCGAACGATCGGCCAATCCCGTGGAGCCGGTGAAGTCGCTGAAGGCGACGTTGGAGCCGATTTGCGCGCCGACGCTTCGGCGCTGCATGAACGGCAATGCATAGTTGACGCCCTTGTAGAAGCCAAAGTCGCCGTTCATGCCCAGGTCGGGCGGACCTTTGAATCCCTGCGCGCCGGTGTAACCGCTGAAGTTGCGCATGGCCGGATGGTGCGTCGTCCGATCGATGCAAGCGCACGTCTGGCCCAGCAGGCCATAGCCATAGTCGGGCCCTTGCGAACAGGCATCGCACTGGCCGCAGCCGCCGCAATCACCATAGTCGCCGTCCGGTCCCGGCGCGAACTGGCCATCCGGCCCAAAGGCTTCCCCTGGCGGGTACTCTTCGACGAACGTGCCGTCTCCCGGCGCATAACGCTCGACATGGTGCCCGTCGCCCGGCGGCGCTCCCGGATGATTCTCGTCGATCCACGGCTCGCCCTCGGTCGGTGCCATCATTGGCCCATCGCCCGACGGAAGCTCGACAAACGGATCGCTGAGTTGGCCCGCATCGATTGGTTCCGGCGGATTGCCGCGCACACGGCTGGCCGGTTGGCGACTGGCAAAGCGACGGGCCGCCAGGTCGGTCATTTCCAGGGCTCGGCCGCGGTAGCGCGGATCGATGTAGCGATGGCGCGGTCGCTCGCGTCCGACCTCTTCAGCCGCCTCCATCATGCGCGGCGCCGGATCGATCGACGCGAAGCTCTGGCTTGGCCCGACCAGCCGTGGCTGCGCCCGATAGGCGAACGACTGGCCGCAGGCCGCCGACGCGGCGCCGAGCCAGCAAGCCAACACCACGAAATACCAGGCAGCCGATCGAGGGGACAGCATGCGCCGAAATTGATTGAGAACGCCCCCCGCCCACCCCGGCGCGCGGTATCGCAAGCCGTGGCTGGGGGCTGTTATCGGGTTTCGCTGACTGGAACTTTCGACGAAACCGGAAAAGTTCTTGCAGACACCCCAGATTGAAACGCTTTGTGAAAATAAGGCGCGCTGTGAAACAGGGGGATGTTCGGATGTCTCGCCTCGGCTGGAGCCTCGATCTCCCGATAGTGCCGCGACATCTAGGGAAACGGCTCGCCTGCCCGGCAATTGGGTCCGCCGATACAATGCCGCCATGGCTTACGGGGCACTTGCTGAATTTCTGGAGGAACTTGCCGGCAACGGGCAGCT
>JBBDYK010000142.1:0-6062 GCA_040901665.1 Pirellulales bacterium | reverse complement strand
CTCGATCTCGTAACGCACGCGCACCACGGGGCTGTACACGGCGTCGATCGGGATGATGCCGATTTCCTGCACGTTGGGGCTGTGCTCGGTGGAGGGCACGTAGCCGCGGCCGTTTTCCACCACCATTTCGATCACCAGCGGCACGTCGTCGGTGAGCGTGGCGATGATGTGGTCCTTGTTGATCACTTCCACCGAGTCATCCGTCTGCACGTCGGCGCCGGTGACCGGGCCCTTGGTGCTCTTCTCGATGCGGACGACCTTGGTCGAGTCGGTGTAGTTCTTGACGACCAGCGACTTGACGTTGAGCACCACTTCGGTCATGTCTTCGATGACGCCGGGCAAGGTGGTGAACTCGTGCTGCGCGCCTTGCACCTTGATCTGCGTGATGGCGCTACCTTCCAGGCTGGAGAGCAGAATGCGCCGCAAGCCGTTGCCGATCGTGACGCCGAAGCCGCGTTCGAACGGTTCGGCCACGAACTTGCCGTAGGTCGAGCTGAGAGTTTTCGGATCACAAGTAACCAGACTGGGAAGTTCCAGTCCACGCCATCGAATATGCATGACAAGCCTCCGAAGCCAGCCGCGGAAATGCCAGGTGCCGCTGTAAGGATCGACCTGGAGGTCCGCTTGCGGACGCTCGCAGGTTCGGTGAAAGACGCTGTTTGTTCGCTTGAACCCGCCTGGGACGAAGCACTCGGGGGGGGAATCGGGAACGACCATCTACTCGCCGGTCTACTCGCGGCGAGACATTACTTGGAACAGAGCTCGACGATCAGTTGGGTTTCGATGGGGATCGAAATATCCTCGGGTCCCGGCAACCGCACGACGCGGCCTTCGGGGACGCCGCCTTCGACGAGCGACAAAAAATCGGGCGGCGTGCGGCGATTCTCCGCCAGGTTGGCTTGCACCCGTTGCAGGCTCTTGGCGCGATTCTTCACGCGCACGACGTCGCCCACCCGCACGATATAGCTGGGGATGTCGACGTAGTGGCCGTTGACGGTAATGTGCCCGTGATTGATCAACTGGCGAGCTTCGGCCCGGCTGGAACCGAAGCCGATGCGATGCACGACGTTGTCCAAGCGGCGTTCGAGCAGGCTCATCAGCGCGCTGCCGGTGTTGCCCTTGGAGCGCGAAGCGCGGCTGAAATAGCGGCGGAACTGTCGCTCCAGCACGCCGTAGTAGTGCTTGACCTTTTGCTTTTCGCGGAGGTGGGTGCCGTAGTCGGTTTGCTTGCCGCGGCGGAACTGGTGCATGCCCGGCGCGCTGTCGCGGCGTTCGATCGCGCACTTGGGCGTGTCGCAACGCGTGCCTTTGAGGAACAGCTTCAGGCCGTCACGTCGGCAGAGCCGGCAGACGGGCCCCGTAATGCGAGCCATAGGATTCTCGAAGACCTGTTAGAGTGTTGGCAAAGTAATCGTGATGTTTTCTGGTGCGGGCGGTGTCGTGGCGCGCCTGGCGGTTACACGCGGCGCTTCTTGGGCGGACGGCAGCCGTTATGGGGCAGCGGCGTGACGTCCTCGATGGACTTGATCGTCATGCCGGCGGCCTGCAGGGCCGTGATCGCGCTTTCGCGGCCGCTGCCGGGACCCTTGACGCGCACTTCCAATTCCTTGACGCCGAATTTGGAGGCCTTTTCGGCGCACTGCTGCGAGGCCATCTGGCCGGCGAACGGCGTGCTCTTGCGGCTGCCCTTGAATCCGCTGGTGCCGGCGCTGGCCCAGCACAGCGTGTCGCCCTTGGTGTCGGTGATCGTCACGCTGGTGTTGTTGAACGTGGCCTTGATGTGGGCGATGCCCACGGTCACGTTGCGGCGTATTTTGCGTCGCTTGCTTTTGGACACTTCGATCGAGCTCCTGGCTTATGGGGCGGCCGTCGGGGTGGGCCGCCAAAAATCGAGTTGTGTTTGCTTGGCTGTCGTCGCGCGATTTCGAGCAACGGGCAGTGAGGAAATCGCGCGACCTTAGCGGGTGCTACCTGAGATCTTTAACGCCCTTCTTGCCGGCGACGGTCTTCTTCGGTCCTTTGCGAGTGCGAGCGTTGGTGCGGGTGCGCTGGCCGCGCACCGGCAAGCCGCGGCGATGCCGCAGGCCGCGGTAGCAGGCGATGTCGCGCAGCCGCGAGATGTTTTGCGCCACCTGGCGGCGCAGTTGACCTTCGACCACGTAGTCCTTGTCCAACAGGGCGGCAAGGCGAGCGACTTCGTCCTCGTGCAAGTCGCGCGCTTTGGCCAGCGGGTTGATGCCCGCCTTGTGGCACAACTCGCGTGCGATCTGGTCGCCCACGCCGTACAAGTACGTCAAGGAGATGACGGTGGACTTGTCGTTGGGGATGTCCACACCTAGCAAACGCGGCATCGAACTTGACTCCTGAAAATGCTTGTCTCGATCACGATCGGTGCGACCCGCTGCCGGTCGAACTGAGCCGCACGCACACCGACCTATTTGGCGACGGCAACTCACGAGCCGATCGTGCCTGCCGTACGAATCGTTCCGGGGCCGCTGCGCCCGCTGGTCCGACCGAGCCGTTGACGCCAATCGTGCTAACTCGGACACCGCGGCGCTACCTGTGGCGTTGCCGTGCGAGCCCTAGCCCTGACGTTGCTTATGGCGGGGGTTGCTACAAACCACGAACACGACTCCGCGACGGCGGACGATCTTACAGCTTTCACAAATACGCTTGACGCTGGCGCGGACCTTCATGGCGGGAAGCACCGACTAACAAAGTTGGCTATTTGTCCAAAGCGATTGAATATAAGCCCTAGAGGCCTATTCGTTCAAGTCCCCTTGGCCCGGAATTTGCTTACTTTAGCCTGAGAAAATACGGGGGCCGCGGCGACAGTGGCCTTGGGGACTCGAGGCATCTCCAAGAATTGTTGCCGCAGGCGCGTACCGACCCCGCAGGGGTGCTTACACCTTCTCGTCGGCTTGCGGTGGACCTGTGAGGACCCAGGGACCCTTTTCGGTGATGGCGATGGTGTGTTCGAAATGGGCGCTGGGCCGGGCGTCTTGGGTGGCTTGCGTCCAGTAGTCGGGCAGGCTCTTGACGTGCTTGGTGCCCATGTTGACCATCGGCTCGACCGCGATGACCAGGCCGGGCTCTAGCGAGAAGTCGCCGTTGCGGCGGAGCTGCGCGCTGACAAAGTTGGGGACTTGGGGGTCTTCGTGCATTTCGCGGCCGATGCCGTGGCCGACGAAGCTTTCGACGACCGAGAAGCCGGCGTCGCGGACGAACTTGCCCATCTCCGCGGCGACTTCGCTCCAGCGCTGCTTCTTGCCCATCAGCTCGATGGCCAACGCAAGCACGCCGCTGGTGACGTCGAGCAGGCGTTGTACGTCGGGCTCGATCTGACCGACGGGGTGCGTAATGGCCGCATCTCCGCACCAGCCCTCGAAGCGGCAGCCGGTGTCGATGCTGATCACGTCGCCTTCGCGGAGGATGCGCTTGCCGGGAATGCCGTGCACCACTTCGTCGTTGACCGAGATGCAGGTGACCGCGGGAAAGGGCACCTTGCCGGGCACGCCCTTGAACAGCGGCGTGGCGCCTTTTTCCTTGAAGAACTGTTCGACCGCGGCGTCGATCACACCGGTGGTGACACCGGGACGGACGAGCCTTGCGGCTACCTGGTGGGCTTGCCAGACGAGCAGTCCGGCCTTGCGCATCTGCGCGATTTCACGCGGTGAACGAAGTGTGTGCACGCTAAGAAGAACTCCCAAATCTCGGTTGCGTCGCGGCCGGCCCTGGTCGATCGACCGAGCATGCGCAACATTCTCATTCCTGCATCATAGCTCCTGGGGCTATGCGCGGCTATTTGTGTGCGACGGAGTCGATGGCCCCCAGAATTCGCTCGAAAACGTCCTGGCGGCTGCCACGTCCGTCGATGGTGTGCAACAGCCCCTGCTGGGAATAATAGTCCGACAAGGGGGCCGTCTGGCGGGTGTATTGTTCCAGGCGGTCTTGGATGACCGCGGGCTGGTCGTCGGCGCGACCCCGGGCCAACAGTCGACGCACCAGCTCGGCGACGTCGGCCTGGATGTCGATGACTGCCGAGAGGGGCGCGTTCTCCTGTTTGAGCATGGCGTCCAGCGCCTGCGCCTGCACGATGGTGCGAGGGAAACCATCGAGCACGTAGCCGCCGCGGCAATCTTCCTGCTTCAGACGCTGGCGGACCAGATCGAGCATGACGTCATCTGGGACGAGCTTTCCCGCGGCGAGGAATTCCTGGGTCTGCAGTCCCACGGGGGATCGGGCGGCCGCGGCCTGGCGCAACATCTCGCCGGTCGACAGATGGACGATGCCCAACTGTTTGGCGAGCTCGACCGCCTGAGTGCCTTTTCCGACGCCGGGCGGTCCGAGAAACACGATTCGCATGTTCGTCTTTCCCCTGGAAACGAGCGCTCCGCCCGAGCTGGTCAGGGTGCTGGAGCGGCGCTAGCCTTTTTCCAGCAGGCCTCGATAGTTTCGCATCACCAAGTGACTGTCAATTTTTTGCACTAGGTCGAACGCCACGCTGACGGCGATCAAGAGCCCCGTGCCACCGAAGAAGCTGGCGACGCCTTGCGGCACGGAGAAAATGCCCGCGATGATCGTCGGCGTGATGGCCACGACGGCGAGGAATCCGGCGCCCACGTAGGTAATTCGCACCATGACTTTTTCCAGATAGTCGGCCGTGCGCTTGCCCGGCCGATATCCCGGAATGAACGTGCCGAAGCTCTTGAGGTTTTCCGCCATGTCTTTGGGGTTGAAGGTAATGGCGGTCCAGAAGTAGCAGAAGAAGTAAATCAGCACGATGTACAGCAAGTTGTAGATGAAGGCGGTGCCGCCGTAGAAAGCTTCGCTGAGCGAGGAGAGCACGTTCGAATCGGGAAACACCGCAGCCAACTGCGACAGGACGATGCGCGGGAACATCAACAGGCTGGAGGCGAAGATGATCGGCATGACGCCCGCCTGATTGACCCGTAGCGGCAAGTACTGGCGATTGCCGCCATAGACGCGGCGTCCGCGGACGTGCTTGGCGCTTTGCGTGGGAATGCGGCGTTGCCCCAGCGTGATGAACACCACGCCGGCCACGACGGCCACGAACAGCGCCAACAGCACGATCAGGACTTCCACGCCCAGCTTGCCGGAGCCGCTGCCCAACTCGAAGCTGGATTGTTCGAGCAGTTGGCTGGCGGCGCCGGGCATGCCGGCCAGAATGCCGGCCATGATGATCAAGCTGATGCCGTTGCCGATGCCGAACTCGTCGATTTGCTCGCCCAGCCACATGAGAAAGATCGTGCCGGCCGTCATGGTCATCACCGTGGTGATTTGCCAGGTGAGGCTCAAGTGGCCGTCGACCATGAACGAATCGAGCAGCAGTTCGCTGCGGCTCAAGTATCCCAGGTAGAACCAGCTTTGGCCGATGCACAAGACGACGGTGGCATAGCGGGTGTATTCGTTAATTTTCTTGCGGCCGCTTTCGCCCTCTTTTTGCAGCCGTTCGAGCGGACCCCACACGCTGCCCAACAGTTGGAAGATGATCGAGGCCGAGATGTAAGGCATGATGCCCAGGCCGAAAATCGTGATCTGGTCCAACTGGGCGGCGCTAAACACGGCCACTTGCGAGAGCAATTGTCCCAGGCCGCTGGCGCTTTTGAAATAGGCGGCCATTTGGGCCTGATCGACCACGGGCAGCGGAATCTGCCAACCCACGCGATAGACGGCCAACAGCCCGAGCGTGAAGAGAATCTTCTTGCGGAGTTCGGGGATCGTGAAGACGACGCGAATTTTTTCCCACATGGCTCGATCCGTCCTTTCTCGGCGCTAGCAGTGTTGCGCCGTAGAAATCATGGTGTGCCCGGGTCCCTGGGCGGTGGCTGCAAGATTCCTCGCTAGTCGCAGTCGCATGTGAATGAGTGCCGACGATGGAGTTGGTGACGGCTGCTCCCTGGGCTGACGTTGGGAGAGCAATTGGGTTGGTCGCGTTACGATTTCTTCTTGGCTTTGACGTGTTTCTTGGCGTGCACGGAGGCCGGAGTCCTGCCCGGCAGTTCGACCAGGGCGCCGCCGGCCTTTTCGATCTTTTCCCG
>JBBDYK010000141.1:0-6069 GCA_040901665.1 Pirellulales bacterium | reverse complement strand
GCTCGCCGCGCGCCAACTCGCAGCCGAACGAGAGCAAACCGCAGCCCGCCGTGCCTCAAGTGGTCGACGGCGAGAGCTCGCAACAGCCCGCTGCTGAGGACGACGAGTCGAAGGAGCCGGGCAAGAGCAATTCAACGCCCAAGCTGCGACTGCCGGTGACGACGGTCGCCGGAGCGGGCAAGAAGGGGCAGGCTCCCGCGGCCGCGGCCGAAAAGCTCGACGAGGCCGTGGTAGCGCAGCAAGACTTGCTCGCCGAGTTCGACAAGATTGCCGACGAGCTGAACAAGGTGCTGGCGAATCTCGAAGGCAGCACGCTGGTCAAGCGGCTCAAGGCGGCGTCGCGGCAGCAGTATTCGGTTGCCGGCAAGGTTTCCGAGCAGCTTACGTCCACCTTTGGTCAGCGGGACAAGCCAGCGGCGCCCCAAGCGGAAGTTCTCGACCAGGTGTCAACCTTGGAAGCCGGCAGCAGCCAAACCCTGTCGACGATCATGGACGACATGCAAGCCTATTTCGACCGGCGGCGCTACCAGCGCTTCAAGACGGTGCTCGACGAGATGCGCAAGGAAGACGTCGTGGGCAGCCTCCGCCAATTGAGCGACGACGTGCGCGGCGAAGCCGGCATGTCCATGGCCCAGATGGAATTCTGGTCCGACACGTTCGATCGCTGGGCCGACGACCTGGTCGATCCGGCGTGCGCCGGCAAGTGTCCGGGTTGCAAGTCGAAGGGGAGCCTGCCGCCATCGATCGTGCTGGAAGCGATGCAAATCCTGGAGGGTGAAGTCAATCTGCGCGAAGAGACTCGCGTGGCCGAACAGGCCCGCGCGGCGCTTTTGGGTGAGGAGTATGGCAAGCGTGCGGGCGGGTTGCAAACCACGCAACAGACGCTTTCCAAGCGCGTTGTCGATCTGACCCAGCGCATTCGGGAATTGCCCGACGGCGAGGCCGACTTTGCCAAGGAGATCGCGCTGTTGGGCGCGGTCCACGAAGTGATGGACGAAGCCGCGGGCATTCTTGGCACTCCGGAAACGGGCTCCACGGCCATCGCGGCCGAGACGGAAGCGATCGAACTGTTGCTCCAGTCGAAACGCATCAATCCCAACGGCGGCGGCGGTGGCGGCTCGTCGCCCGGCGGCGGTGGCGGCGGAACCACCACCGATTCGGCCTTGGCGCTGGTCGGCTCGGGGCTCAACGACAAGGAACTGCGCGAGGATCGTCGCGTCTCGCAAGCGACCGGAGAGTCCGGCAGCTCGCTGCCCGAGGAGTTCCGCGCCGGACTCGACGAATACTTCAACCGGCTCGAACGAGGTGGGTCGCCATGAAACGCGAGACGATGCACCTGATCGAGACAGCAAGGAACAGCGAGTTTCCAGCGATGAGCCGCAAGAGTCCGCGAACGTGCGCCTTGCTCGTGGTGATTGCACTTTGCTGCGCGATGCCTGCTATTGCCGAAGAAGCAGCGGCAAAGGTCGAGCCCGCCGCGAAACCGGCGCAAAAAGCCCCCGCTGCCAAGCGCAGGGTGGTGGTCGCGGCGCCGGCCGCGCAGGCGCCTGCTCAGAATGACGGCATGGTTCAACAATGGCTCGTGCAATTCCGGCCGATGCTCCTGTCGGAGTTGAATCTGGTACGCCAGGTGTGCGACTTGACGCCCGAGCAACGGCCCGCGATCCGCGCCGCAGGCGAAAAGAGCCTGCGCGAGGCCGCTGTGCAATACGCCAAGCATCAGCAAAACGGGCGCGTCGTCCGCGGCCAATTGCAATCGCAACCGTCGCCCTCCACGATCATTCGACAAGGGTTGGCCAAGGCCGTCGAATCGACGCTCTCAGCCGAGCAGTTTGCCCGTTACTCCGAGCAGGCCAAGGCGCGCGCCGAGCAGCGCAAGCGCGCGACGATCCTGGGCGTGGTCGCGCGATTGGACGGAACGCTGAGCTTGTCGCTGGAGCAACGCGACAAGATTGCGGACGCGCTTTCGAGCCGTTGGCGCGACGACTGGGAGCAATGGTTGATGGTCAACCGATACGGCGAACAGTATTTTCCGCAGGTTCCCAACGACGTCCTGGTGCCGCACCTGGATTCCTCGCAGCGAACGGTGTGGAGCGGCGTGCAGAAGATCAGCGTGGGATTTCAAGGCTCGGTTGCTCAACCGGAGGAAGACGTGGCCTGGTGGGGCGGGAAAATCGTGGACGAGGTCGGTCCACCCGAGCCGGTCGACGAGCCGCTTTCGTTTGGCGAGGCGGTGGTAAAAACCCTGACGAACTGGTTTGGCGGCGCCCGATGACGACACCCATTTATCGTTGCCATACTCAAAATTGACCATGAATCGTAACGTGCGAATGTTGCTGATCGCTGTCGGAATTGCCGCGGCCATGTTGCGCGCCACCGGCGGCTGGGCGGCGCCGGACGACACCGAGCGGGCGGCAAACGCGGCAGCCCAGCAACAGGCCGTTGTCATCGACCCCTCGAATTTCGACCAGTGGGTGTTCCAAGGCTCGGGCAATGCCGTGTCGGCTCGAGCGCAAATCGATGCTCGATATCGGCTGCAGCTCGAATTGTTGACCCGCGCGTACGACCTATCCGACGCGCAGAAGGCCAAGTTGCGGCTGGCCGCCAGTGGCGACACGCAACGCTTCTTCGACGAAGTGGAGGTTGTCCGCCAGAAGTTCCTGGAGTCGCAGAAGGACCAGAATGCCTTGGGCAACATTTGGCAGGAGATTCAACCGCTGCAGTTGAAGATGGCCGGCGGCCTGTTCGGCGAGCAGTCGCTGTACGCCAGAATCTTGCCCAAGACGCTCGAAGGCGACCAGGCCGCCAAGCACCAGGCCGTGTTGGCCGAGCGCAAGCAGTTCCGCTACCGGGCCGCCGTCGAAGGAGCGATCGCAATGCTCGACGACGCGGTGGCCCTGGAGGACAAGCAGCGTCTGGCGCTCATCCAAATGCTGATCGACAAAACCAAGCCGCCGGCGACTTTCGGCCAGTTCGATTACTACTTCGTGTGGTATCGGCTGTCGACCCTGCCGGAGAAGGACATCAAGCCGCTGTTCAACGAACGACAATGGCGGTTGCTGAAAAAACAACTCGACCAGGGGCGCGAGATGCGGGTTACGCTGGTGCAAAACGGCGCAATCGGCGCCGACGATGGCCGCTAACACATTACATAGAGGGAAAATGATGCAGCGACGGTCGCTCGATTGTGGAAAGTCACTGGCCGGGCTCGCGCTGGTGGCGGTTTTGTGGACGATCGCAACTGCGACGGCCCACGGTCAAGTGCCGTCGATGCGCGTGGGCGAGGCCGTGCCGCGCGACGTGCGCGATATCTACGACCGTGGCTTGCAATATCTGGCCAACTCGCAAAGCGAATCGGGCGACTGGAAAGGGGGGCAGGATGGTCCCGGCACCACGGGGCTGGCGATGATGGTGTTTCTGGCTTCCGGCGAAGATCCGAACTTCGGCCTGTACAGCAGCCACATCCGCCGAGCCTTGCGCAGCATGATCTCGCAGCAAGACGCGCACACCGGCATCCTCGGATCGAGCATGTATCACCACGGCTTTGCCATGCTCGCGCTGGCCGAAGCCTATGGCACGGTCGACGACCGCAACCTGTGGAGCGGGTCGGAGTCGAATCGACGCTCGCTGGGCGAGGCGTTGCAACTGGCCGTGCGCGCGGCCATCACGTCGCAAAAGAAGAATTCGTTCGGCGGTTGGCGCTATTCGCCCGACAGCAACGACGCCGACACCTCGGTGAGCGGCGCGGTGCTGGTGGGCCTGTTGGCCGCGCGCAACGCGGGCCTGGAAGTGCCCGACGAGGTCATCGACCGGGCCATCGATTACTACACCAAGATGACGTCCGACTCGGGGCAGGTCGGCTACTCGGGCGGGTTCGGCGGATTCGACGAGTCGATGGCGCGCATTTCGATCGCCACGCTGGTTTATTCCGTCGCGCGGCGAAAAGACCTTCCGCAATACAAAGCCACCTTGGGCTATCTGACCGCGCGCTTGGAGAATAGCGGCAACAGCTACCCCGAGTACACGCGCTATTACCAGGCGCAAGCCCTGTTTCAGGGGGACGTCGAGGCCTGGGAGAAATGGAACAAGTTGTTGGTCCGAGAGCTCAAGTCGGTGCAGGCCGAGGACGGCAGCATTCGCTCGCAGTTTGGCACGCACTTGGGCACGTCGATGTCGCTGTTGGCACTGGCGTTGAACTACCGATTTTTGCCGATCTATGAACGCTGACTTCACCGATCAACCGCGCAAGTGCGCGCGGGTTGCGATTGCCGCGCTTGTATTGCTGGCGGCCACGACGCTGTTGCGCGCGTCGCCGTCCGCCGAGCCGTCCGCCGCGGCTAATCCGGCGGTGATCTTCTTGACCAATGGTGATCGTGCGGCCGGCCAATTGGTCGATTCGCCGCAGAGCGATCGCCTGCTGTGGAAGTGTCCTGGATTTGTCGACGAACTGCCGTTTCCGGTTCACGCCGTGCAGGGCATCCGCTTTTCCACGCGCGAGGAATTGCCGATCGTGGAGGGCGACTTCTGCTTCGAGTTGATCGGCGGCGATTTGCTGGTCGGCTCGCTGCTCTCGCTCGACGAGGCGACGGCGCTGGTCGATATTCCGGGGCTTGGCCCGTTGCACATCGACAGGACGATCTTGCGCCGCATGGATCGTCGCACCAGCGCCGATTTGATTTTCGCCGGACTGGGCGGCCTCGACGGTTGGCAGACCTCAGGCAAGGGACCGGGCTGGCGCGAGAACGCCGGGCACCTCGTCACCGACCAGGCCGGCGCCAGCCTGTTTCGCAACCTCAAGATTCCGGCTCAGGCGCGCTTCGAGATCGACCTTTCCTGGAGCGATAAGCCGAGGTTCAAGCTGGCGCTGGGAGTGGTGCAGAACGCGAAGACGGCCGGGCGCAATTTCTCCTTGGATGTTTGGGACGATCAGTTAGTGGCCGTGTGCGAAGCGAAGCAAGATGCCGACATCGCACTGCTGCAGGAACTGAAGCCAGGCTCGAGCGGCATCTCGTTGCAAATCTATCTGGATCAGCAAGCCGGCCGCATGCTGGTTACCACGCCCAGCGGTGAAACGCTGGCCGATCTCAAGGTCAACGTGCCGAATCCGCAAACGCTCGGCGGGCTGCGCATCACCAATGTCCAGGGCAACCTGCGCATCGAAAACTTGCGGATCCATAAATGGAACGCCCAATCGCCGCGCGTGGCGGCCGCGGATCAAACCAGAATTCTGCGCTCCGACGGCACGGTCGTCGGCGGACAACTCATTGCCTATGACGCCAAGCAGAAGCAGTTCGTCGTCCGCGTCGGCGATTCCGAGGAGCGACTCGGCGACGATCAACTGGCAGGCTTCGCCTTCACGCCTTCGGGCGACGTGGCTTCCCGCGCGATCCGCGCCGTGTTGCTGTCGGGAATGCGCGCCAGCGGCGACTTGTTGAAGGTCGAACGGCAGCGCGTGTTTCTGCAATGCCCCGGCATTCAAGAGCCGCTGTCGCTGCCGTTTGGCGATCTGCAATCGCTCTCGGTCCTGACGCAGCAGCCGCTCACGCAGACGCTGGCCGGTCGTACGGGGCGGCTCGAGCTGGCGGGAACGCGCTTGCACGGCTGCCTGGTCGACGGGCAAGAGGGCGAAGCGACGTGCCTGGTGTGGCAGCCGCTTGGCGGCAGCGCGGCGGGTCGATTGGCGCGCGGCGTATCGGCGCGCATCGTTTATCGCGATCCGCCCGGTCCGTCGAAGCCCAACGCGGCCCCGTCGACGCCGGCGGTGAGGCCGCTTGCGATTGGGAAGGCCGTGCTGCTCCAGCTCCAGCGCCGCACAACCAGTCCCAAGGATGGAGCGCCGGCCGCCGAGGCGCCGGCGCGCATTGCGTCGGAATGCGTGCTGCACCTGCGCTCGGGCGACACGATCCCATGTGCGGACGTGTCAGTGGACGAGCGCGGCGTTGCCTTCAAGACCAACTTGAGCGATGCCACTTTCGTGCCGCACGAACGTGTGAAGGTGTTGGAGTTGTTGCCCAATGCGGCGCCCGTCCAGATCGTGAAATCCAAGAAGGACCGGCTGTTGACCTTGCC
>JBBDYK010000140.1:0-6140 GCA_040901665.1 Pirellulales bacterium | reverse complement strand
CGTTAGCACGCAAAAACGCCAACCCCAGTGGACGGCGTTGAGTGCCACCCAACGCGCAGCGCTTTGAAATAGAAAAGGCGCTCGTCGCAAATGATCGCGACGAGCGCCCATGAATCTCGCGTTGCAGCCGTCGGCAACCGCACTACCACATCGTGGTGTACGCAGTCCGCGCGGCGGTCATCGCTGGCGCTTTAGCTTTCGCTTTCGAATTTGACTTGCTGGCAGTCGCCCGCGCCGGCGCCGCGGCTACCGCAACGCTAGCGCCCGAATCGTTGGCCTTGGCCTGATTGCCGAACTTGCGGCGGCGCGAGCGCTGCCGGCCGTCTGCCGGGCCGTCGGTGTGCGGCTTGCGCCGCACCGGACCGTCGCCCCGGCGATCCTTGGTGTGCGGACCGCCGGACGAGGCTGCTTGCGACGATGCTGAATACGTCGGGTGCTCTTCGCACACGCGCGTCTTCTTCTTCAACAGCCGTTCGATATCGCGCAATTGCTCGCGCTCGTCGGCGGCACAGAACGAAAACGCCACGCCCGTTGCTCCCGCCCGGCCGGTGCGACCGATGCGATGGATGTACGTCTCGGCCACGTCCGGCAGATCGTAGTTCACCACGTGCGACACGTCGTCGATGTCCAATCCCCGCGCGGCTACGTCGGTAGCAACCAGCACCGGCGGCTTCTGCGATTTGAAGCTTGCCAGCGCTCGCTGCCGCGCCGCTTGCGACTTGTTGCCGTGAATGGCTTCGGCCCGAATGCCGGACTTGGCCAAGTGCCGGGCCACTTTGTCGGCGCCGTGCTTGGTGCGAGTAAAGACGATCGCCCGCGTGATCTCCATCTTGATGATCACATGCTCCAGCAGCGTGGGCTTGTTTCGCTTGTCCACGAAGTACACCGACTGCTCGACGGTGTCGGCGGCCATCGACTTTGCGGCCACTTGCACGCGTATCGAGTCGTGGAGAATTTTATCGGCCAGTTGGCGAATGTCCTCGGGCATGGTGGCTGAAAACAACAGCGTCTGCCGCTTCTTGGGCAGCGCGGCCACGATCTTGTGCAGGTCGCGAATGAAGCCCATGTCGAACATGCGATCGGCTTCGTCCACTACCAGCGTCTCGATCGAGCCGAGCTTGGCCAGTCCCTGGTTCATGAGATCCAACAAGCGGCCGGGCGTGGCCACCACGATCTCGGCGCCGCCGCGCAAGGCGCGCACTTGCGGCACCTGGCTGACGCCGCCATAGATGACGGCCTGGCGAAAGCCCGAGCGGTGACCATACGTCGCAAAGCTCTCGGCAATTTGCGTTGCCAGCTCGCGCGTGGGCGACAGCACCAGCACGCGCGGCTTGCGCTCGCCTTGCTGAGCGCGCGGGGTGGCGGCCAGTCGCTGCAAGATGGGCAGGGCAAAGGCGGCCGTCTTGCCCGTGCCGGTCTGGGCGATGCCCAACAAATCGCGGCCCGCCAACACCGGGCCAATTGCTTGCAGTTGGATGGGTGTGGGCGTCTTGTAGCCCTGCTTCTCGATCGCAGCCAACAGCGTGGGGCTGAGCCCCAGATCTTCGAACGACCCCAAATCTTCTAACGACATAAATCTCCTGAATCACTTTCCGCGCTCGGCGCCCATTCGCGCCCGTGCGCACTTGAAAAAAATAGTACTCGCACCCCGTGCGACTCGGCCCGGCACACAACCGTGCATGCCATTTTCAAAGCCAATCAATCGTCGCCCGGAGTGAGCATGTTTCGGCCGCGCTGATGGCAGGACTCTGCGCTACGTGCGCCGAAGTCGACTGCGACATCGTGGAGTAGGCGGCATGGTGGATAAGAACGTCTCGTCTACCACTAAAGTGTGACGAGACCAATCGCACCAGTTGAGCTTTACGAACTCCGGGGACCACTTGTGCGATCCAGCCGAAAATCAGCCCAAAAAGCAATTAAAACAGCCGGCAGACGCACATTGGGCATCGAAGGCCGGCCGCCCTCGCTACAGCTTTACACACCAACTGTAGCACGCCCCACAACCACCAGCAATGGCAATTGGCCGCTGCCGGCGGCTCTTGGAACGATGGACCAACCACAATCTCGCCGAAAACGGCCTGCAAAAGCAGACAATTCGCTAAAACCATCGCGCCGCTCAGCCGGACGACTGCCACCGCACGACACTGCCGCGACCGCGTTGGTATAAAAGAAACCGTCCCACATTCCATGAATCAGCACCACACCATGAATTAGCACCATGCCGATCAATTCATCGCCACGTCACTCACTTTGGTCGACCACGATCCGCCGTGCCCTCGCCATGCTTGCGCTGTCGCTCGCGGCCATCGCTCAGGCCGAGGACGCAAGCTTCACGCTCCAGCAAGACAGCGGCTATCGCGGCATCTGGTACTACAATCAGCCGACCGGCGACGAATATGCCTACAAGTATTCCGGCGGCATGCCGACTTATCCACAGCAGCACATGCCCATCGCCGTACACGCTCCGGCCGCGAATAAGACCTTCTTCGTCTATGGCGGAACGACTCCGGACAACAAGACGTTGTTGCACATGGTCTCGTATTTCGACCACGAGACCAAAAGCGTGCCACGTCCGCGCATCCTGCTCGACAAGAAGACCACCGACGCCCACGACAATCCCACGCTCAACATCGACGCCGACGGATACTTATGGATATTCAGTAACTCGCATGGCACGTCGCGACCGTCATTCATCCACCGCAGCGCCAGGCCCTATTCCATCGACGCCTTCCAACGCGTGACAACGACCAACTTTTCGTATGGCCAGCCCTGGCTGCTCGGCGACGGACGCTTTCTGCTGCTTCACACGAAGTACAATCACGCCGGCCGAAAAGGCCGCGGGCTGTTCTGGATGACCAGCGAAGACGGTGCCACCTGGACCGAACCGGCGGCGCTAGCGCATATCCAGCAAGGGCACTACCAGGTGAGCACGTGCTCCGGCCGACGCGTGGCTACGGCGCTCAACTACCATCCGCAGCAGGGCGGTCTCAACCACCGCACCAACCTTTACTACCTGGAAACGCCCGACGGCGGCGCCACCTGGCAATCCGCCGACGGCCGGAAACTAGATACGCCGCTGGTCGACGTCGAAAATGCGGCGCTGGTACACGACTACCAGGCCGAAGACCTGCTGGTCTATCTCAAGGAAGTGCAGTTCGACGACCAGGGGCGTCCCGTGATCGTATTCCTCACTAGCCGTGGCTATGCTCCCGGCCCCGACAATGGACCTCATACGTGGCGCCTCGCGCGTTGGACCGGCGAGCGGTGGCGCATCAACGACATCACCACCTCTGACCACAACTACGACTTCGGCTCGCTTTATCTCGACGACCCAGCCAATTGGCGGTTGATCGCGCCAACCGATCAGGGCGCGCAGCCCTATGGCACCGGCGGACAGATGGTCGACTGGACGAGTCGCGACTCCGGTGAATCCTGGCAACGCGTCAAGACGCTGACGCACGACGAGCAATTCAACCACTCGTACGCCCGCCGCCCGCTGGCGTTCCACCGCGATTTCGCCGCGCTGTGGGGCTCGGGCAACGCCCGCAAACCGTCCGCATCGGCGCTCTACTTCACCGACCGCGCCGCCACTCACGTTTGGCGATTGCCGTCCGAAATGAAAGGCGACACCGCGCCGCCGGAAGTAGCGTGGTGACCGCGCAGCGCGTTAATCATTGACCTGCGCGCACTACAGGCCGGAGAGGCATGTGCCCCTCCGGCCTGTCAACGTGCGTATCGTTCGAAGGTGATCGAACGTTAACTATCGCTACGAGATTTGCGCTTCAGCTTCAGCCCTACCAACCCGGCCGCGCCGGCGATGGCCAGCATCCAGGTGGACGGTTCGGGCACGGGCACCGAGGCGATCAAAGCATCGGTGATCAACGTCGAATTCGTGCTGCGCTGCAAGGCCTGATTGTAGCGATCGCCGGCTTGGGGCACTTCGCTGTTGATGGGCAACGAGGCCGCAAGCTGCGTCACATTCAGGAACGTTTCCCAACTGCTCAACAGGTTATTGCCATCCACGTTGTAGATGTATTTGCCCATATCCGTGAGAGTGACGCCGACAAAGCCGGGCGCCGGATAGCGCTCTTGCACCGAAGCGATTTGCACCGTGTTGGCATTGCCAGCGGTTATGTCACTGACGGCGGTGCCAATCAATACCGCGCCATCGCCACCGTGGCCCGAACTGGTGCTGCCCTGACCATTGCCGGCGTTCGGCTTGATGGTGCTGGCGGCCCAGGCCGTGGGGCTGGTGCCGAATTTGGAAACGATGCGAATTGAGCCCGACACATTCGAGTTCACCGCGTCGCCGGTAAAGCCATCGGTGCCCCAGCCAGTGTCGACAGCCAACCCACTGTTGGGCACCAACGTCCCGCCCATGGCGATGATCTCATCGCCAATCGCCCAACCGCTACCCAACAACGGCGAAGCAGCGTCGAGAACAAAATTGGTGTAATACGTGTCGAAGCTGAAGTTTCCGGCCAGGCGAATATACGTGCCGGAGTCCAGAGAGTTACCGCCGGCCGCCCAACCGCTGTCGGACGACGGATTGCCGGTAATCATCACGGCAGAAGCGCTCGTTGCGCTCCAGAGCACAACAGCCACTGCCAAAGCAGCTGCCATGCGAAGGCGCCTCTCGGCACGCACGGGGCGCGCACGCGGCGCATCACCGGCAGTAAATGCCGGTAAGACAGTTTTACCTTGATTCACTAGCGTTCTCCTAAACCCAGTTGCCGATTCTCTGTGCAACGCGGCAAGTGGCGACTGGCCATTTGCCGGCGGTCTGTGCACGCAGTTAAGCACTGATTCTATTTGCCCCTCTTCAGGCGTCAACGATAAACCCAAACTAATTAGTGTAATTGCGCGAAATTTCAGTTGACTGACACAGCAAGCCTTCCACCGAGACGCCACGCAACGACAAATTGCCCCAACTGGGTTAGAATCCCAGGTTTCCATCGTCCCTCGACTCGACCCAACGGGAGCGACAGCAGTGAGCAAATCGCGCGGTTTCGGCTTCGGAATCATTGGCTGTGGCATGATTGCCAACTTTCACGCCCGGGCGATTGGCGACATTCGCGGGGCGAAGGTCGTGGCATGCTTCGACGCCATGCCGGCGGCGGCCGATCGCTTCGCCGCCGCGCAGGGCTGTCGCGCCTACCACGATCTGAAGTCCATGCTGGCCGATCCCGAAGTCGACGTGGTGACGATCGGCACGCCCAGCGGCGCGCATCTCGAACCGGCCGTGGCCGCCGCCCGGGCCGGCAAGCACGTGATCGTGGAAAAGCCGTTGGAAATCACGCTCTCGCGCTGCGACAAGATCATTCGCGAGTGCGAAAGGGCCGGCGTCAAACTCTCGGCCATCTTCCCGTCGCGCTTCCATCGCTCGAGCGTCGAATTGAAGAAGGCCGTCGACGGCGGCCGCTTCGGCAAGCTCACGCTCGGCGAAGCCTATGTGAAGTGGTATCGCACGCAAGCTTACTACGACAGCGGCGCATGGCGCGGCACTTGGCAGCTCGACGGCGGCGGCGCCCTGATGAACCAGGCCATCCACTCCGTCGACATCCTCACCTGGCTGATGGGCCCGGTTGTCGAGATCACCGCCCACTCGGCGCTGTTGGCCCACGAACGGATCGCCGTGGAAGATACGGTCGTAGCGACGCTGAAATTCAAGAACGGGGCGCTGGGTGTGCTCGAAGCCAGCACCGCCTGTTATCCCGGCTACCTGAAGCGCATCGAGGTGCACGGTTCCGAAGGCAGCGCCGCGATGCAGGAAGAGGACGTTGTCGCCTGGGACTTCGCCAAGAAAGCTCGCGGCGACGCGGCCATCCACCAGCGCATGGCCGAGAGCATCAGCACGGCCGGCGGCGCCAGCGATCCCACCGCCATCGGCCACCACGGCCACACGGAGCAATTCCGCGACGTGCTGGAAGCCGTCAAGGAGAATCGTGCTCCCGCCATCGACGGCCACGAAGGCCGCCGCTCCGTCGAAATCATCCTCGGCGTCTATAAAGCGGCCGAGACCGGCAAAGTCGTCAAGCTGCCGCTCAAGAGCGACCCCGTGCTGGCGGCGCGGAAGAAGAAGGCGTAGCAGCCTGTTGAAGAATTCAACAGGCTGCGACATCGCATGGATGCGATGACAG
>JBBDYK010000139.1:0-6159 GCA_040901665.1 Pirellulales bacterium | reverse complement strand
CCGGCCGGCGGGATCGTGCGGACGAAGACCGTGGCGGCGGGCCGATAATTGTACAGGTCAGCCAGGAGCGCATCGAGCCGAGCCGCGATGCCCGCGACCGTGAGCGTGGGGTCGTTCTTCAGGGCGACCGTTACATCGTTCGTGCCGCCGAGCAAGAGCACCACGCCCGGCTGATTTGCCACGACCGACGGCCCGAGAGTCTCGCAAAGCTGCGCCAGCGTATAGCCGCCGTGCCCTTGGTGGTCGTTGTCCGTGATCGGACCGGGATTGGTCGCCAGGGAACCCACGAAGTCGAAATCGTAGCCAGCGGCGTTTAGTAGACCATAGAGCCTGGTCCGGTAGCCGCCGGGCGTCAGATTGAAGTTGTCGTTGCCCGCCGTGATCGAATCGCCCAAGGGCATGATCCGCAGGGGATCAGCCGAGGCGCGGTCGGCCAAGAGAACGGCCAGTAAGAGGATGCAGATCGCGCGCAACACGGATTCCTGCCGTAGGGGTGCAAACTCAGGCGGTACGTCACAAGGGCCAGTTTCAGCCTAACCTGCCGCTCCCGATGTCGCAACGATCGGGCCCGTGTGGCCCTGCGGTCGTTGGGGAGTTGGTGGATTCGCTCGCACCGGCTGGATATATTGGTAGTCTTAGCTATCCATGTTTCCCGGCATCCATGTTTTCGGGAGGTTGGGCGGCCATGCACGCGGTGGCATTGCATTCGAGGTTTCCCTCATCACTTTGACCGGCACGCCATCTGGCAGATCGGTCGATACAGAGGACTACCGGGATACGGCGTCATTGGTCAAGCTCGATATACGCACCACAAATTCGAGGAGACGCTACTGATGAACCTGGCAGCCCTCAAGTCAAGAACATCACATCGGCCGTTGTTGCTTCGAGTTGCCGCGGTTCTCGTGCCCGCGGTTCTGTTTGCCGGGACTCCTGCCCTTGCGGGTCCACTGGTAAGCGATCTTGGCATCTCGTACACCGGCGCCTGGGCAGGTTCAACGCCCTTTGCGACAGGCACGCTATCGGGCTACATCGACTGGGCCGTTTATGGCCCGGGCGGTTTCCCGTATGCCGCGGGCGGTTATACGCCGACGCCTGGGCAGTTTACGTACGCGTATCAGATTTTCGTAACCGGGTCGGCACCGGTGTCCCACTTCGACGTCGATTTGAGCCAAAAACCCGCGAACAACATCGGCAGTTTCACCACGTTTGGCGCTGTCGCGCCATCCGCGACCTCGCTCGACGTAGGGAATACGTTGGCCGCGTTCGATTTCCTTGCACCGCCCGTGTCCTCGGGTTCCAGCTCGATTGGCTTGGCGTTCTCCAGCGTAAGAAATCCTCAGGACTGGTTTGGCAGTCTGATTGACACCGGACAATCGACGTTCGTCGTGCCGATCCCTGGGCCCGCCGACATACTCATAGGTCCCGAGCCCGCGTCTTGTGTGCTGCTTGGCATGGGCGCAGCGCTGCTGGTCCCGCGAGCCATTCGCCGTTGGCGACGGCAGTAGCTCGGGGGTCAGCGATAGCAGCGCACCGACCCTCCCCCAACCCGTCCCTTCATGGGTCAGGGGTCATTTGAGCGTCAGCACCTTCAGCCGAGACGGCAGCTCGCGCGAGCGGTACACCCGTTGCATGGCCTTCTGAAAATCCGACTCCTTGGCCTTGTAGATATCCACAAACGTCTGTGGGTTGCGATCGACCAGTGGGAACCACGTGCTCTGCACCTGCACCATCAGCCGGTGCCCGCTGCGGAACGTGTGGCAGGTGTCGGGCATTGTGAATGAGACGGCCGCCGGCTGGTCGGGCGTGAACGGCTCGGGCTTCTCGAAGCTGTGGCGGAACTTGCCGCGCATCACGTCACCGCGCACCAGTTGCTGAAAGCCCCCCATTCGCACGCCTGTCGGATTGGGTTCGGGATCGGGATAATCGTCGGGATAAACGTCGACGAGCTTGACGATGAAGTCCGAATCGGTGCCGGAGGTCGACACATGCAGCTCGACCCCGATTGGCCCCACCAGCGTCATGTCGTCTTCCAGCGGGTCGGTCTGGTAGATCAGCACGTCGGGCCGGCGCGCGGCGAACCGCTGATCCTCGATCATATAGTCGCTCGACATGCCGATGACGATCTTGTCCTGATAGGGCACCGGCTTGGCGGGGTCGCTGGGGTATTCGTCGCGAACGTCGGCGGGGTTCGAACCATCGGGTGCGTCGGCAGACAAGCGTCCGCCCGCGCGCAAGTACAGCGACTTGGCCTGCGAGTTCTTGGGCGGCCAGGCGTCGTACTCGCGCCATTGGTTGGTGCCGGTCTCAAAGACCCAGGCCTCGGGCCGTTTGCCGTCGCCTTTGCCCTTGAGATGATGCTCGAAAAATGGAAACTCGATCTTCTCGCGATAGAATTCGGCCGTGTTGGCGCGAAACGGCACGCGCCCCAGCGACGCCGCAAGGCCGGCGCCGCCCCAACCGCCGTGCAACCAGGGGCCCATCACCAGCGTGTTCGAGATGCCGGGGCTGTTGGCCTCGACGTTCTTGTACGTCTCCAAGGCGCCGAACAGGTTTTCCGCGTCGAACCAGCCACCCACGGTCATCACGGCCGGCCGGATGTTCTTCAGGTGCGGGCGCAGGTTGCGGGCCTTCCAAAAGTCGTCGTACGTGCCGTGGCTCATCACCTCGTTCCAAAAGGCCACGTCGTCCTTGAAGTACTTGGCATTGGCGTTGGCGATCGGACCCAGGTTCAGAAAGAACTGGTAACCGTCGGTCATTTCGTGGTCGAACGTGGGCCGGAACTTCTTCGTGGGCTGCGGGCGGGGCCGGCCGAACGTGGACATGAAATTGAAGACGTGCGGCAGCATCAGCGCCCCGTTGTGGTGCCAGTCGTCGCCGACGAACCAATCGATGACCGGGGCCTGCGGCGACGCGGCCACCAGCGCCGGGTGCGCGTCGATCATGCCGATCGCCGTGTAGAAGCCCGGATACGAAATGCCCGACATGCCGACCTTGCCGTTGTTGTTGGGCACGCGCTTGATGAGCCAATCGATGGTGTCGAAGGTATCGCTGTTTTCGTCGATGTCGGCCGGGCCGTTTTTAATGGGCTTGTAGGGTCGCATGTTCACGAACTCGCCTTCCGAGTTCCACCGCCCGCGCACGTCCTGGTAGACGAAGATGTAGCCTTCCTTGCCAAACAGCGGCGAAGGGCCAAGGTTCGCGCGGTATTGGTCGGCGCCGTAGGGCTGCACGCTATACGGCGTGCGTTGGAGCATGATGGGGTAGGGCTTGGATTGGTCCTTGGGCACGTACACGGCGGTGAACAGCTTTTTGCCGTCGCGCATGGGAACGCGGTATTCGTACTTCGTGTAGTTCGCCATGACATACTCGCCCCCCTGCGCGGCGGCGGTGCGCGGCGTAAGGGCGGCCAGAGGGGCAGCAGCGCCCAGCAGCGCGACGAAAAGCACGGCGTGAATCGAGCGGTGAATCGATCGAGTGCGGAGCGGCATGGTGCGGGTTCCGGGATGCGGGTTCTTGGTTGCGAGAGGAGCGTTGTAGGTGGTCGAGAGATTGTGATCGGCTTGCCGCCGCGCACACGGCCAGATAGTCGCTGACGGCAAGGATGCGGCACGTAGGTAATGATAAGCAGCCGCCTTGCACGACGCCACTACGCGCACGAGCCCGAACCGCCCGTTTCGATGTGGCACTGGCACGGAAACACGCGGCCGGGTGGCTTATCGCATTGACGGCCGTTGCCCTCGTGGTAATCTCGGCTTCGTCAACTCCACCTCGATGATGCGCGCCAGCCTGGTGGCCGAGGACACGAGCAGATCCCGCCACTGTGCGGCCTGACGCCGAGTGGCTCAGTCCGGATCCTTTGGACCGTCGGGCAAAGACTTCGGCCACGTCACGCGGCGGCAAGTACGCCAGCCCAATCGCGCGGCCGATGGTCAGCGCGGCTTCGACAATCAGCGGCACCCAGGTGTTGGCCAAGCCGCTGCGCTCCCAGGCGGCATTCTTGCGGGCGTCGAAATAGTCGCTGTCCCAGAACGTGCTGGCCAGGACGTCGAGCGTGGTGTAGCCGAAGGCCTCGATGGCGGCCTTCGTGCGATCGAGATAGACCTAGATCTGCTGCGTCAATACAAGGGGCGACTTGACCGCATCGATGGTGTCTCAATTAGTCTCAAGTGCCTCGCTATTTCACCACGAATCATGCGTCCGCGACTCGCGCTGACAACCACTCGGCAAATGGGACACCCGTGTGCTCGGTCAGCTTGAGTCCGTCCCAGCGGCCAGGCAACTCGACGGAGTAGATGTGTCCACGTACTGCATCTGACAACGCTAGGATTAGCCCCAATTTACAGCTGCGATCGAGTCCAACTGGGATGCAGTGCGAAAATAGTCCTGTAGTGATGCCATCTGTTATCGTTGCTACTTCATCGAGAATAAAATCAATACCTCGCACTTCAAAGCCGCTCTGTAGATTCGATGCATCAGCAAAGAACACTCCTGCTCCCACTCGAAGTAAGAACAGCCGATAAGAAGAAGGAAGTTTGATTCCCCATTTGCGTTCAACTTGGTCGACCTCGTTCTCAGCAAATACCTTAGACACAACAAACCATCGCCTGCTTCCAGAGGGCATCACTACAGGGTTGCCCCGCGACTGCTTAACCCATTCCGAAATTCTCTCCAAGTCGTCCTCGTAGCTCATCGCAAATGCTCTTTCTACTTCAAGAGATCAAACGCCCACCTGAATGGGGTTGGCGAGAATGTACTATTGAATTGGCCACTGATGTTCAATGACTCGAATCCTTGAGACGCGGCATGCGTCTTGAATTTGTCCACTAGTCGCTTCAATGCGCCAACTCCGGGGCCTTGCACGCGCTCAGCGCCCAGAAGCTGTTTAAGATTCTTGCTTGGGAATAGACTTACATTGTCTAAATTGAGAATCTTACCTCCGTCGCCAATGCTAACATCTCCATGTAATACATATGGTTTCCCATTGAGCGTTACTTTCTTGACGAGTGTGTTCCCGGCCAGCTCGTTGAAGTTTACGTCATCGAAGCAGTCGTTATGCACGAGAACTTCGCCGACTCCCACAGCGTAGCAATGAAGGTCAGCGACCGTCAGATTATAAACAACCGTCGGACCCGGACGCGATTTGATCGCGGAGATGGCGGCTTTTTCGCCAGACCTTAGGAATACCACGTCTCCGATTTGCAGATCGCCCGCGTCGACCCAACGACCGGAACTCGGCGTTTCGGATTGCGTCGCTTGAATCTCATAGCGACCTGGACGTTGTTCAAGATTCTCTCCGGAGACAATCCACACTGGGTGCCGCGGCGTTGTTTCGATTTGCTCACCTGCTATCGTGAGCTGTGTTAGTTCATCCTGAAACTCGAAGGAGTGCGTCGCAATTACCTCAGCCAGTCGCCATTCTCCCCGCACGAAATCAAATGCCCAGACGCGGTCGCTAATCCTCACGTTCTGGATGGGCGTGAGGCCTTCCGCAGCGGATACAGGTGTGTTTTTTGGGAAGCACCATTCGCCGCGCTTAGCGGCAGTGGCAGGCACACTCTGCGCCGCCGCGTTGATCTGATTGCCGACTTTAGAGGCCTGGAAGTAGGGCCGGGAGAGCTTGCCGGCGTCATCGGCGATTCCTTTGGCGCCGAAGCCCGCGCCGACGAAGTTGATGGTCCCCAGCAGGGCGTGCCAGCCCGCGCCCCACTTGTCGCCCGCGTTGAGTTTATCATACGCGATGGCGAAATTGACGCTACCCTGGTAGACCTCCCGGGCCGTTAGCGCCGTGCGCAGGGCCAGCCGCGCGCCGGTCGTCAGCGTGCTTCCCCCGGCGGTGAGATAGGCCAGTCCCAGTTCACGGCCGATCGTCAGCGTGCCCTCGACGATCAGCGGCACCCAGGTGTCGGCCAGGCCGCTGCGCTCCCAGGCGGCATTCTTGCGGGCGTCGAAATAGTCGCTGTCCCAGAACGTGCTGGCAATTACGTCGAGGCCGCTCGCCAGTTGTGCTTCCTGGAAGGCGAAGAAGTTGAAATCGTCGAAGCGGCCCGCGTACTCGACGATCGATAGCGATCATTCCACGCGGATTTCTTGGGCCAAGTGTTTGTCTAAGTTCAACTTTCGCACTTTTTGCTAGCAGGGTTGGTTCGGGTTTTTCGATTC
>JBBDYK010000138.1:0-38403 GCA_040901665.1 Pirellulales bacterium | reverse complement strand
CACGTCCTGCGCTGACAGCGGTAGACCGGCTGCCGCTGCCCGCTCGCCGACGTAAGCGACTAACGCCGCGAACTCGATGCGCCGCGGCCATCGCGAGCCCAGGTGGGTAATCGCAGCCTTCACGCTGGGGACGGCCGTGGTCATGCTATATCCGTCGTGCGAAACGAACGTGCTGGAATCGGTGGTGTCGATTGAAACCGGCCGGTCCTTGGTCTCGATCCGTCCTTCGAGATACAGGTTGCGAAGCCGCCAGGCTCCCAGCGCGAAGTCCAGCGGCACGTCCGCCCGACACAATACCGATTGTCGATGGGCCGTGTTGTGCACGATGTCGCGCATCCGCTCTTTTTCGGCCGGGTCGTCGGTCAGGCTTTCCAATCGCCGTTCGTCGGCAGCCGACAGGAAATCGGTCACGCGGATTCCCACGCCGGCGTCGCCCAACACTTGCAGTTCGTGACGTCGGGCGCGCGCTTCGAACTCGGGATAGTACTCGGCGTGGCTTGGGCCTTGCAGATAGTTGCGGATCAGTGCCGCGTCGGGCTGTCGCAGGATCGACTCGGCCGTGGCAACCACGAGCGCGCCGTAGCCGTCATCGCCGGTGGGCAGCGTGGCGCGAGCGAACTCGAGCAAGTTGCGTCCCGCCGCCAGTTGCCCAGCAGCGGTCGTTGCGCCACGCGCTTCGAAGCGCATCAGAGCGCCCATCACGTCGTGCAATCTCCAGCCGGGGTTGGCGTTGTAGTTGACGTACGCCATGCCTTGCGGCGCCAAGTTCCGCTGGCACAACACCAGCAGCGCGTCGCGTGTGGCTTCATCGATCCAGGAGTACACGTCCGGCGCGATGATGTAATCGAACGATTCACCCGCGATCGACGCTATCGGCGCGCAGCGAAACTCGACGTTTCCCAGCCCCGCCTCGGCGGCTGCGCGCTGCGCCGCGGCGATCTTGCTCGGCGAAACGTCGAGGCCCAGCAGTCGCCCGCGCGGATATCGCTCGGCCAACGGCAGAAGATTGCTGCCGCTGCCGCAACCGATTTCCAACACCGCCGCGAGCTCCCCGGCGCAGGGTTGCATGCCGCGCACGCGAGCGATGGCGGCCAATTGTTCGGGCTGGGCCTGCGGAAGGGGCGAGTTCAGGCGGACGAATATTTCCTCGACTGAACGCAACGGGTTCGACATACAGTTACTCGGACGGGTTCGATGATCCAGCAAAGCCTCTGATGATTCGCGTCGTACGCGACCGTCATGCGATTAATAGCGAGTGGCCGGCCAGCTTGGCAAGCGCCTGATCCAGCACCTGCTCGAGGATCTCCGCGGCGGCGGCGCCCGATCCGGCCGGCAGATCGCTGCGCAGGATCGAGAGCTGTCCGCGTTCGGTTGCCTCCACTAGCAGCGTGAGCAAGTCCGAGCGATTGCGCTGGCCATCGAGAAAGCGCAACAGGTTATGCGACATTTCGTCCAGCACCACCGGCTCGTGGCGAAGGTTGGTCACCTGGTTGCGCGATTCGGCCTCGACGCGAGCCCAGCGCGACGCGTGCGGGCGCTGGCTCACGTCGGCCGTAAAGCGGTCGGCATCGCTGTGGACCTCGATCAGGCCATTGACCATGCACTCGATGAGATTGCGCGCCATTTCGTCGCGCTGCGCTTCGTCGAAGGGCGGGGCAGCCGGGCCCGCGCGGTGCAAGCGATCTTCGACCGCGGCGAGCAGCGCTTCGCATGAGATGGCACGAGGCCACAGGCTTGCCAACAATTCCAGCGCCGCTTTGGCGGCCGGCAGCGCCGCTCCGAACACACGTCCATCGGCCGCCGCGAAACGAGCCGGTTCGGCGGCCAACAAGTCAACCGGAGGATCAGCGGCCTGCAAGTTGCCGGCCAGGAAAAGTCCCCGTAGCCGATCGGGCGTCCATTGATACGTGCGATGCACGTCGCGGTGGCAGAACAAGCTGCGGTGCAGGCTGCGGTTGCAGAGCAAGTCCATGTACTGCTCGAGCGAGACCGAGTCGCGAGCCATCTGTGCCAGATTGTGTTCCGCAGCCGGTCCGAGCGATGCGGCAAACATCGTGTGAATGTCCGCGTCACCCAGGTATTGCAATCCGTGCGCTGCCGCCTGACCGGCCAACTCATGGAGGAGCACGGGATGGCTCTCTGCGACGAGGTGCTCGTGCGCCAGCGCCGCGTCCGACAGGCCCAGCGCAAGGGATGCCTCGCCGCGCAACAAGCGCGCCCAGCCCTTGCCATCCGACGGGATCGATTCGGTGAAGAATCGCAGCGCCTGGCGCGCTCGCGCGACGCGCTGCGGCAACGTGTCCTGTTCGCTCACCGCGCTGCGTGCCAGGTCGCCCGCGACGCTGGGCACGATCCAGCCCGGCAGCGCACGGCAACTCAGATAGAGCAACCCCCGCGGATTTAGATGCGCGCGGCAAAACGCCATCAGTTGGTCCTGCAACGCCAACGGCAGGCGCGGGTACACGTCGTGGCAGATGATGTAATCGAACGTGCCTTGCCGGTCGTCGGCAGATTCCAGCAGGAGTTCGTGAAACGCGATGTTGTGCAACTCGACACTCGCCGCCAACTGCCGAGCTGTTGTCACTGCCGCGGGCGACCGATCGAGCCCGACAAACGTGCTGTCGGGGTGTCGCTCGGCCATCGGCAGCAGGTTCAAGCCCGCGCCGCAACCGACCTCCAGCACGCGGCAACGATCGACGGCCACGGTCTCAACGCTGAACAGCCGGGCGATGCTGGCCAGATGGTCGGGATGGCTTTGGCACACAACCTGACCAGGTTGAAACACGTCGGCGAGACTGCGTTCTGCGGCGAGAAGGGATGGCATGCGATGGCAGATTGTGGAGTCGAAAAAGGGGATGCGCGGCAGGCGCCGCCGATCTGCCACCACCTGTCGTCGAGGGCAGCTCGTGCTGGCATGCGCCGATTCTAATCATTTCGCGGCGTGTTGGTCTAATGGGAGCGCTAAATGGCTCGGATTTGGTCTTTACCCAATCCGCGACTGCCGGCACAATACCGCCCCCTCGCACGATGCCTGCGGCGCATGCGGGGTCTGCAACAGTGTCGCATCGTTTCGGTGAGCTGAAGGAGCCTTGAGCATGAAGAAGCGTCTCGCGATCGTGGCCGGACTCGCAACTTGCGCCGGACTGGCGACGGTCACGGCGGTTTGGGCGCAACGCCAGGCACCGCCAACCGCGGTCCTGGTCGACGTGGCGTCGGTCGCCGAGAACGCACCCCGCTTGAAGGAGTCGCTCGAAGCCTTGAAGAAGGAATTCGAGGCCGCGGGCGAGTCGTTCAAGCAAGAGAGCGAGCGGGGCAATCAGCTCATGCAACAATTCGGTAAGCTCACTCCCAACAGTGCCGAATACAAGGAAATGGAACAACGGCTCACGAAAATGAAGGCTGACTTCGAGCTGCGCGGCAAGCGCATCACCGAGGACTTCAAGGATCGCGAAGCCAAACTATACTACGAACACGCTCGTGAATTGAACGCCGAGACGGCGCGATTTGGCCAATCGACCGGCGTGCTGCTCGTGCTTCGCTACGATCCGCCGCAAGCCGATATAAAAGACCCGCGCCGAGTGATGCGCGAAGTGAGCAACCCCGTCGTGTACCAGCGCGGCTTGGATGCCACCGCGGCGCTGCAGCAACGCCTCGGTGGCGCCGCCCCGCCCACGGCCACCCGCCCGGCACAAACCGCGCCGGCCCAGCGTCCGCCCGTGCAGCGGTAACGCCGATCTCGATTCGGGGCCGGCGGGCTATTCGCCGAAAAACGGAAACAGGGTTTTGATTTCCGCGTCGTCGGGTCGCCGCCCATACTCGCAAATCTCGAATACCTCGGCGTATTTCACGTTCTTGCCGCGCTCGGCGCCATACCACTTCACCAAGGCGTCGCGATAGGTGTCGGCCACTTGCGCATAGCGCCGGCCATGGTTCTCGGTGGCCCAGGTGCGCCGCCCGACGGGATCGTTGGGGATGTCGCGCATGAACTCCTCCGAGCCGACCGCGCCCCCTTCATAAACTTGCGAGGGCATCGCGTCCACGGCGGCGATCTTCTTGTCGAACACGTCGTCGATCGACACCGCGATGTCGGCCGTGAACGGATTCGGCCGCTGGAAGCGATCGGAGTAAAACAGGAACACCGGGTTACTTGCCAGCGGCGGTGTGTCCGGACAAAAAAACGGCACGGCCACCATGTAGGCGGCGTCCTGCACCAGCACGCCCGTGTAGCGATGGTCGGGGTGATAGTCGTTGGGCCGGTGCGACATCACGACGTCGGCCTTCCATTCGCGGATCAGTCGCGTGATCTTCTGGCGGTTTTCGAGCGTGGGCAGCAGTTCGCCATCGTGGATGTCGAGCACTTCGGTGGTGATGCCCAACACGCGGGCTGCTTGCTTCACTTCGGCCGTGCGCCGCTGCGCCAGCGGCCCGCCGGCGATTTGCCAATGACCAATGTCGCCATTGGTGACCGAGACGAACTTGACATGGTGCCCCAGCTTGGCCCACTTGGCCGCCACGCCGCCCGCCTTGTATTCCGCATCGTCCGGATGCGCCCCGAAGCAAATGACCCGCAGCTTGCCGTCCGGCTCGGCGGCCCGGGCCGTTGGGGTCAAGAAGCCAATCGAGTTGAGCACGAGAAATACAACAGCCAACAACGTGGAAAAAGTGCCGCGACGACTAACAATCATGATGGAGCTCTCCGGTTGAATGAGCGGACGTTCGGCGATTGGTGCTGGTTATTGTAGAATGAGTCCGGCTAATGAATCCAGCGGCGAGCGAACCATGTCCGAACCCAAAGGCGATCACCTGTTCGTCAACCTGGGCGCGTCGCGAACGCGGCGGCGGCTCAAGGGCTTTGGCCACGGCGTGCGCCAGGTGCAAAGCGCCGGCCGCAACCAGGCCGTTATCATTCACACCGCCACCGGACGCCACCTGCGTGAGCTGGAAGCCAAGTTCGCCGACGTCGGCTTTGCCAGCCGGCAGCGCGACTTGAGCGAGCCGATCGAGAACCTCTTCAACCTTGGTGTCAACAGCGGCGCCTGGCTCCGCGCCGTGGGCATCGCCACCATCGCCGACCTGGTGCGCGTCGGCCCGGTGCTGGCCTACCGACTCGTCAAGCAACAACAGCCCAAGGCCACCCTCAACCTGTTGTGGGCCATGGCCGCCGGACTTGAAGGCCGCAACCTGGTCGAGCTAAGCGAAGCCGAGAAGCAGCCCCTGCGAAAGCAATTGGCGGAGCTGGGAGACTGATGAGCTAGAGGTAACTGCTACGTTAGATTTCACGCAATCCCCTACCACAGCGTATATCCGCCGTCGATCACGACTGCGGCTCCGGTGACGTAGCCGGCGGCTTCGCTGGCCAGGTAGACGGCCAGTGGACCCAGGTCGGCGGCTTTGCCGAAATCGCCCATGGGGATTTGCTCGCGGTACATGTCCATCAGCTTCGGATGCTCGCGCGACCAGCGCTGGTTTGGCTCGGTCATGAAGAAGCCAGGGCAGATGGCGTTGACCGTGATGCCATGTTGGGCCCAATCGGCCGCCGTTGATTTGGTGAAATGGATCACGGCCGCCTTCGATGTCTCGTAGGCGCGGGCGCCGATGCCGCGATTCACGATCAAGCCCGAGATCGACGCCACGTTGATCACGCGTCCACCGCGTCGCCGCGCGATCATTGCTCCGCCAATGTGCTTGGTGCAGATGAAGGTGGCGGTCAGATTGAGATCGATCAGCTCCTGCCATTTTTCCAACGGGAACTGATCCGTCGGCACGTTGAACCGCCGGCCGCCGACATTGTTGATCAGGATGTCGATCGGCCCGTGCTCTTGCAGGGCTTGTTCGCACATGGCGGCGCAGGCTTCCGGCTGGCCCACGTCGCACACGATGGTCGCGGCCTTTCGCCCCAAGGCGCGAACGTCGCTGGCCGTGGCCTCTAGGGCATCCGCCTCGCGCGCGACCAGCATGACGTCGGCGCCGGCTTCCGCCACGGCCAGCGCCATTTCACGTCCCAGTCCGCGACTGCCGCCGGTGATCAGCATCCGCTTTCCGTCGAGCCGGAATCGATCGAGCACACTCATGGCATCTCCTTGGCTGCGCCCCGTGGCGACTTCACTACAATTCTAGGCCGTTGCCGCGGAGTCGTCTGATAATCAACGTCGATCGAGTGAACAGCGGTTCAATTCGTTGCAATCCACGCACAATCCGGCTAAGGTTGAGCCATGCGTCCGGCCTGGGCCGGCACCCACCTGCACCACCTGCCGTCGAGACACGCCATGCCCATGCGAAGTCGCCAAGCGTCGCTTTCTTTGGCCGTATTGCTGTTCGTGTTTCAGCATCTTCAGGCAGGCGAGACGGATGTCAAGCCGGTGGCGGCCGCGGCGGAGGGTGCGCAGACCTCGACTGCAGTGGCGGCCAAGTTACCGGCCAAGTCCGACGTTGAATCGCCCTCGGCCGACGCCAAGCCAGATGCCAAGACCGACGCTAAGCCAGCGCCCGCCGCGGCCGCGAAGCCGGCGGACGACGCCAAGAAGGCCGAGCCCGCGCCGGGACACTCGATGCACGGCGAAGCGTTCGACGAAGGACCGCGACAGGCGGCCTACCTGATGGGCGGCACCGGCAACGTGCACTTTCCCGTCACCACCCACGTGCCCGAAGCGCAAAAGTTCTTCGACCAGGGCATCGGCCAACTGCACGGCTTCTGGTACTTCGAGGCCGAGCGGTCCTTCCGCCAGGTGCTGCTGATCGATCCGAACTGCGCCATGGCCTATTGGGGCATGGCCATGGCCAACACCAACAACGAAAAGCGGGCCAACGAGTTGATCAAGAAGGCCCAGGCGATGAAGGCCAACGCGGGAGCGCGAGAAATCGCCTGGATCGACGCGCTGGCCGCCAGCTACGACGGCGAAGACACTCCCGATCGCCGGCGCAAATACGTGCGCGATCTGGAGTCCATCCTCCAGCAGTATCCCAACGACGTCGAGGCCAAGGCCCTGCTGGCGCTGCGCATCTGGCAAAACGGCAGTTGGATGACGGAAGAGAAGAAGCAACTGCCGATCAGCAGCCACCAGGCCGTCGACGCCCTGCTCGACCAGGTGTTCGCCGCGAATCCCATGCACCCGGCCCATCACTTCCGCGTCCACCTGTGGGACCAGGAGAAAGCAGCCCGGGCGCTGATTTCCGCGTCGCAGTGCGGGCAGGCGGCCCCTTCGATCGCCCACATGTGGCACATGCCGGGCCACACCTATTCCAAGCTGCATCGCTATGCCGACGGCGCCCTGCAACAGGAGGCCTCGGCACGGGTCGACCACGCGCACATGATGCGAGACCGCGTGCTGCCGGATCAGATTCACAACTATGCCCACAACAACGAGTGGCTGATTCGCAACCTGGCGTTCCTGGGGCGCGTGAATGACGCGATCGCGCTGGCCACCAACATGATCGAGCTGCCGCGCCATCCGCAGTACAACAACGCCGAAAAGGGCAGCGCCCGATTTGGACACGATCGGCTGGCCGACGTCCTCCTTCAATACGAGCGCTGGGAAGACATTCTGCGGTATGCCGACACGTCGTATCTCCAGCCGCAAAAGGATGACACCGACGCAAAGCTTCAGCGGTTGCGCATGCTGGGCTTGGCGCAGTTCGGCCTGACAAAGCACGAAGAGGGCGCCAAGCAGATTGCCGCAGTGGAAGCGCTGCTCGGCGAACGCCGCGCCGCGCGTTATAAGGCGGCCGACGAAGCCGAAGCCAAGGCCCGCGCCGACAAGAAGTCGGACAAGGACGTCGCCAAAGCGATGGCAGGCGCCTTGACCCGTTCGACGCCCGAACTGAAGGAGATCGAGCATGTGCTGGCCGAGCTGCGCGGGCATGCGGCACTGGCGGTCGATAAGCCGGCGGACGCCAAAGCGGAGTTCGAGAAGATCAAAGAAGCCAAGGCGACTCGCAAGGACCACCTTGCCCGCGCGTTTTCCCTGGCCGGAGACCAGACCCGGGCAGAGACGCTTGCCCGCAAAGCAGTGGAAGACGGACCGAATGAAGTGACCCCGCTGGCGGTGCTGGTCGAGGTGCTCGTGAAGGCCGACAAGAAGGCCGATGCCAGGGCCGAATTCGCCAGGCTTCGCGTGCTGGCGGCCGATGCCGATCTGGACAATCGCGTCTTCGAGCGCTTGCGGCCGCTGGCCGACGAACTGAATTTGCCGATCGATTGGCGCATCGCCCGCGAGCCGGCGCTCGACGTAGGTGTGCGCCCCGATCTCGAATCGTTGGGTCCCTTCCGCTGGCAACCGACGCCGGCCACGAGTTGGACGCTCGCCGGCGCCAGCGGCCAGTCCGTCTCGCTCGATGACTATCGCGGTAGGCCGGTGGTGGTGATCTTCTATCTCGGCTCGGGCTGCCTGCACTGCGTAGAGCAATTGCAGAAGTTTGCGCCGCTGGCGTCGAAATACGCCGAGGCCGGAATCTCGCTGGTGGCCATCAGCAGCGAGCCGCTTGACACGCTGCAAGGCTCGCTGGCCAAGCTTTCGCCCAAGGAGCCGATTCCGTTTCCACTGGCGGCCGATCCCGAGTTGACGGTTTTCAAAGACTACCGTGCCTACGACGATTTCGAAAAGATGCCGCTGCACGCCACCTGCCTCATCGACGGCGGAGGCCTTGTACGCTGGCACGACGTCAGCTTCGAGCCATTTAGCGATGCCGAGTTCCTGCTGGGCGAAGCCAAACGACTGCTCGGCAAGAAGTAGATGCTTCGGCACGAATCGCGTGGTTGGCGTTCAAGGAATGTGTGCATGCGCGTCTTTCGGCGGCCAGCCATCTATCTGTTGACTGCGAGCATGGTCTTGGCCGAATTGGTCGGGCCCTTGGCCGGCGAGGATAAGATCCAGTCGTTCTCGCTCGCAGACCTGCCGGCTGCGGCCCAGCCATTGAAATTTGATCTTAACGGCATTGCGCCACCGGCCGGTGGACACTTGCAGGGCATCCAGATGCGCTTCGACAGTGTCACCGGGCGGCACCTGGCATTCCTGTCGCACGATTCATTGACCGTCGCCTTTCTGTTGGTGGTGGAGTTTCCCGGCGATCTGAGCCAGCCAGGGCGCGCGATTCACTTGCACGTGTTTCCCAGCGACGGCCAATCGCCTCCACTACGGCACGCCGGCGGCATTCAACTGTGCGAGAACGTGTTGGCGGTTGGCGTCGAAGACAACCAGCAGAAAACCCGCTCGCAGGTGCAATTCTGGGACGTGTCGAACCCACTGGCGCCGCGGCAGCGCGAACATTTGGCCATTCACCGCTCGGGCAATCCGGAAGATCAAACGGCCGGCGGCGTGGCCCTGGCCAGGCGCAAGGGCGATCACGTCGCGGCCGTGGCCAACTGGGACAGCCGCGCGATCGACTTCTACGTGAGCAACGGCAAGCCGTTGGACGACCGGGCCTGCCGCTTCGCGATGATTGCACGCTGGACGGCGGCGGCGGCGGACAAGAGCGACTGGCAACCGGACAGCCGCTGTGAACCGTATCAAGCCGTGAACCTGGTCGCGACGAGCGATGGGGTGCTGCGCCTCGTCGGCTTCGCCTCGACGCCGAGCGGCCAGGATGTGGCAGACGTATTTGCCGTCGATCTCGACCAGCGCGATACCGGGAGGCTGTTGCGCAAGCAGGCGCGCAAGATTGTGACGCTCACTGCCGGCAACCACTTTCGCTATGCCGGCGGCTTGTGGCTCGACGGCAACCGCCCGGGCGTTCTTTCCAGCCAGCGCAATCTGGCGCCGCCAGCGACGCTCAACCTGCTTCGCTGATGCCGGCATCAACCGCGGTCGGCGCTGGCACAAGGTCGATCATTTCGACTTCCAGCGTTTCGGTGTCGAGCACGGCGATGGTTGGCCGGCCAAAGGTCCAGCCACTGGTCTCGCCAGGGTTCACGAGCAATCGTCCCGCGTCGTCCCGCTTGACGGACGGTTTGTGCGTATGGCCATAGACCAACACGTCGAACGGTTCGTCCAGTCCACGCGCCTGCGACAGCATGTGGACGATGACAAAGCGGCGACCATCGGGCGACTGGTAGCGCACGGGCGCCTCTTCGAGCCGGCCGATGATCTTCATGCCCGACAGCAGCCCGACGCGATTGCCCTCATTGTCTCCGAAGCAGCCGACGAACGGGCATTGCAGTTTGCGCAGCGGCGGCACGGCGAACGTCGACACCAGGTCGCCGGCGAATAGCACCACCTGGCACTCGCGCCGGTTGAATTCGGCTACGGCCCGGCGCACGTTGTCCAGGTGATCGTGACAATCGGCGAACAGTCCCACGCGCACCGAATCGCTCCCGCAATGAATCCAACGCGGCACGCCGGCCAATCAGCACAAGCCGGGAATCGGGCGTCCGCCTTCGCTGACGATGGCAATCGGCCGGCCCTGGCGGTTCACCCAATGAGTATCCAGCGGAATCCCCAGGTGCTTGAAGGTGGTGGCTGCGATATCGGCTGGCGCTACGCGGGCTTCCTTGATGTCATAGCCCTTCTCGTCGGTGGCGCCGATCACCTGGCCCGTGGGGAGTCCGCCGCCGGCCACCAGCATTGACATGACGTTGGTCCAATGACCGCGTCCGGCCGTGGTGGTCATCACCGGCGAGCGGCCGAATTCGCCCATCATCAAGACGAGCGTCGAGTCCAGCAAGCCCCGGCTTTCCAGGTCGTTTATCAGCGTGTGCATGACGCGGTCGACGCTGGGCAACAGCGGCTTGAGCCCTTTTTCGATGCCGCCCCACTTCACTTCGTCGCCGTGATGATCGAAGTAACCCCAAGCGCCGCTGACCAACACGTACGTGACGCCGGCCTCGATCAACCGCCGGGCGAGCAATGCCTTCTCGCCGATGCTCTCGCGCCCATAGGCGTCGCGCGTCGCATCGGTCTCGCGCGAAACGTCGAATGCCTGCTGCACCCGGCCGGAAGACACCATGTCGTAGGCCATCTCGGTATAGCGGTCGGTGGCCTGCACGTCGGCGACTCGCTCCAAGCCGCGCCGCAGCCGATCGAACTGCCGGCGCAGATCCTGCCGGTCCTGCAACCGCTGCACGTTGATGCCCTGGGGCAACGCCAGGCGTCCGGTCAGCTCCTTGCCTTGAATGGGTTCGTACTCGCTTCCCATGTGACCTGAGCCCCAGACGTCGGCCTTCCAACTATCGGCCAATCCGACGAAGGCGGGCATGTTCGCGGCATTGGGCCCGCGATACTTGGCGGCGATCGAGCCCATTGAAGGATAGCCGGCGCCGTCGTTGCCGTCGTCGGTCCGCCGCGCCAGCGGATTGCCCGCCTGCAGCGTGATGGGCGTATGGTTGCTGGCCGAGCAGTCGACGCTGCGGATGATCGACAGCTTGTCCATGATTCGGGCCTGCAGCGGCAAGTGCTCGCACACCTGGATGCCCGGCACGTTGGTCTTGATCGCCCGAAATGGCCCGCGGATCTCGGCCGGCGCCTCTGGCTTTGGATCCCACATGTCCAAGTGACTCGGTCCGCCGGAGAGCCAGAACAGGATCACTGCTTTGCGATCGCCCGTGGGTATTGCGGCCTGGGCGGCGTTACCGAGCACGCCCGTCATGCCCAACCCAGCCATACCGGCTAATCCGGTCTGCAGAAACCACCGCCGCGAGCCGACGCGAATCAAGTCGCCTGGCGGAAGCATCGGAATGCTCCGCTGGGCCAGACGATGATGAGAATCGTGCGACGATAGGCGGGGCAGAAGGGCCATCGCAATCGGCTCCGTTCTAGGCGGGGGCTCGGGCAGGCGAAGCTCGCCAAGTATAACGAATCAGCGCCGGTCGATGCAACGTCCGGATCCGTAGCGGGGTTCGCCAGAATCCAGCCGTTGCGCGCCCCGCATCGGAGCTCTTGCGAGTTCAGCTACGTCCGCGCAGGGCTTGTCGGCCTCGTTCAAACAGTCGACAGTAGCGTCCTTGCGGAACGAATCGCTTTTTCCCAAAGTCTGTCCCGGCCTGCCATGCGAATCCTGGCGATCGAAACCATCGGCTTGCGCGGCTCGGTCGCGGCGCTTGCGCGCGATCGGCTCCTTGCCGAACGACAACTCGACCCAGAACAGCGTAGCGCTCAATCGCTGGCGCCAGGCATCGCCGCGTTGTTGCACGAAGTCGGTTGGCAGCCCCGCGACATCCAATTGGTCGCGGTGGCGACTGGGCCCGGGTCGTTTACTGGACTGCGTATCGGCGTTACCACGGCCAAGTCCTTCGCCTATGCCGTTGGGTGCCAATTGATCGGCGTTCACACACTGGCGGCCATCGCCGCCCGCGCCGGCGTGGATCGGGTTTGGACAGTGCTCGATGCCGAACGGGGCGAGCTGTTTGCAGCCGAGTTCTCCCGCGATGAAGACGCCGAGTTGATTGAGGTCACGCCCACCCACGTCGTGGCCAAGGAAGCCTGGCTCGCCGCGCTCTCGCCGGGGAGCGTTGTCAGTGGTCCGGGGCTCGAGCGCTTGCTGGAACGATTGCCGGCCGGTGTGACCGCCGTCGCGTTAGAGCAGTGGGCTCCCACGGCAGCCACCGTCGGAAGTTTGGGGTGGAAGCTCCATGAGTCGGGCCAGCGCAGCGACGTGTTTGGCCTGACGCCGCAATATTTCCGCCGCACGGCGGCCGAAGAAAAGCGCGACCGCCAGGACTGACGTCGAGCTGGCTGCTGCCGGAAGCCCGACCCCATGGCACAAAAATAACCGAGCCCCTGGTAATCCATACCAGGGGCTCGGAGGGGTGGTGAGCTTAGTTGCTCTTCAGACTCTCAAGGTTTTAATCAGGCAAACTCAAGTCAGGGCGGATTAAGCCCGGCGCTTGCGACGCACGACATAGCCGACCAGGCCAATCGCTCCGCAAGCCAACAGCGCCACGCTCGACGGCTCGGGCACGACAACGCCGGTGGCCACGATCTGGCCGAACGTGGTGATGTCGTACAAGGTGCCGCCATCGACGAACGTGATGCGGTTGCCGACGGGAATCGTCAGGGTAGTCCCGTCAAAGGTCACGTTCTGCGTAAAGGCATTGATGCCGAAGCCGATTGGGTTCGGAATGCCGGAAATTCCAGCCGAGGTCACGATGGCGCCCGAGAAGATATCTTCGGTGCCGGTCAGATCGATCAGGCCCAGGTTGCTGGCGGTGTAGTTGATTCCACCCGCATTCGGCATCGCCGCGCCGCCATCGACGGCCAACGGGCTCATGCTGCCGAACGCCGCCGTCAAGCCGTAAATGTTGGCCAGACCAATGGCGCCGCTGTCGAAGTCGATAAACTTCACGTCGGGGCCAGCGCCACCGAAGCCATAGACCGCCAGACCATACTGGGCAAGCGCGCCCGGAACGCCGCCGACGCCGTCGCCGCCCGGAGGAGGCTGAATCGCACCACCCGTCTTATACGGGAAATACGGATACGAGTGAACCGGCGTAATGAGGCCCGCGCCAAGCTGGATGCTGACACCCAGATCGATGTCCGCCGCGAACGAGCCGGCCAGCGCGGCCACGTTGGACGGATCTGGATAGCCCAAGCCGTCGTCCGGGTTAACTGGTCCCAGGTACAGGCCGACGTCGCCGGCCACGAAGTGCGGATAGGGCAGACCGTCCGCGCCCGTGTTGTCGCCGTGGGTACCGAAGTACTGTTCAAACCCGAGGCTGCTCTGACTCTGATCAATCGTGAATTGATACTGAACAGCGCTTGCTGTGGTGGCACCCAGACAGGCCGCGATTGCGACCATTGCCACCAATCCACGGCCTAGACGCCGGCCGTGTGGCGAAAAACCAACCTTGTTGTCCACTCGCATTAGCGGTCTCCTTGCTACAAAAAAAACCTGATTGCCTGACTTAGCCTTGCAACTAAGGCTACGCACGTTGAACCCGAATATAGTCACAACCGCTACATCTTACAAGAAACTAGTGGAGATTTTTTTCTTTTTTTAACAACAGGTGCCTCGCGCGAGGGGATTTGCTGCAAACCCTTTTGGTGCAGGATGTTGCGGACTTTTCCAGGGAATTGGACGCGCCATGACCGGCCGTCAATTGGGCTATCCGGGGGAGAAAATCCAGTTCGCCGGCAGAGTTTCCCCCCTCAGGCGCCGCTCTAACGGGCACTCGCCAGCACATCCGTTGCCGCCTCGACCGCTACGTCGATGTCGCTTTCGCGGTGCGCCGCCGACACGAACAACGCCTCGAACTGGCTGCACGGCAAATACACGCCCCGCTCGGCCATTCCCCAGAAGAATCGCGCGAAAGCTAGCGTATCACTCATCTTGGCCGTGTCCCAGTTGCTGACGGGCGCGGGGTTGAAGAACAGCGTCATCATGCTCCCCACGCGCGCCACGCTGTGAGGGATGCCCGCGGCGCTGGCCGCCGCATCGAGTCCTGCCGCCAGCCGCGCGCCTAGCGCTTCCAACCGCGCAAAGGGCGGCGCGTTTTGCAGCGTGCGCAAGGTGGCGATGCCGGCGGCCGTGGCCAACGGATTGCCGCTGAGCGTGCCGGCCTGAAACACTTTGCCGCGTGGCAGAATGTGATCCATGATGTCAGCCCGCCCGCCATAGGCGCCCAACGGCAAACCCCCGCCGACGATCTTCCCAAGCGTCGTCAAATCCGGCGTCACGCCCAGCAGGGATTGCGCTCCGCCATAGGCCACGCGAAAGCCCGTGATCACTTCGTCGAAGATCAGCAAAGCGCCGTGCTTGTGCGTCAGACTTCGCAGCGAGGCCAGAAACTCGCCATGGGGGATCACGCAGCCCATGTTGCCCACGATCGGCTCGAGAATCACCGCGGCAATGGCATCGCCGTGTGCGGCGAAGGCGGCCGCCAATGCGGCCGGATCGTTGTACGCAAGCACCAGCGTGTCGCGCGTGGTGCCGCGCGTCACGCCGGGAGAATCGGGCACGCCCAGGGTCGCCGCCGCGCTGCCGGCCGCCACCAACAGGCTATCGACGTGGCCGTGATAGTTGCCCGCGAACTTGATTAGCAGGTCGCGGCCCGTGAAGCCGCGCGCCAGGCGAATGGCGCTCATCGTGGCCTCGGTGCCGGAGTTCACGAGACGCACTTTTTCGACCGATGGCACCGCGTCGATGATGAACTGCGCCAGTTCGTTCTCGGCCAGGGTGGGCGCTCCGAAGCTGGTGCCCCGCAGGGCTGCTTCGCGAACCGCTTCGACCACCGGCGCCGGCGCGTGGCCCAGGATCATCGGTCCCCAGGAGGCTACGAAGTCGAGATAGCGTTGACCGTCGATGTCGAACAGATAGGCCCCAGCGCCGCGCTCGAAAAAAATCGGCTCTCCCCCCACAGCGCCAAACGCCCGGGCGGGGCTGTTCACACCGCCGGGAATCAACGTTTGGGCGGTGGCGAAGGCCTCGTGGCTGCGGGTGCGCCGCACGGGAGTACGAGAATCTGGGGATTTGGCCGGATGCGACGGATTCATCGAAATCGCCTCGAGTGCGGAAGTGCCGGTTGTTGGGATGAACTTGTGCCACCACCGAAGCGCGTGCGCTTGACCGTGACCAGAATTACGAAGCCAGCCAACGCGCGGCCTGCTTGGCCCAATAGGTGAGGATGATGCCGGCGCCAGCCCGCCGCATGGCCACCAGCGATTCGAGTGCCACGGCCCGCTCGTCAATCCAGCCGCGCTCGGCCGCGGCTTTGACCATGCTGAACTCGCCGGAGACGTTATACGCGGCCAGCGGCACGCCCGGAAAGCGCTCGCGCACCGCCCGTACGACGTCGAGATAGGCCAGCGCGGGCTTGACCATCACGATATCGGCACCTTCGGCCAGGTCGAGCTCCACCTCGCGCAGCGCTTGCTCTGCCGCGGCCGCGGGATCCATCTGGTAGCCGCGGCGATCGCCGAATTGCGGCGTGCTTTCGGCAGCCTCGCGAAACGGCCCGTAATAGGCGCTGGCATACTTGGCCGCGTAGCTCATGATTGGCACGTGCGTCATGCCGGCGCCGTCCAACCGCTGGCGAATGGCCCCCACCATGCCGTCCATCATGCCGCTGGGAGCGACCATGTCGGCGCCTGCGCGGGCGTGGCTGAGGGCCTGGCTGGCGATCAACTCGAGCGTGGCGTCGTTGTCGACGTCGATGCGACCGGTGCGGTCGTTGATCGCGCCGCAGTGGCCGTGATTCGTGTATTCGCAGAAGCAGACGTCGGTCATCAACAGCACGTCCGGGGCGGCCTGCTTGGCGGCGCGGATGGCCTGCTGCACGATGCCGTCGTCGCTGGTCGAATCGCTACCTTGCGCATCCTTGGCGTCGGGTATGCCGAACAGAATTACGCCGCCCAGACCCAACTCGGCCGCTTCCCGCATCTCGCCGGCCAATTGATCGACCGAGAGCTGGAAGTGCCCCGGCATCGAGTTGATGGGCGAGCGCACGTTCTTGCCCGGCCGCACGAACAAAGGCAGCACGAAATTCGCAGGCGCCAGCGCCGTTTCCTGCACTAATCGCCGCACGGCCGGGTGGTAGCGCAAGCGCCGCAGCCGCGTCGATGGAAAATTGCCGGCGGATGGTTTGGGCGGCGGTGCCATACGACTCCTTATAGTGCGAACAGCTCGTAAAAGTTCAATGAAAGCGTTTGACCGCTCGAAATCTGCGAGGTCCGGAGCGAGTGAAGTGTTGAGGGTACATGCGGAGCACTGGCAAAATGCAAGCGCCGCCTCGAGTTTCCGGGACAACGCCAGTGCCACCCTGAATTTCAGGGTAACTCTTCCGAGCCCTTGGTAAGCTTAGTCCTTCACTGCGGCCTGCGCCGAGTCGATCTCGGCTACGGCGGCGCGGGCCTGCTGCACGAGCGACGCCGCCCAGGGCTTGTCTGCGTACAACGTCACGATGCCGTCGTAGATCTTCCGTGCCTCCGGCGGATTGGCCACGGCCAGCGATATGGCTTTCTCCAGCCGCGATTCCACCACCACGCGATCCTCGGACGTGCGGCGGGCAATTTGCTTGTGCAACTCCTTGAGCTTGATGCGGGACAGGCGAACGAAGTGGCGCACCATCTCAGGGCTTTGCTCGCCATCGTCGTACACGTCGATCAGGGCCTGAAACTTTTCGGCCGCCAGCTCGGAGTTGAGCACTGCCAGTCGCTTGGCCTGCGTGTAGGCGCTCTGCACCGGGTGGTTTTGCTGTGTTTCTTCTGCCAGCGCTTGCACCTGCTCGGCGCGTGGGTCGGCGGGATAGTGCTGCAAGAATAGCTTGATGTCCGGCAGCGCCGCCTTCATTTGCTCTAGTTCGCCGTCGGCGGTGGCGGCTTCGATTCGTTCGTACAACCGATCGGCGCTCGGCGGTTGCATCAGGTACCAGCCCGCCGCGAACAGCAGCACGAGCGCCGTAACCAACAACCAGGTTTGTGGCGAAAACCAGCCCGGATTTCCGTCGTCGTGCTGAGCCGGCGTCGCTTGCTCGTCGACCTTGACGAACCGTCCGCTGCTCGTGTCGCTTGGCAGCGGCGCTTGTGCCGCCGGCGCAATTGCCTGCGGCGTTGCTGGGCGCGGCGCCTCGACGCCGTATGCCATGGTGGCTTCCGTCATCTGGACGTCGGACGAAGCTCCTTCGTCCTCATTCCCCGCGAGAATAGCTCCCAACTCGGTGGGCGATAGCGTCGGGGTTTGTGGGTTACAACCCGACTGCGCCGCCGGCGGCAAGTCGGGCGCAGACAACACGAAGTCCTCGCCGCGGCTCAGCGAGATCGAAAGTCCTCGCTCCATTGCCTCCAGACTGCGACCCAGGATCATCGTGTTGGAGAATCGCCGCTGCGGATCCTTCTCCAGCAGTTGATGGATGATGCGAGCTAATTCGGCCGGCGTCTGCGGAGCGTAGCGTGTCACCGGCTCGGGCTCTGCGTAACGCTGCAATTGCAGCATCTCGACCAGCGTCTTGGCGCGAAACGGCGCTCGGCCGGCCAGCAGCGAGTACATCAAGCCGCCCAGGCTATATTGATCGGCGCGCTCGGTGACCGTGCCGCCGCTGGCTTGCTCGGGCGCCATGTACTCGGCCGTGCCCAATACGCCGCCGTCGCTGGTCAGGCGCGTATTGCCAAACATCCGTGCGATGCCGAAGTCCGACAGCTTCACCTCGCCGTCGGAAGTGAGCAACACGTTGGCCGGCTTCAAGTCGCGATGAATCACGCCGTGATCGTGAGCGTGCTTTAGCGCGCGGCACAACTTGATGCCGATCTGGGTAACTTCGCGCCAGTCGAAGCGGCGGCCACCGCGCAGCTCGTCGTCCAGGCTGGTGCCGTGTACCAGTTCCATTGCGTAAAACAGTGTGCTCGCTTGCTCGCCATAGCCGTGCAGGCGGACGATGTTCGGATGGCGCAATTTCTTGAGCGATTCGATTTCCGCCTCGAAGCGCACTCGAAAGCCCTCTTCGGCGGCCAGGCCAGGCGAAAGGATCTTGATTGCCGCCTCCTCGGCCGTCTCCACGTGCACGCCTTCGTAGACGGTGCCCATGCCGCCTTTGCCGAGCAGCTTTCCCAGCCGGTAGGGACCCAGTTGCTCGAGTTGCATGGCGTCGGAAGCGGATTGAGAAGGGGGTCCAAGCGCGTGTTGGCCACGGCGGCGCGAGTGCCCGTCGTGCTGTGTTTCATCCTAACATCAGCCGCAGCAGGCGACCAGCGGCGCGTCGTTGCACCGAGGGTTTACAACGCACGGCCGCGACAAGTAGATTGCCGGGATGACCCGCGATACGTCAGCCCACGGCTTTGCCGGGGTTGGCGCGCAACTGCACTTGCGTACCAAGGAGCCCCCGCGTGCCGAACCTATTTGCCGAACTACCGCGTACGGAAAACCAGGCCCTCGGCATCGGCCGCTACGCAGTCGACACCATGTCGGGCAAGTTGGGCCAGCCGGCCGACAGCGTCCTCGAAAAGGTCGAGCAATTTCACCTCGACAGCATCGCGTGCGGCGTCTCGGCACTGGCCTGCGGCGCAAACGCCCCGACGGTGTTGCGGCGCGAAGCGTTGGAATACGCGACGAATCAAGGCGTGCCGCTATTCGGCTCACGCACGAAAGTGATGCCCGAGAAGGCCGTGGTCGCCAACAGCTCGGCGGTGCGCGAATGGGATTCCAACGGCACGAATTTCGGCTACAACCCGGCGCGCAAAGCCACCAAGGGAGAGTTCGGTCACAATGACTTTTATCCGGTGGCCGTCGCCGCCGCGCAACTTCGCGGGCTCGATGGCCGTCAAACCCTGCGCGCCATGATCCTGTTGGACGAGATCCGCGGACGGCTGGCCGAAGTGTTCGCGCTGAAGAACTACAAGATCGATCACGTGGTCCACGGCGCCATCGGATCGGCCGCCACGTACGGCGCAGTGTTGGGCGCTACGCCCGAGCAAATCGAGTCGGCGATTGGCCTGGTGGTGGCCCATTACATACCTTTCCGTGCGATTCGCGCCGGCAAGCAACTATCGGACTCGAAGGGCGCTTCGGCCGCCATCAGCTCGGAAGTGGCCGTGCTCAGCATGCGGCGCGCCATGCGCGGCTTTGTCGGGCCGGCCGACATCTTTCGCAATCCCGAGGCCATCTTTTGCCTGTTCGAGCCGCCGAAGGCCAAAGGCAGCAGTCCCTTCGATTTGGCACTGGCCGCCGGCGGCGACGACTTTGCCATCATGGGCATGCACTTCAAGCTGGGACTGTACGAGCATCAGTCGGCCGGTGCGATTCAAGGGCTGATCGATCTGTTGGTGAAGCACCCGGCGCTGTTGGACGATCCGGGCAAGATCAAGTCGCTACGAATCACGATCTACGAGCCGGCCTTTGGCATCATCGGCGATCCCGCCAAGCGCGATCCACGTACGCGACAAAGCGCCGATCACTCGATGGTCTACATCGTTGCAACGCTATTGCGCAAGGCCCTCGAGCAACACCAGGCCGGTTGGCCCGAGCTGATGCTCGTGCCGGCCGATTACGATGAGGATGCGCTATTTCACCCCCTGACGCGGCAATTGATCGAACGGATCGAATTTCGCCACGGTGGCCAGGAGTACGATGACAAGTATCCCGACGGCATACCCACCACCCTCGAAATCGAGCATGCCGACCTCGGTAACTTATCCAGCGGCCTGGTGATGTATCCCGAAGGCCATGCTCGCAATAGCAGCGGCAACCTGGAGCGGCTGCTCGAGCACAAGTTTCGCACGCTGGCCGGCTTGGGCGTGAAGGACTCCGATGCGCTGTACCGCCGCTTCACTGGCATGGCCGGCAAATCAGCCCAACAGATTGCCGAACTGTACGATTTCGAAATTACCGGTTTGTAACGCGGCCATGTCAACCTTCGGCCTCCTCAACGTCAATAAGCCATCGGGCGTCACTTCCAGACGTGTGGTCGATCAAATCAAGCGGCTGGTGAAGCCGGCCAAGGTTGGCCACGCCGGCACGCTCGACCCGCTGGCCAGCGGCGTGTTGGTGATCGGCATCGGCCAGGCGACGCGCTTGGTGGAGTATGTCCAAGCGATGCCCAAGACCTATCGCGCCACGTTTCTGTTGGGGCGAACCAGCACTACCGAGGACGTCGAAGGCGCCGTGACGCTGCTCGAAAACCCGCCGGTTCCGACGCGCGAAGAACTGGCCGGCGCCGCGGCCCGGCTCACAGGCGAGATCCAGCAGCGCCCGCCCGCTTATTCGGCCCTCAAGGTCGATGGACGCCGCGCTTATGCCCGGGCGCGTGCCGGCGAAACGGTCGAGCTGGCGGAGCGCCCGGTGCAAATTCATCGCATTGTGATTGTGGGCTACGACTATCCCGAGTTGCAATTGGAGATTGACTGCGGCTCGGGCACATACGTCCGTTCGCTGGGCCGCGACTTGGCCGAGCGTGTCGGCGCCGGCGCCGTGATGTCGGCGTTGGTGCGAACCGCGATTGGGCGATTCCGCCTCGAGGACGCCATCGTCGTGGAACAACTCACGCGCGACGACCTCGCCCAGCAATTGTTGCCGGCGACCTTGGCGGTGACTGACCTAATGCCCACCGTAGAAGTCTGTTTGTCGGACGTCGTACGCCTCGGCAACGGGCTGCCGATCGAACTCGACGGCCGGACGGTCGACGTTTGCGCCGCCGTCGATGCCGCCGGCCAGCTCATCGCCATTCTCGGTCGGCGCCCCGATGGCCAGTACGCGCCGACCAAGTACTTTCCCACTGCCGCCGACGGCCCGTCTCGCTAACTGTCCCGTGCCAGCGGCGCTGGATGGCGGCCATTTCGTGTCGCCACGACGTGTCAGAGCTGACCGTCTGGGCAAGCGACACGGGCGGCGCTGAGCGCCCAGCCGTCACTGTCGGTCCTGTCGCGAACAGCATCCACGCATGTTGTGACCTGCCGCCCGTCTTGCCAGTGTCCCGCGTGCTAAACTTCCCAGTGGAAGAACCACCAGGCGCATGCAACCCACCAAGTTCGAGCCGCAATGGTGCAGGACGATCCTGCCCGGCGGCAGCCAACCCCGAACACGCGTCTCTGGACGACGAAGAACCGACGGGCAAGGACGCGCCCTGAACCGCGAGTGCCGGCCGAGCCACGATGGCCCGGCGGCGTTAGAACACGCAGTCGCGCGTATGCTCGAATCACGGAGTCTCAAACTCGACCTGGCCGCGCTGGCCCTGTTTGCGCTGTCGATTTTTCTCGGCTTGGCGCTGTTCACCTACAGCCCGGCCGACTCGCTCGACGTGCTGGAATATCCCGCGCCGGTCAAGACGCACAACGCCTGTGGGCGCTCGGGCGCCTTGGCGGCCGACCTGATGCTTCAGGGCTTCGGCGTCGGCGCGTTTTACTTGCTGGTGTCGATCAGCGTGCTGGATGCCTGGCTCTTGGTGCGGCGGCCCGTCTCCGACCGCTTCCTGCGCGGCTTTGGCTGGTTGATGTCGCTAGTCGGCTTGAGCACGCTGGCATCTCTTTCCCTTTCCTGGTCGCCAGGACCGGTCATCGGACCGGGCGGCTATTTGGGCGCCGCCGGCCGCGCGTTTTTGGAAATGCACTTCGCCAGCGTCGGCGCCTACTTGCTCACCGTGAGCGTGCTCGTCGGCGGATTGTTGCTGTGTACCGAATACACCTTGCCGCGGCTGTTGGGGTTGCTGCTCATGGCGCCGCTACGCACGTGGCGGATGGTTCGGCTGCAAGTGTCGCGCGCCGATGCCAACGTCAAGGCCAAGCCTGCGCGGCGGACCGATTTGGACGACACGATCGACGCCGAGGACGACGAGTGCGCCCCCACGATCAAGATTAGCGGCAAGTCCAGCAAATCATTGCGCCTCGCGGACGAAGTGATCGAGGACGAATCCGACGAGGAAGTCGAGGCCGACGAGCAGGATGAGGATCCGAACGAGGCTGCGCAATCGCCCGCAACGCAGGCGCCTGCCGCCGCAACGCTTCCTGCCGGCCCGCGCCTCAAGCGGCCCAAGAAGAGCGAGCGCGACGAGGTGATGACCCAACTCGACGCGGCCAGCCGCACCGACGACACGCACGACTATGTGCTGCCATCGCTCGACTTGCTGCTGGAAGGCGAGGAGATTTCGTACGAAGAGCACGAGAAGGAAGTCCGCCGCCAGGCCAAGATCCTGGAGAAGACGTTTTTGGATTTCGGCTTCCGCGTGAAAGTGGTCGAAATCGAAACTGGCCCCGTGATCGCGCAATTCGAAGTCGAGTTGGAAGCCGGCCTGCGGCTGTCGAAGATCACCAGCCTGGCCGACGACCTGGCCATCGCCCTGCGCGTCCCCAGCGTGCGCATTGTCGCGCCCATTCCCGGTAAAAACACCGTGGGCATCGAAGTGCCCAACTCCGAGCGCCACCTGGTGCGCATCCGCGAGGTGATCGAGGAAGCCAACGGCCGCGCCCAGAAGATGAAGATTCCGCTTTACCTGGGCAAGGACGTCTCGGGCAAGCCGATGGTCGCCGACCTGGCCACGTTGCCGCACTTGCTCATCGCCGGCCGCACCGGCACGGGCAAGAGCGTTTGTCTCAACTCGATCATCGTGTCGATGTTGATGACACGCCGGCCCGACGAGGTGCGGATGCTGATGATCGACCCCAAGATGGTCGAGCTCAGTCCCTACAAGAAGCTGCCCCACTTGATGCACCCGGTGGTGACCGACATGCGGAAGGCCGAGGCCATTCTGGCCTGGGCCGTGGAGAAGATGGAAGAGCGCTATTCGCTGTTGGCTCGTGCCGGCGTGCGGCATATCAGCTCGTACAACCAGTTGGGCGATGAAGAACTGATGGACCGCCTTCAGCCCGAGGACGACGAGCAGCGCCGGGCGATTCCCACCAGCCTGCCGTACATCGTGATCGTGGCGGACGAAATGGCGGATTTGATGATGACCTCGGCCAAGGAAGTCGAGCAGCACATTATTCGTCTGGCGCAGAAAAGCCGCGCCGTCGGCATCCACCTGGTGCTGGCCACGCAAAAGCCCACGGTGGACGTCATTACCGGCCTCATCAAGTCGAACCTGCCGGCGCGCATCGCGTTCCAGGTGGCCAGCCGCACGGACAGCCGCGTGGTGCTCGACGAAATGGGCGCCGACAAGCTGCTGGGCAACGGCGACATGTTGTTCCTGTGGCCTGGCACCAGCACGCTTTTGCGTGGCCAGGGCACCTACGTGACCGACGACGAGATCAATGCCGTGGTCGATGTCTGCGGCGAGACCGAACAGCAGTTCGTCAAGGAATTGGTGCAACTCAAGGCGCCCGACCGAGAAGAGGGCGCCACGGGTGGCGCCGCCAAGTCGTCGAACCGCGACGAGCTGTACGACGGCGCCGTCGACGTCGTGGTGCGCGAGGGGCGCGGCAGCGTGTCGCTGTTGCAGCGCGCCTTGGGCATCGGCTACGGCCGCGCTGCGAGGCTGATCGACTATATGGCCGAAGACGGCATCGTCGGAGAGTACAACGGCTCTCAGGCCCGCGAGGTGCTGATCACCATCGACCAATGGAACGAGATGCAAGGCGGCGGCGGAGCCAGCGCGACGGCGCCGCCGGAAGCGCCGGCCAAGCCCCGCGGCTCGCACCGCGTGCTCACCATGGCGCCCCGCTCGCAGCGGCACATCGAAGACGTTGACGATGGAGAGCTCGACGGGGAACTGGAAGAGCCCGAAGAGTACGAAACGGACGAGCTGGAAGACGCACCCTTCGGCGAGGAAGATGCCGAGGGGTATGAAGCGGAGGACGACAACGAGGAGTTTGAGGACGACGAAGGCGACGAGGACGCGGCAGAATCCGACGACGCCGAGCCGCCCTCGGCCAATCTCCCCCGTATCCGCAACAAGCGCGAAAGCGCCTGAAGCGGGACGGCCGGGGCCCGCCACTGTCCGACCACCGATGTTTCGCTTCCGGATTGCCCGCTCGCTGGTGGTTTCCGCGCTGGCCAGCGTCCGTTGCGGCCGTTCACAGGGACTTCGAGCGCGGCCGCCCTTAGTTGCAAGTCCCCCCGCCGCATGCTTGAATGAGGGGCAAGCCGCTACATCCCCCGCGTTACCTACCCTGAGGAGCTCCCGCCGTGATCGACCGCCGTGTGTTTTGGTGTTGCGCTGGTTTGCTGGCAGTTAGCCTGTCGTGTTCGCTGGCTGATGTAACGCGGGCCGAGGACGCTCCGAAGCAAAACGCCCGGATGCTGTTCGTCTCGCAGAGCGCTGGCTTTCAGCACGGATCAGTCACGCGAAAGGAGGATCAACTCTCGCCGGCCGAACGGGCCATGACCGACTTGGGCATCTCCAGCAACTTGTTCCGCGTCGATTGCACGCAAGATGCCGGCTCGATCACCAAGGAACAGTTGGACAACTATGACATTGTAATGTTCTACACGACCGGTGACCTGCCGATCGCGCCCGAAGTGCGCGACTACCTGTTCGACGAATGGGTCAAGAAGAAGGGGCACGGTTTCATCGGCGCGCACTCAGCGGCCGACACCTATCACGAGTATGAGCCCTATTGGGAAATGCTCGGCGGCACGTTCAACGGCCACCCGTGGGGATCGAACCAGACGGTCACGGTCACCGTTCACGATCCGGCGCACCCGGTGAGCAAGCCGTGGGGCGAGGAGTTCGAGATCACCGACGAGATTTATCGCTTCAAGCATTGGCAGCCCGAGAAGGTGCGCGTGCTGATGAGCCTGAACATGGCCAAGACGGAATTGAAAGAGCCGTATCACGTGCCCATCGCTTGGGTCAAGCAATACGGCGACGGCAAAGTGTTGCACATGAGCCTGGGCCATCGCGAGGACGTCTGGACGAATCCCAAGTACATGGAATCGCTGCTGGGCGGCGTCAAATGGATCCTGGGCCACGAACCGGGCGACGCCACTCCCAACCCGGAACTTTCCGCCGCACAAGAAGCCAAGGCCAAAGCCGACGTCGAAGCGGCCAAGGCGAAATAGCACCTCCTGCGGCGCCTGCGACCGCAAGGCCGCGCGAACCATCCATCCACCAGCGCCGATGTCGCCAAGCACCGGTGGCACAATGGCTTGCGAATCGCGCACCGCGTGCTAACCTTTCCAGGATCAGTGCGCGCCGCGGCCATGCGCGCTGTCGGTTATCCTGGAATTGCAGATTTTGGCGACCGTCGCTACCGCATTTCCGCCCACAGTGAACGGGTCAACTCGGCGGTCGCAAAGCCTGTCGTACGGACGTGTCACCATGCTTGCCGACCCCATCACGCAACACGCTCGCCGCTCTTCGTTGGCTTTGTTGCTCACCGTCGTCGTCTGCCTTGCCAATACCGGCTGCGGCCAATCGGCGGCGCAAATGCCCGTTGCGATTGCACCGCGTGTCACCGTAGCCGCTCCCGTCGAACAGCAAGTCGTCGACGACTATTTCTATGAGGGATACACGGCCGCCGTCTCCACCGTCGACGTGCGGGCGCGGGCCACCGGCTATCTGAGCAAGGTTTATTTCAAGGACGGCCAGGACTTGAAGCAGGGCGACCGGCTGTTTGTCATCGACCCGCGGCCCTATCAGGCCGAGTTGGCTCAGGCCAAAGGCGAGCTGGCCCGCGTGGAGGCGCAAGTCAAGCGCATCAACGCCGACTTTGCCCGCGCCGAAAAACTGCTCCCCATGCGCACCATTTCGCAGGAAGAGTACGACCGCATTGCGGGAGAACGTGCGCAGGCATTGGCCGACGTCCAGGCCAAGGAGGCGTTGGTCGAGACAGCCAACCTGAACCTGCACTTCTGCGCCATCGAGTCGCCGATCGACGGGCGCATCAGTCGCACGTTGGTCACCGAGGGCAACCTGGTGATCGCCAACGAGACGTTGTTGACCACGATCGTCTCGATTGCGCCAATCTACGCCTACTTCGACGTCGACGAGCCGACCGTGCTGCGCGTGCAAAAGATGATTCGCGAGCACGAACTGGCGCCGCGCCAGGAAGTGGCGCCGATCGTTCACCTGGGTCTGGACATCGACTCGGGATATCCCTACGACGGCACCGTCGACTTCGTCGACAACCGCATCGACCCCAAAACCGGCACGCTCAAGATCCGCGCGGTGTTTTCGAACCAGAACGGCGCGCTCTCACCCGGCCTGCACGCCCGCATTGAAATGCCGCTCGGCAAGCCCCACCCGGCGCTGATGGTGCTCGAACGGGCGATCGCGTCGAGCCAGGGCCGGAAATACGTCTATGTCGTCAACGAGAAGAACGAAGCTATCGAACGTACCGTGCAAGTTGGCCTGCTGCGCGGACACCTCCGCGAAATCACGGCCGGGCTCCAAACGAACGAGCGCATCATCATCAATGGTTTGCAGCGCGTGCGCGATCGCATGGTGGTCGACCCGCAACCAGGCGAGATGACGACGGACGAACCGCGGTCTGCCGAACCGACCAGCGCGTCGCCGGCCGCAGCCGATCCGGCCCCGGCGGCTGCGCCCGTAACCGCGCCGCCTGCCGCCACGGCGAAATAACCTCGGGCAATTCTCCGAAAAGAGCGGTTCGACATGGCCCGGTTCTTCATCGATCGCCCGATCCTCGCCTGGGTCATTTCGATCGTCATCGTGTTTGCCGGGCTGGCGTCCGTCTACGTGTTGCCGATTGCGCAGTATCCCGAGATCACGCCCCCCACGGTGCAAGTCACTTGCCAATATTCGGGCGCCAGCGCCGTGGTGGTGGCCGACACCGTGGCCGCACCCATCGAGCAGCAAGTCAACGGCGTGGAAGGCATGATGTACATGTCGTCGCAATGCGCCAACGACGGCACCTACAATCTGACCGTGACGTTCAAACTGGGCACGAGCCTCGACATGGCCCAGGTGCTGGTGCAAAACCGCGTCTCGCAGGCCATGCCCACGCTGCCTGACGTGGTCAAAGCCACGGGCGTGATCGTCAAGAAGCGCTCTCCCAGCATCCTGCTGGTGGTGAATTTGTACTCCGACGAGAATCCGAGCACGAAGAAGCCATACTTCGATCAGCTTTTTCTCTCGAACTACGCCACAATTCAGGTGCGCGACGAATTGGCCCGGCTCGACGGCGTCGGCGACGTCTCGCTGTTAGGGCAACAAGACTACAGCATGCGCGTGTGGCTCGATCCGAATCGGCTTGCTTCGCGAAATCTCACGGCCGATGACGTCGTCCGTTCACTGCGCGAGCAGAACGTGCAGGTCGCCGCTGGGCAACTCGGCCAACCGCCCATACCTGCCGGACTCGACTTTCAATACACGATGACCACGCTCGGGCGACTGCGCGATCCCGAGCAGTTCGCCGACATCGTGGTCAAGTCGGGCGAACTGGGAGAGTTGGTCCGGCTCAAGGACGTCGCCCGCAGCGAACTGGGAGCCAAGAATCAGGATGTCCGCTGCCTGTTGGACGGCAAGCCGTCGGTCGGCCTGGCGATCTTTCAGCTTCCCGGCTCCAACGCGTTGGAAACGGCCGATCGCGTGCGCGCGAAGATGGAAGAGCTCAAAGCCAGCCCCAGCTTCCAGAAGGGACTCGAGTACGCCATCGTCTACGACACCACGCCCTTCGTCGAAGAGTCCGTGGCCGAGGTGTTCAGCACGCTCCGCGACGCCGTGATCCTGGTGGCCATCGTGATCCTGTTGTTCCTGCAGGATTGGAAATCAGTCATCCTGCCGCTGATCGATATCGGCGTGTCGTTGGTCGGCACCTTTGCCGTGATGTACTTGCTGGGCTTCACGCTCAACAATCTCACGCTGTTCGGCCTGGTGCTGGCCATCGGCATTGTGGTGGACGACGCCATCGTGGTGCTCGAGAACATCGAACGCTGGCTGGCCAAGGGCCTGCCCGTGCGCGAAGCCACGATCACGGCCATGCGCGAGATCACCGGTCCGATCATCGCCATGACGCTGGTCATGTGCTCGGTATTCCTGCCCAGCGCCATGATTCCGGGCATCTCGGGCCGATTCTATCGCCAGTTTGCGCTGACGATCGCGGCTTCGATGATTCTCTCGGCCATCAACGCCATGACGATGACCCCCGCGCGGGCGACCGTGATCTTCAGGGACCGAAAAATCTCGGCCAGCGGCCACATGGAAGGGCATGAAGCGTTGCCCTGGTGGGGCGTGGCCGCGTTGGCGGGCTTCGCTTCGTACTATTTCCTCGAGCCGCTGCTGGCGCCGCTGGTGGGTCTGCCGATTGCTGGCGGCGGTTGGAAGGCGTGGGCCGTACACGCTTTGTTCTTCGTGCCGGCGGCGATCGGTGGGTGGCTAGTTTATAGGCCCGTGAATGCTTTTCTCGGCGGGGTGTTCAAGGCATTCAACTGGATGTTCGAGCGCGCCACTGTGCTGTATGGCGCGCTGGTCGGCTGGACCTTGCGGCTAAGCGCCATCGTGCTGTTGATCTACGTTGGCCTGATTGGCTTGACCTACCTGGGTTTCACGCGCGTTCCCAGCGGCTTCATCCCGGAACAAGATAAAGGCTACCTGGTAGTCAACATTCAACTGCCCGACTCGTCGTCGCTGGAGCGGACGACGGAGGTCACCAGCCGCATCGAGAAGATCGCGCACCAGATCGAGGGCGTCGAGCACACGGTTTCGATTCCCGGCCAGTCGTTCGTGCTCAACGCCAACAGCTCGAACTTCGCGTCGATGTTCGTGATCTTGCAGCCGTTTCACGATCGACATGGGGTTGAGGCATCGGCTCCCGCCGTGGCCGAGAAGCTGCGGCGCCGCGCCTATGCCGAAGTGGAAGAGGCGATGGTGGCCGTGTTCGGAGCACCGCCCGTCGATGGACTGGGCAATTCCGGCGGCTTCAAGCTAATGGTTGAAGACCGTGGGGACGTCGGACTCGACGTGCTGCAAGGCCAGGCCGACAACCTGGCCGAGCAAGCCAACGCCCAGCCGGGTATCGTCGGCGTCATCAACACGTTCCGCGCCGATACTCCCCAGCTCTACGTCGACATCAACCGCAGCAAGTGCAAGATGATGGGCGTCGCGCTGAACGACGTCTTCAACACGCTGCAGTATTACCTGGGCGGATACTACGTCAACGACTTCAACCAGTTCGGCCGCACCTGGCAAGTGAACGTGCAGGCCGAGGCGCCGTATCGCATGAGCATCGCCGGTGTCAAGCAACTGCGCGTGCGCAACGCTGACGGTGACATGATTCCATTGGGCACCGTGGCCGACATTCGCGATTCGGCCGGTCCCGTGTTGATCACACGCTACAACATGTATCGCGCCGCCGCGCTCAACGGCGCCTGGCTGCCCGGCGTCAGCTCCGGGCAGGTCATCCACACCATGGATGAGCTGGCCACAGAGAACCTGGCGGCCGGCATGGCTTCGGAATGGACGGAGCTGATCTACATGCAAAACCTGGCCGCCGGCACCGCCGTGTTCGCTTTTGCCGGCGCCGTGATTCTGGTGTTCCTGGTGCTGTCCGCGCAATACGAAAGCTGGACAATGCCGCTGGCGATCATCCTGGTCGTACCGATGTGCGTGCTGTGCTCGATCGCGGGCGTGGCGCTGGCGAAGCTTGAGATCGACATCTTCGTGCAGGTCGGCTTCGTGGTGTTGGTCGGGCTGGCCGCCAAGAACGCGATTCTGGTGGTCGAATTCGCGCGCGAGCTGCAGAAGAACGAAGGCATCTCCGCGTTCGATGCCACCGTGCTGGCCTGCAAGACCCGCTTGCGACCGATCATCATGACCTCCTTCGCCTTCATCCTGGGCGTGGTGCCGCTGGTGTTGGCCAGCGGCGCGGGCGCCGAAATGCGGCACACCCTGGGTACCGCCGTCTTCAGCGGCATGCTCGGTGTGACCGGCTTCGGTTTGTTCCTTACGCCGGTTTTCTATTACACGATCGAATGGCTGTGGCCGCACGCGCGCAAGCCCGGCGGGCCGGCGGGCGAGGGCAAGACGTCGCTTCCAAGCGTCGGCAATGCCGCAACTGGCCATTCGACGCCGGAAGCGAAAACGGTCAGCGAGCCCCATCCGCCGGCGTAATGCGATCGAGACGCACGTTGGTACGGCCTCTAGTGGGTGGTTCCGCGCGCGTTTGTCGCCTCATCACGAGAGGTCCTCTGGCACCGATGGCGGCACGGTGAGCGTTGCGGGTGCGCATGGCGCGGCCCCGCGCGCCGAAGATTCCGCGCGGTGCTAGCGGAATCCCCCTAACCAACTCGCCCACAATTCGGCTAAGGTAGGGCCTTCCCCACGCAGCGCACCCGGTTTGGAGCACAATTTCATGGCGACCATGGGCAGGATTTCTGGCAGCATCAATTGGATTGCCCTGGGCGTCATCGGTGGGATTCACCTGGTGGCGCTGGCCGCATTGAGCCCCTGGCTGTTCAGTTGGACTGGCGTCATCCTGGCGGGACTGGGGTGTTACGTATTCGGCACGCTGGGCATCAATCTGTGCTTTCACCGGCTGTTGTCCCACCGCAGCTACAAGTGCCCGTTGTGGTTGGAGCACGCGCTGGCGCTATTGGGCGTCTGCTGCCTGCAAAAAACACCAGGCCAGTTCGTGGCCACGCACCGCGCCCACCATCAGCATGACGACGAAGAGGGGGATCCGCATTCGCCGATCGCGTCGTTGTTCTGGGGGCACATGGGCTGGGTGCTCGTCGAAAACCCGCGTTTCGACAACTTCATGTCCTACGACAAGTACGCCCGCGACATCTATCGCGATCCGTTCTACATGCGGTTGGAGCGCAATTTCCTGTGGCTCACGCTGTATTTCCTGCACACCGTGCTGTTTTTTCTCGCCGGCTTTGCCGTGGGCTGGTTGGAGCCGGGCGGATCGTGGACCGCGGGCCTGCAATTCGGGCTGAGCCTGTTCGTGTGGGGCGCGTTGGTGCGTACGGTGTTGGTCTGGCACATCACCTGGAGCGTCAACTCCATCGGTCACGTGTGGGGCTACAAGACCTATTCGACCCGCGGCAACTCGCGCAATAATATGTTCGTCGGCCTGATCAGCAACGGCGACGGCTGGCACAACAACCATCACGCCGATCAGCGCGCCGCCTCGCACGGGCACAAATGGTGGGAACTGGATATCACCTACCTCACGCTGATTGCGCTGCGGCGCTGCGGGCTGGCGTGGGACCTGGTGCCCATCGGCGAAGCGCCTGTTGCGTTGCGCGACGAAGCCTTGCGCGAAGCGGCCTGAAGGTGCGCATGAGATACTGGCTGGGAAGGCTGTACTTGCGGCTCCGTGGGTGGACGCTGCAAGGCCAAAAGCCGCCGTATAAGAAGTATCTGATTCTGGCCGCGCCGCACACCAGCAACTGGGATGTGCCGCTGATGTTGGCCATGTCTTACGTCTACGGCATTCGCGTATCTTGGATCGGCAAGCACTCGCTGTTTCGCGGTCCGCTGGGCTCGCTGATGCGATTGCTGGGCGGCGTGCCCGTGGATCGCCGCGCTGCGCACAACGCCGTGCAGCAACTGGTCGACCAGTTCGCTCGGCGTGAAGAGCTTTGCCTGCTCATCACGCCCGAAGGTACCCGTGGCCGGTCCGATTACTGGAAGAGCGGCTTTTACCACATTGCCCGCGAAGCCAAAGTCCCCATCGTGCTGGGCTTGCTCGATTTCAAGCGCAAGGTGGGCGGTCTATTCGAGGCCATCGAGCCAGGCGGCAATCTGACCGCCGACATGGACCGCATCCGCGCGTTCTACGCCGGCGCCCAAGGCAAGCATCCCGAGAATTTCGGTCCGATTCGCCTGCGCGAGGAGGCTGTCGAGGTGGAAGGCGGGTCAGAGCGAACCAGGTGATAGGAGACACTGGCTCGGCGTCTCGTCATTCGCTCAGTTCTTGTAGATCTTGTGCTGCGGCCGGCCCGACAGGATTTGCTCTTTGCCCCAGGTGGTGACGTCCTTGAAGGCCTGGCTGTGGATGAAGTCGAGGAAGGCTTGTTCCTGGGACCATTCGCTGGTGATCAGGTACGAGGCGTCGTCGCTGACGTCTTTCCAGAGCGTCGAGGTGGTATGCCCCTCGGCAGCGCGAAGGGCCTCCATGACGGCTGCGAACTTCGCTTCGAAGTCTGCCTGCTTGCCCGGGATGACGTGGTAGTTCATGCCGACGGTAATCATGTTGTGTCCTGACTTGTTGCTCGGGCACGCAGGGGCGCCCCGATCGCGCGGAATTGCGGATTGCATCATCCTGGTCGCTGTCGCTAGGTTACCCGTTGCGAGTGTCGCCCGATAGTGTCGCACCGCGCAACACCGGCGTCTGCTCGCCCGGGCCGCGGGCATGATCCACGCTTGTTGAAGGCGATAAGGAACTCCACCATTCTCTACCTCGAATTGATCACGGGCCTGGCGCTGATTGCCCTGGTGCTGTCCGACGTCTTTCAATCGGTGGTGCTGCCGCGGCGCACCAATAGCATTTTTCGCCTGGCGCCGCACTTGCTTTTGTTGCTGTGGCCGATTTGGCGCAAGCTTGGGCTGCGGCTGCACCCAGCCTGGCGTCGCGAGGATTTTCTGGGCACGTTTGCGCCCTTGGCGATTCTGCTGCTGCTGGCGGTGTGGTTCGTGACGCTGTTGTGCGGTTTCGGATTCATCCTTGAGGCGCTGGCAGACCAGGTTCGGCCGCCGGTCGACGGCTTCTCCACCGCCTTTTACGTGGCCGGCACGTCGCTGTTGACGATCGGCTACGGCGACTATGTGCCAACGGCCCTGCCGGCCCGGCTCGTCGTGCTGCTGGCCGGCTCTTCGGGTTTGACGATTTTGGCTTTGGTGATATCGCTGGCCTTCAATCTCTACAGCTCGTTTGGCCGGCGCGAAGTGCTGGTGCTGCTGCTCGACGCGCGGGCCGGCGTGCCGCCGTCGGGCGTCATGCTGTTGGAAACCTACGGCCGTCTGGGCATCGTCCCCCGGCTGGCCGAAACATTCGATCGCTACGAGTTGTGGACTGCCGAGATGCTCGACAGTCACCTGGCCTATCCGCTGCTGCCGTTCTTTCGTTCGTCGCACGACGGACAATCGTGGGTCAGCGCCTTGGGCGCCGTGCTCGACGCAGCTACGCTGTTGACCACGACGGTTCCCCAGGACACCTGCAAACGCGACGAGTCGTTGTGCATCGCCCGAGCCAGCGCCGAAATGATGTATAGCATCGGCTGCCATGCGCTGGTCGATCTGACGCAATTGCCCGTCGCGCGTCTGCGTATTAGCTTTGACGACACGAATCCCGGCATCGAGCGGGCAGAATTCGAAACGGCTTGCCGGCAACTCGCCGAGGCCGGTTATCCCACCGAAGCCAGCGACGCGACCTGGCAAGCGTTTTCCGAGCGGCGCGCCGTTTACGCGACGCGGCTGAACTTGTTGGCTCGCTTCTTCGCCAGCCCGCCCACCCAATGGATTGGTGACCGCACCCTGCTGGTGCAGCGGCACTGGCCCCACTTCCAGCACTGAGCAGCGAGTGCTGGGCGGTAGCTGAAGGCGCGCGGATACAGGCTGCAGTCCTGCAATTGCACGACGCCTTCGGCGCTGTTTTCGAACTATTCGCTGCGCGACAAGCCGATGACGGCCCAGGCGCTGCCGGCGCCGATGATGGGCACCAGGCTGGTGGATCCCGCGCCGCCCGGCTTCGTGGGCCGCGAAGTCATGGGCCAAGAGCCGTCCGCGTTCTGCGTCGCGATGAGGAACGCATGGCCGCGCGCGATCGCCGCATCGTCGGGCATGCTGCCGGCGCAATCCAAGGCGTACAGCGCCTGGCCGGTGGCCCAAGCGTCGCTAGCCATGTCAACGGCCTGGCTCCAGCCGCCGTCGGTGTTCTGCCGCTCTTTGATCCGCGCAACCAGCGGCGCCAGTTCTTCCGCCGGACGATCGAGACGCGCAAACAACACCAGCCGCATGGCCACGGACTGCGGGTCGTCGTCCGACTTCGTTGCCTGCAACCACTGCACGGCCTTGTCGCGGGCTGCCACCGCCGCTTCATCCCCCGCGGCGGCCGCCGGCAGCAGGGCCAACGTCGCCAGCGCCGTCATGCTCTCGTCCGAACCTCCGAAGAAGGGCGGTCGCGTCTCGGGCCAGGCTGCCCACGATCCGTTTTCTATCTGATCGGCTTCTTCGGTTTTCCAAAAGCGAGCCAACCCTTGTCGCGCTGCGTCGCTCGGCTGTGGATCGGAATTCAGCCCGAGCGCGAAGTAGACCGCTTTCGTGTTGAGCGCCTTGGGAATGCCCTCGGGCCGTGGCACACCGGTCTTGCCTTCCCCTTCGCTAATCCAAGCCGTCAACTCCAGCAGCAACGGCTCGTCCACCGTGTGCCCGCGTCCCTTCGCCTCCTGCATGGCCCAAACCACCAGACTCGCATGATGGCACGAGGCACACTTGAACTCGTCCCGCCAGGCCACGGCATCCTTGGCCAGGAAGGCCAGGCCACGGTCGATTGTGGTCGCGGTGGCGGGCTCTGTGGCGCGCGCATTGCTAACAGCGACCGTCAAGGCAAGGAGCACAACGACGCGTGTCATCATGGGAGAACCAGGCTCGCCAAAATTGCATTGCAGGTAGTCATCGTGATTCGGACGATTGCATACTCACCCCAGCAACTCGCCGCGGACCTTGCCTTCTCCCGCAACGGCGATTGGCCGGCCCAAGCGATCGCGGATCAGCGTTTCCGGATCGATGCCCAACAAATGATACATGGTCGCCAGAATATCCTTCGGCGAGATGGGGGTCTCTTGCACGCTGCCGGCAATGCGGTCGGTGCGGCCGACGACCTTGCCCTTTGCGGCGCCGCCGCCGATGAGCAGGCTGCTGTAGGCTTGCGCCCAGTGGCCGCGGCCGCCGCCGGGCACGTTCTCCAGCTTGGGCGTGCGGCCGTGCTCGGTGGTGACCACGATCAACGTGTCGTCGAGCATGCCGCGGTCTTCAAGGTCGAGCACCAGCGTGCTGAGCGCCCGATCGAGCCCCGGGCAAAGCTGCTCGCGCATCAACTCGTAGTGATAGTAGTGCGTGTCCCAGGCGCTGTTGACCAGCTCGAACTCGTCCCACAGCACGGTGACGAACTGCGTGCCTGCTTCGAGCAGCCGTCGCGCCACCAGCGACGCCTGGCCGAAGAGCGTCATGCCGTAGCGTTCGCGCATGGCCGTCGGCTCGCGAGCCACGTCCAGCGCGTCGCGCAGGGTGCTGGTCGTCAGATAGGAAAACGCCTGGTCGCGAAACCCGTCGAAGGAGCGCGTGGCCGTGTTGGCGTCGACGACGCGGCGTGCGTCGTCGAATTGCGATAACAACGATCGCCTGCGATTCAATCGATCGAGCGTCAAGCCTTCCGGCAGCGTGGCATCGCTCGACAAGCCGAAGCGGCACTCAGGCTCGAGCGGACCGTACGGGTCTTTGCAGGTGATCGTCTGATTGTCAAACGTATAGGTCGAAGTCCGAGTGCCGCGTCCCTCGAAATCGGTCCAGAGCGGATCATACGCCCGCCCCAGCCAGGCGCCGTAAGGCCCCGCGTTGTCGCCCGCCGCATAGGGCCGCCGCGAGCTGAGCCGCCATGGCAAGCCCACGTTCCGCGCCACCGGCGGAGCCGGCTCGCTCCGCTGGTCGGCCAGGTAGTCGACCACCGAACCGATGAACGGCCAATGCCGCGGATCGCGCGGGCTCATCTGCAGCGGCACGTCGATCGTCGGAATCGAGGTGAGCGTGAACGCCGAAGCATGCAACGGATAGGGATGCGTCATCGAGCGCACGATCGTCGCACGGTCGATGATCTTCGCCGTCAGCGGCAGCAACTCGCCGATCTGCACGCCGGGCACGCTGGTGGAAATGGCGCCCAACTCGCCACGCACTTCGACCGGAGCGTCCGGTTTGGGATCGAACGTCTCGATCTGGCTGGCCGCGCCATAGAGATAGAGCAGGATGCAGCGCTTGGCCTTGCCGAACGAAGCCAGCCGCGCTCCCTCGGCGGCCGCAGCGACGGGAGCGCCGCTTGTCAGACCTTGCGCGCCCAGCCCTAGCAGACCGAGTCCACCCGCGTGCAGAAAGTCGCGCCGCGACAATCCGTCGCACAGCCGCTTATGCGAACCGAGGATCCGCAGCATCGCACAACCTCCGCCGCCATTGATCGGGACCGTCCGCTTCCCCGCGCCTGGCGAGACACCGAGCGCCGGGCGACGGATATTCTAGCATGACAAGCCAACGGCGCGTATCAGGCCCAACGGCGTTGGCTTTGCAGTACTTTGCTTGACATGCCGTCTGTGGCCTGCCTACAACAGGCCAAACCCCTCGTCACCCTTTCTGGAGAGCCGCTCATGAACCGTATCGATCGTCCCGTTGCGTCGAGTTCGTACCGTGGCCGTGTAGTGCTGGCGGCCATGCTGGCCGTGGCGATGACAGGGCTTTCCACGAGCGCGTTGCAGGCGGCCATCCTCCCGCGTTCGGTCTTGAAGTCTTACTTCCAATCGGGCGACAAGCCGACGCAATCGCAATTCAGGGACATGATCGACTCCGCACTCAATATGACCGACGACGGTTTGACCGTGGCGCTCCCGGTCGACGCGACCGGCGCCGTACGATTCGAAGACAGCGCGCTGATCGGACCGGTGCTATCCTTTGCCGACTTGTCGCTGGTGCCGGGCCTGTCCGACGACTGGCTCGGCAGCGCCGGTTATCTGCCGCTGGAGATCAACCAGGCAGGGCAGACCCACTACGGCTATTTGCAGATGCACTCGGGCGCGCCGGGCTCGACCAACCCATATGCGGTGACAGTGGAGTACTACGTCTTCAACGATCAGCCCGACATGCCGCTGGCCGCGACAGCCGTGCCCGAGCCGTCGACGATCGCACTATCGATCGGGGGCGCATTGGGATTGTGGGCAATCGCGCGTCGCCGTCGCGCGTGAATTGGGAAAAAGGATCGTACTCCCTTCCAGCTTTACACCAGTTGCTCGACCAGCAGTTCCACGGTTTCGAGCGGTTCGGTGCTGGCCGGGCATTCGATTTCCTTCGCCGGAGGCTCCGCGGCCAGGGGCTTTCTGCCGACGGCGATCAGCGACAGCGGGGGCAGCACGCCGATCTTTTCCACCAGCTTAGCGGCCGGCAGCAGCCATTCGTACAGCTTCATCTGTCCTGCCGAAAGCGTCGTGCGGCCCAGCAGCTTGCCCGACACGTACCACCCCAGAGTGCCCAGCCGATTGAATCCCTGGCTGGCCACCACGTCGAAGCCGGCCACACGCAGCTTCTGCTCAAGCTCAGCGGGCGTGTAGCGGCGAAAGTGCCCCAGCGTCTTGTCCACGGCCGTATAAAGGCGCGGGTCGGCCGGCACCAGGATCAGTGTGTGACCACCGGGCCGAAGCAGTTGATAAAAGTTGCGCAGCACCTTGGCATCGTCTTCGATGTGCTCGAGCACGTTAATGCAAACGATCGTATCCAGCCGCGCCGAGCGCAGGTCGGAGCAGCGTTCCAATTGGCTCAAATCGACCTCGTGGAACGACAGGTTCGACAGGTGTCCGTAACGCTGGTTCAGCCGTTCGACGTAGAACGGATCGGCGTCGACGCACGCCAGCCGTTCGCGATCGAGAAAGAACTCGGTCAGGTTGCCGATTCCGGAGCCGGCCTCGAGCACGCGCTTGCCAACATAGGGAGCAAGTTGCCCGACCAGCCAGCGGTTGAATCCCCGCGCCCGTCGCACGCTTTGCAGGATCAGAAAACCGTCGTGGGTGGTGAACTGACGTGAAAAGAAGCGGTACTTCACCAGCGCCCAGATTGCCGCGAACAGATCCCAGATGCCGATCTTCTTGCCCTCGGCGTAGGTCCGTCCTTGGTACGAAATGGGTACCTCGTACAATCGCAGGTCCCACATGGCCAGCTTTGTGGTCAGTTCCGGCTCGAGTGCGAATCCTTTGGCCGAGAGCGGAATCGAACGAAGTATGTCGGCGCGAACCAGCTTGTAGCCGATTTCCATGTCGGTCAAGTTGATGTCGTTGAGCACGTTGCACAGCGTGGTCAGCAGCCGATTGCCCAACGTGTGCCAGAAGTACAAGACCCGCCGGTATTGGCCGGAGAGAAAACGCGAGCCAAAGACGGCATCGGCCATACCTTCCAGCATGGGCCGC
>JBBDYK010000137.1:0-6202 GCA_040901665.1 Pirellulales bacterium | reverse complement strand
AGGCGACGCCGCCGAAGCGGAACAACAGGCCGCCGGCGCGGAAAAGGACCTCGAAGAAGCGCAACAGCAGCTTGCCGAGCGCCGCCGCCAGGCCGAGGCGGATCTGGCCCGCGAGCAACTCGCCAAGCTGCAAGACTCGCTCAAGAGCCTGCACGGCCGGCAGCAAAAGTTGACCGTTGAAACCGAGCGGCTGGAAAAGCTGCACGTTGCCGCGGGGAAACTTACCAGGGCGCAGTCCGCCACGGTCCACGACCTGGCTCGGCAGCAGACGATGCTCAAGACCGAGACGTCGCTATTGGCCGAGAAGCTCGCGCTGGCCGAAGTGATTCACCTGGCGTTGGACGGCGCCGCTCGCCAGATGGCCCGCGCCGGCGGATTGCTCGAGCGCGAGCGCACCGGCAGCCAGACGCAAACCGCCCAGGAGGCCGCGCGCGTCCGCTTGGCCCAATTGCTGGCGGCATTGGACGATAAGAGCAAGAAGCCGGCGCAAGAAGGTGAGCAAGGCGAGGGCGGCGCCGGCGGAGCCAATTCGGGCGCGCGCGAGGACGGCGCGCAAGTGCTGACTCAACTAAAGCTGCTGAAGATCCTGCAAGAAGATCTGAACACTCGTTTCCGCAGCGCGACCGCGGACGAAGACCGAGCTGACGCCGGCAACGACGAGTTGGCCGAGATCGCGACCGAACAGGGGAAGCTGGCCGAGCTGGCGCTCAAATTGGCTGAGCCACCGGAAGCTAATCCCGAGGACGATCCAGAATCGTTGCCCGACGTGCGGCAAGATAGTTTGCAACCCGGCCGCACTCCCGGATTGGAACCCTCGCTCGAAGAGTTGCTGCAGGAAGTCGACAAGGAGCCAGGTCGATGATGCGAATCGATACTCTATGTTTTTCGCTGTTCGGCATCTTGGTGCGAGCGACGTCGGCGGCGGCATGCGTGCTGTTGTTGAGTATGGCTGCCAGCGCCGCGGCGGACCCGGACCTGGTTCCGCCGCCCGACGATGCGCCGCCCGCGACAAAACCCGCGGACTCGTCGTCGCTCGACAAAGCCTTGCTGGAAGGCCTGGACAACGAATTGTTGGAAGGGGCCGGTGACACGAAGGGGCGGACCGCTCCCCAGAAACCATCTGCCGCATCGGATGCCGCCGACGCTGAAATGATCGACGACATGCAGCCGGGCGAGCACGACGATCCGCTGGTCCACATCAGCCAGGAAATGCGGATGGTCGAAGAGTTCCTGCCGCAGCAGTCGCGGCGCCCTCATGCCGAGCAATTGCAGCGCCGGATCGTCGACGACCTGGCACGCTTGATCGAGCAGGCCGAGTCGCAGCGTGCGCAAAAGTCGCCATCCTCCCAGCAGCAAAAAGCGAAGTCGGTTGCCGAGCGCAAGCAAGTCCAGCAACCGAAGCAGACGCAGGGCAACGCAGGCAAAGACTCCAACCAACCGGCCAAGGACAGCAGCACCCGACTGAGCAACGCCGAAGCGGCCCGGCCCGATCCCGAGCTCTTCAAGCGGATGATGAAAGACACCTGGGGCCACTTGCCGGCCCGCGACCGCGAGCAAATGTTGCAAACCACGCCCGACAAGTTTCTGCCGCAATACGAGCTGATGATCGAGAAGTACTACAAGCGGCTGGCCGAAGAACCCCAGTCGCCGTGAGCCATTCGCAAGGAGGGTATTCCATGCATCCAGCGCGCGGCGCCCAAAGTCTTGCGGCCGTCCGCCGTGGCGACCGCCGGCGGTTTCTCGTCGGCGCCGCAACCGCAGCGCTTGCGTGGCCCTCCGTCGCGCGACACTCGCTGGGGCAAAACACCGACCCGGAGAAATCGGCCGTCGAGCTCATTACGCAGCCCGCCACTGAAGCCATCGACCGCGGGCTGGCCATGCTCGCCCAGCGACAGGACGAAGATGGCTCGTTTCGTTCGGGTGGATATAGCCGCAACGTGGCCATCTGTGCGCTGGCCGGTATGGCTTGGATGGCCGGCGGCAGCACGCCGGGACGCGGGCCCTATGGCGGCAACGTCGAACGTTGCATTGATTTCATCCTGGCCAATACCCAGGAAAGCGGCTTCATCAACGTCACCAACGCCAGCAGTCACGGGCCGATGTACGGCCACGGCTTCGCCACCCTGTTTCTTGCCGAGTGCTACGGCATGACCATGCGGGCCGACATTCGAGAGAAGCTTTCGAAGGCCGTGCAGTTGATCGTCAACACGCAGAACAACGAAGGCGGCTGGCGCTATCAGCCGGTACGCAACGACGCCGATATCTCGGTAACCATCTGCCAGGTAATGGCGCTGCGCGCCGCACGCAACGCGGGATTGTTCGTGCCGCGCGAAACGGTCGACCGCTGCACCGATTACGTCAAGCGCAGCCAGAACGGCGACGGTGGATTCATGTATATGATTCAAGGCGGCCAAAGCGCGTTTCCCCGCTCGGCGGCCGGCGTCGTGGCCTTGTATAGCGCCGGCGTGTACGAGGGGCCCGAACTGGAAAAGGGCCTGGCCTATCTGATGGGCTATTTGCCGCAAGCCAACGAGTTCAATCGCGAGAGCCATTATTTCTACGGCCACTACTATGCCGTGCAAGCGATGTGGCACGCCGGCGGGCAGCACTGGTCGAAGTGGTATCCGGCCGTGCGCAACGCATTGATCTCGCGCCAGGCCGAAGACGGCACTTGGAGCGATGCGATTTGCGTCGAGTACGGCACGGCCATGGCCTGCATCATTCTGCAAATGCCCAACAACTATCTTCCCATCTTCCAACGCTAGATGACCGACACCAGGTTCGTACTGAAAGCCGCGGCCGTAGCGGCGCTGCTCGTCCCTTGGGCGTCGCGGCTTCCCGCGCAACCGCCCGAGCCAAATGCTCAGCCGGCCGCTACGCCGGTGACCAGCGCGCCGCAAACGGCGGCGCGGCCTGTCGCGAAGCCGAATGAGCAGCCACTGGTAACGCCTGCGCTGGAACCGGCGTTTCGCGGGACGCTAGTGGCTGCGGTGGACCAGCCTGCGTGGCAAGTTCGCTTCGAGGCGGCCGATGGTCCGCGCCACGTGGAAATCAAGGAGCTGGCGCTGTGGGGCGCGTTCTTGCGTCCGGCCGCCGGAGTGTGGGTGGTGTTGGCCGGCGGTGGTGTGATGGTCGTCGATGCCGTGGGAATCGTCGAAGACCAGCTCGTCGCCAATTCACCGCTGACGGGAAACTTTGCCGTGCCGCTGCGGCTGGTGGCGGGCATCGTGCTGCAGACGCCCGCCGATCGAACTGCCAGCGACCGCTTGATCGATCGCGTGCTGTCGCTGAGCGGACAGGTCGACCGCGTGATTCTGGAGAACGGCGATGAACTGACCGGCACGATCACCAGCTTCGACGGCGCGACCTTGCGGCTCAAATCCGACGACAATATGTGGGATCTGCCCTTGGCGAAACTCGCCACCGTCTTGTTCAACTCGATTCTGATCGACAAACCCAACCCGGCGGGACTGCGCGTGGTGGTCGGATTGCAGGATGGTAGCCGGATGACGGCCCTGTCGCTTGTTTCCGAGGACAAGACCGCCCGATTGAAACTGATCGGCGGCGTTGATGTTTCGCTGCCGCTTGAGTCGATCGTAGCGCTGCAGCCGTTGGGCGGATCCGTCGTTTACCTGTCGGATATGAAGCCGGCCAGTTATCGGCACATCCCCTTTCTCGACTTGTCCTGGCCGTTCGGCGCCGATCGCAGTGTGCAGCAGGCGATGCTGAGTGCCGGCGGCAAGCTGTACTTGAAAGGGCTGGGCATGCACAGCCCGTCGCGGATCACCTACGAGTTGGACGAGCCCTTTCAGCGGTTCGACGCCGAAGTGGCAATCGACACCGAGGCCGGCCGCCGCGGCAGCGTGGTGTTCCGCGTGTTTACCGACGACGGCAGCGGCGCATGGCAAGAGCGGGCCACGAGCCAGATCGTGCGCGGCGGCGAGCCGCCGGTGCAATTGTCGGCCGATCTGAGCGGCGCGCGACGCATCAGCCTGCTGGTGGACTTCGCCGACCGCGGCGACGAGCAGGACCATGCCGATTGGCTCAATGCCCGGCTGATTCGGCAATAGGTGAATGCATTGCGCGAAACGTCCACCCTGTTGTCTTGCACAACCCAAGTCTTAAGCGCCGTACTTCGCCAGCCGTTCGGCGTTGGCCAGCGCCAGAAGCATCAGGTATTTGGCCTCGAAGATTCCCAGCCCGCCGCGAATCGCTTCGTCCTCGCCGAACGACGTGCAGCGATCGGTGCGGCAGGCCCGGGCCGCGAGCACGGTGGGCACCGGATGCCAACTGTGGCTCTTGAGCAGGCTGGGCGTGCTGTGATCGCCGGTCACGATCAGCACTGTGGGGTTGAGGGCCGTGATGCGTGGAATGACGGCGTCCAGCTCCTCGATCCGCGCGACTTTCTTGTCGAACGCGCCGTCTTCGCCTGTGCTGTCGGTGTATTTGAAATGGATGAAAAAGAAGTCGTAGTTGTTCCACTGCTGCGCGAGGATGTCGATCTGCTCTCCGAGCGTTTGCGCGTTGCCGACAATATCCATGCCGACCAGGCGTGCCAACCCTTTGTACATCGGATAGACGGCGATGGCCGCGGCCTTGAGTCCGTACACTTCCTCATAAGAGGGTAGGGCCGGGCGAGCCGAAAAGCCGCGCAGCGTGAGTCCGTTGGCCTGGGCCTCGCCTGCCAGCAGCTTGTTCGCCTGCGCAATGAACTCTGTGGCGACTTGCGCCGTGCGCTCGCTGGCCGCATTCACGGCCGTTGGCGCCAAGGGGGGCACGCCCGTGGCTTGCGGATCGGTGTCGTGAACTTCGCCGCCGAGCCCGTCGCCGCGAAACACGACGACAAAGCGGTGTTCCTTCACCGGCTCGACGAAGATCTCGATGCCGGGGATCTTCACATCGCGCAGCCGCACGACCAACGGGGCGCTTTGCTCGCTGCTAATACGGCCGGCGCGGCGGTCGGAAATATTGCCAAGAGTGTCCAGCGTGCAAAAGTTTCCCCGCGCAGCGACATCGCGTGGCGAGAGCTCGAAGCCGATGCCGGTCGCTTCCAGCGCGCCGCGGCCGATCCGATATTGCAGCGGATCATAGCCGAACAGAGCGAGGTGCCCCGGCCCGCTGCCGGGAGTGATGCCCGGCTTGACGGGAATGCTGCCGCCGGAGATTCCACGCCGCGCCAACTCGTCGAGATGCGGGGTGCGTGCCGTTTCCAGCTCGGTTTTGCCCCCCGGCTCCAGCGGCAACCCGCCCAGTCCGTCGGCGACGAGCATCACGATCTTCGAATCGTTGCGTACGATCAGTTCTCGGGTCAGATCGTGCATGTCCATCGCGGCGGTTCCCAGGGCGCTTGAGACTCGTAACCTCCTTGTGGTAGCAAAAACGGGCCGGCGCACAAGGGGCGTTCGCTGGGGAAATTGCCGAGACCGCGCTCCGCGGCGGTTGCAGCGGCGCGTCCGATTGGTACAACAACACCAGTCGCACGGGCGCGAAGGCGAAACGCAGATAAAGGGACAAACATGGCCACCACGTTGCGCTGGCTCGGGCACGGTTGCTGGCTCATCGACACCGCCGGCAAGTCGATTCTGCTCGATCCGTTTCTCAACGATTCACCCACGGCTCCGGTCAAGGCCGATGCCGTCCAGCCCGACTTCATCCTGGTATCGCACGGCCATTTCGATCACATTGCCGACGCTGCCGGTATCGCCGCCCGCAGTGGAGCGACCGTGGCAGCATCGTTCGAAGTCTGCGAGTGGCTGGGCAAGCAGGGGGCCGCCAATTTGCAGCACATGAATCTGGGCGGAGCCATCGATCTGCCGTTCGGACGGGTGAAAATGACCGTGGCGCATCACAGCTCGGTCTTGCCCGATGGCACCTATGGCGGCAATCCCGGCGGCTTCCTGCTGACGTTGGCCGATGCCACGATTTACTTCGCCTGCGACACGGCGCTGTTCTCGGACATGAAGCTGATCGGCGGTGTGGGGTTGGATCTGGCCGTGCTGCCGATCGGAGATCGGTTCACCATGGGCCCCGACGACTCGATCGAAGCCATCAAGTTGCTCGCGCCGCGCCGCGTGGCGCCGGCCCACTACAACACGTGGCCCCCCATCGCTCAGGACGCGCAGGCATGGGCCGCCCGCGTCCGCAGTGAAACCCAAGCCGAGCCCATCGTGCTCGAGCCCGGCGGCACGATTACGCTGTAGCA
>JBBDYK010000136.1:0-6218 GCA_040901665.1 Pirellulales bacterium | reverse complement strand
TGATGACCGAGCCCATCGGCAGCCGCGCCGTCAGTTGATCGCGCGTGGAAGGCAGCGGCGCGGTGTAGTGAATGCGACCGGCCAGCAGCGGCGGCACCGCCACAACGGCCACGCGTCCACGAAATGTGCCGGCGTCGCTGTGCACGATGGCGCCATCAGCATGCTGCTCGATGGCGCGCACCGGCGCAGCAAGTACGACGCGGGGCGCGAGTTGCTCGGCCAGTTTCTCTGACAATTGCTGGGCGCCGCCGACGAAGCGATCCTGCTGAGCGCCTTTCTTGATGGAGATCAACTCCTCCAAGCCGTTTCCCCAACGCAAATAGCTGAGGAAATACAGGAACGAGACGTCGCGCGGTTCGGAAGTCAACACGGCGCGAGTCACCACGTCGAGAAACAGCCGCCCGCCCGCGGTGCGCATGTGGCGCTGTTTCCAGGTCTCGACGGTCATGCCGTCCCATTCGGCCGCTCGCGCGGCGCGCCAGGGGGCCTCGGGTGGGATTTCGCGCACCAGCCGCTTCAGCCTGCGGTCCATGCGCAATAGATCGAGTTGAGCCAGCAGCGAGAACTTCGGTAGGTCGGCCTCGTAGCTCGAGAGCTTACCGGCCCAGCTCAGCAGCTTGCGACCCGTGTGGTACTGCGGAAACGTGGCAACGTTGAGCTCTTGGGCCAGCGCGGCCAGGCGGTGTTGCGTGGGACCGATCCATTGGCCGCCGGTGTCGATCGTAGCCCCGGCGAGCGGTTGGCTCAGCGTGCGGCCACCGACACGGTCGCGGGCTTCGAGCACGACGCACGACGCGCCGCCGCGCACCAGGTCGCGCGCCGCGGTGAGTCCCGCCAAGCCCGCGCCGACGATCACGGCGTCGACCGTGGCGCCGTTGCCACGTGCCTGGTTCGATGGTTGCGACATGGATGCTCCCCAAAAACGCCCGCGGAAAACGGACCTGTCCTGCGCGCGCACCAAATGCTTGTCAGGGGCCCCGCGATCGACTCGATCGTATGCTTGTCGACGGCGGTCGGCAAGCTGTGCCAGCGATTGTCGACGGTGTACACTGGGCAGCAGCGGTCGCGCCTGGGCGTCAGGATGTCGACCCGCAACGCCAATTTGCGAACCCTCTACGGACCAACCAACGGATACCCATGAGCCACGAACACAACCACGACCATCACGGGCACGACCATCACGGGCACGACCACAACCATCAACACCGCAAGCCGCAGGGGCTGCACAAGGACTGGCGGGTGTGGCTGGTCGTCGGGCTGATGCTGGCGGCAATGCTCGCGTATGTCATGTCGGACGACGAGCGCCTGCAACCGGGGCAGCCGATGGGCGAAGAAATGCCCGCGGCCGCCGAGTAAGGCAACTGCTAGGCAACGTCGGCAGTGAATTCCCCCGTGCGGTCCGTAGCTTGGAGATCAACGATGGTTGATTTGGCGCGCGCGAAACTATGGTTGGCCGTCGCCGTGGCCTGGCTGCTTCCGCTGCTCCAAGGTCGCGGTGATGAACCCAGCCCGTGGGATGCGCCGATCATGGCGCAGCCATTCGACAGCGGCACGTTTCGGCAGATAAAAATCCCGGCCTGGGTGCAGGAAACCACCGGCTGCGGCTACACGCTATCGGCAATGGACTCGGCCGCTCGCGCTCGGGCCGCCGCGCACGGAGTGACGATCAGTGAGATGGGATTCGTCGACCCGTTCTATGCGTACTACGACAGCAAGCTGCTCAAGCGGCGCAGCCCGCACGTACCGCTGGGCCGCCTGGAGCAGGACATCGCCGAATACAAACGGCTGCGCGTGCGCATCCTGGGCGTGGTTCCACCTTGTTTGCAGGGCGAAGTGTACGAACTGCATCGCGACTGGCGCCGCATCGCGACGAACACGACCGAGATTCCTGAGATCGATCTGCAGCAGTTTCCGCACGGCGGCATGCTGTGTCTGCTGGGTCCGTACGGAGACTTCTTCGTCGAATTGCTGGCCGAGATCGTCACGCTCTATCCCGACGTCGACGCCTTCAGCTTCGATGGGCTGCACTATGGCGGCGTCTGCTATTGCCAGCATTGCCGCGAGAACTATCGGCACGCCACGGGCCACGAGATTCCCAACGCCGACATGAACGACGCGGCCTTCCGCCGCTATCAGCACTGGGCCGACCGGCGGCTGGAGAACGTGGTGCAGCGGATGCAAACGCGTCTCAAGGCCATCAAGCCCGAGGTGGCGCTGGTCACGTGGACCACCAACGCCGGTCGTTTTGGCCATTTTCTGAGCATTCCGCGCAACATGCCAGCGCGAATGAACCTGTTGCTCGATGCGCCGGATCAGGAGTTCTGGCTCGACGAGTCGAATCGCGGCACGACGATCGTGCCCGCCTTTGCCAACGCCTATATCTGGGCGACGACCAATCATCGCGTGGCGTTCAGCGAGCCGTATATCCTCAGCCATGGCAATCCGTACGGCAAAGACAGCTTTCCGCCCACGGAGATCATGCGGCGAATGATGCTGGCGTTGACCTACGGCGCGGCGCCGAGCATCGCCGTAGCGCAGCCGGAGAATCTGCAGCAGGAATTGTACCACTGCCTCGACGAAGTGGCCCGCCGCAAGCCGTGGCTGGTGCATAAATCGCCCGAGCCTTGGGCGGCGTTGGTGATGAGCGACAATACGCGGAACTTCTACGGGCGCACCGCGGGCCAGGTCGAAGAGCGCTATATGGCGGCCGTGTTCGGCGCGTTTCGCGCCGCGGTCGAGGCGCATCTGCCCGTGGCAGTGATCAACGATTGGAATCTGAACGAGGCGGATTTGGCCAGGTACAAAGTGCTGGTCATGCCCAACACGGCCTGTCTCGACGCGGCACAAGCGGCGGCGGTCGAGGCCTTCGTCCGGCGTGGCGGCGGACTAGTCGCCAGCCTGGATACATCGCTGTTCGACGAGTTTGGCGAAGCGCGCGAGAACTTCGCGCTCGCCGGCGTCTTGGGCGTCGATTACCTGGGCCTGCCGCCGGCGGTTGCCGGTCAACCGGAAGAGCTGGATGTGAATTTCGCCAGGTCGATCGGTGCCGACTATTGGGACAAGCGCCAGAACGTGTTCGAGTTTCGCCAGGACACCACGTCGCTGCTCAACCAGGGGAAGATGCCAACCTATGTCGGCGCCGAGCCGGTGACGTTCAAAGGAGCGGCGCTCAAGGTGGCGGCGCGATCGTCGGCCCGGGTGATTGGCACGTTGCGCACCAAGGGACTGGCCGACGCGGCCGAGTTTCCCGGCGTGGTGACGCACCAAGTCGGCCAAGGTCGCGTCGTTTACTTTCCGGCCAGCTTCGACGCGGCCTATTACTTGTATCCCTATCCGTACCAGCGGCTGGCGCTGGTGCACGCGATCGAGTGGGCGGCCTCGTCGCCGCCGCCGGTGAGGATCGAAGCGCCCATGTGCGTCCACGCCCAGGTGATGCGCCAGACCCACGATGGCCAGCGGCTGATCGTGCATCTGTTCAACGATTTGAACACCACGGCGCATCACGCCCTGCCGGTGGACGACGTGCCGCTGCGCGAGGAGACCGTGCCGATCCACGAGATTCGCGTGCGGTTCGGCCCGCAATATCGCCTGCAGCGCATTCATCTGGAGCCAGACGGTTTGGAGCTCAAGGCGGACGCGACGGCCGAGGGCACTTCCGTGGTCGTGCCGCGCTTGGACGTCCACGCGATGGTGGTCGGCGAGCTGGAAACGGCCGAACGTTGAGTCGGCGCGATTGTGCGGACAATGAGGGCTCGTCCGCCGTTGCTGGCGGGCGCTGTCGCATTATCGGCAATGTATATATATTGAGAGGATCGGTCCCGGCTTCTGGCGGCTCTCTCCACCGACGAATCGTGCATCCCTGTCCGCTGGGTCGTTGCATCCAGACCGCGATGGGCCCGAGCGTCCTCGCAGCGATTGACTACGCGTGTTGGTTGACGCTTTCACGAACACGTTCATCCAGCGGAGGTGCGAATCATGGCCACTGGCTTTGCAATGGTCGGTATTGACGGGTTGCGGCGTAACTGGGGTTGGGCATTGGCGCTGGGTATTGCGCTGATCGCGTTGGGCATGATCGCGCTGGGCGCGGCGGTTTTCACCACCGTGGCTTCGGTCGTCATGTTCGGATGGTTGTTGATCGTTGGCGGCGCCTTGCAATTGGCGCATGGGTTCGTGCGCCGCGCCTGGAGCGGATTCTTCATCGACGTGCTCAGCGGCGTGCTGTACCTGGTCGTAGGGTTCATGTTCATCAATGAGCCGTTGCAAGCGGCGGTGACGCTGACGTTGATGTTGGCGCTGGCGTTGATCTTCGTGGGTGTGATGCGCATCGTCGTGGCGGTGTCCAGCAACTTTCAACACTGGGTCTGGTTGTTGCTCAACGGCATCATCACGCTGGCGCTTGGTATACTGATCTGGCGGCAGTGGCCGGACAGCGGCTTGTGGGTCATCGGCCTGTTCATCGGCATCGACATGATCTTTTACGGCTGGGCGCTGGTGATGTTGGCGCTTGGCGTGCGGAGCTTGCCGGCTGCGGCCGCCTGACGTGTGATTGCCTGAGCGCCTCGTGCGCTCGATTGGTTCGAAACCCGTGCAGGAAGGTATGTCGTGGCGGAGTCTCCCCGCGCAAACGATAGTCAACGACTGACGTCGATTCGCAAGCTGCGCAGCGCCTTTGGCCGCAGCGGGCGGATGTCGTTTTCGCCCGGTTGGCTGCGCCGCCACGTTTGGATTGCGCCAGTCGTGGCGATGATCGCCCTGGCCGTGGCCGGCACGTGGCTCCGCTCGCACGTCGAGCAATCGATCCAGCAGCAGGTCGAGGAGGAGCTGCGCGCCCTGTTGAATGCCGACGTCACGGCGCTGTCGCTGTGGATGCACATGCAGGAGGACATCGCCACGGCCGCGACGCACGACCCGGAGGTTGCCCGGGCCGTGGTGGCGCTGGTGCAGTTCAACGCGGAAGGAAATCGCACGCCGCGCGAGTTGCAAGACTCGCCCCAACAGGCGCAGTTCGCCGCCGCGATCCAGCCCATTCTTCAAGCGCATGATTTCCCCGGCTGCGTGGTCGTCGACCGCCAGGGCGAAATCCTGTCGGCCGAGCACGAGAGCATGTTCGGCCAGTTGTCGACGCTGCGGCACAAGGAATTCGGGGACAAGATTTTCGCCGGCGAGGCGCTGGTTTCGCGACCTTTTGCGTCGCGCGTGCCGCTGCCCAACGAACGTGGCGAGATCGAAGTCGGCCTGCCGACCATGTTCGTGGCCGCGCCGGTAGCCGACCCGGACGACCAAATCGTGGGTTTCCTGGCGCTGCGCTTGCAGCCGGGCCGGGAGTTCACGCAGATTCTGAACGTGGGTCGCTTCGGCCAGACGGGAGAGACGTACGCCTTCGACCAGCAAGGCACGATGCTCTCGTCCAGCCGCTTCGAGGATCAGTTGAAGCAAGTCGGTTTGTTGCCCGATCGGAAAGACGCCCGCTCGGAGTTGGCGTTGGAGCTGCGCGATCCGGGCGTGGACATGATGGCCGGCCAGGTGCCCTCGCTGCGGCGCTCGCAGCAACCGCTGACGATGATGGCCCAGGACGCCACCGCCGGCCACGAGGGCATCAACGGCGCGGGCTATCGCGATTATCGCGGCGTGATGGTCGTGGGAGCTTGGAAGTGGCTGCCCCAGTATGACTTTGGCGTGGCCACCGAGGTCGACGTGGCCGAGGTCTACCGGCCGGTGTTCATGATTCGCTTTGTGTTTTGGATCTTGTTCGGGCTGCTGGCCGCCGCCGCGCTGACGCTGCTGGCATTGACCTTGTTGGCCGGACGATTGGAGAAGCGGATGCGCGAAGCCGTACTGGCCGCAGGCAAGCTGGGCCAGTATGCGCTCGAGCAGAAGATCGGCGAAGGAGGCATGGGTGCCGTGTATCGGGCTCGTCACGCCCTGCTGCGCCGGCCAACGGCCATCAAATTGCTCGAGCCCAGCAAGACGACGGACGTCGCCATTGCCAGGTTCGAGCGCGAGGTGCAGCACACCAGCCAGCTCAATCACCCCAATACGATCACGATCTACGACTACGGCCGCACGGACGAGGGCGTGTTTTACTATGCAATGGAGTTTCTCGATGGCTTCTCGCTGCAATCGATGGTGGAGAAGTTTGGACCACAGCCCGACGGCCGTGTGATTCAGATCTTGTTGCAGGTGTGCGGTTCGCTGCTGGAAGCGCACTCGCTGGGACT
>JBBDYK010000135.1:0-6245 GCA_040901665.1 Pirellulales bacterium | reverse complement strand
CAATCGTTCTCCCGCCGCAACAGCTTCACCAGCCCCAGCCCATAAACGACCATCATCACCGCCAGCGCCACGATCGCCGCGACGACTCGATGCAGCCACGGCGCCGGCATGTCCGGTGACAACCACGCCCAACCAAACGCGACCGCGAACAGCACGCCGAACACCAGGGCCACATATTGCAGCGGCGACCGCACCGCACCACGCGCCAAGAGCGCGATCGCCAAGGCCTCCGCGCCGACCGCGTAGGCGGCAATCATCCGGTGCCGCAATTCCGGCATGCTGACCTCGATCCAGGCCACCAGCGCCAGCACCGCGACTGCCGACAAGCCATTCACCGCAACTAACCAGCCGTGTCCGCTTTCCCCCTGCGAAGCAGCGGGCACGCGCAACCGCGCAAGCACCGCCCCAATTTCACTCCGCCGGCTCCAAAGGAAACTTGTCGCCAGTGAATATGCGGCCAGCGCCATGGCCAGCGCCCACTCGAACATCGGCGGCTGAAAGTCGAGTCCGTCCAAATACATCCCGACCGCCACGAGCCCCACCGTGTAGATGCACGCCACCGGCCACCGCGACCGCGGATCCCACCAGCATGCCACCGCCGCCACGACCGCCGCGCACCACGCGGCCCAACCGAGCGCGGTGCTCACTTCGATGAAGTTACCCGACAGATCGCCAACCAGCCGGCCGGCTGTCGTGATCAAAAGCACGACAACAATCGCCCATGCGACAAAACGGTGCACCGAGATCCACCTGGACTTCACCGCCCACTCCAACGTCCGACGTTCAACCCACGCGCTAATCACTGCCGCCACCGCGGCGGCGATCGCATTGATCCACAAGAACTCGACCGGCTCGCCGCGTCCGCTCGTCGCGGTCAGTCGGTGCCCCTGGTCAATCCACCAAATACTAACCGCGAGATTTGCCAGCGCCGCAGCGATCCACATCGAACCGCGGCCGCCAGTTCGCCAGGCGATCCAAACATTGCGCAAGCAGATCGCCGTGAGCACGCCGATCGTCCACCACGGCGCCGCCGGATCGCCATCCAGCGCACGAATTCCCAAGGCGACGGCGGCCAATCCAAAGACACGGGCCGAGACCGAGGACCAAATTATGGGATCCGGCAAATCGTCGGCACTTGCCAGCAGGCGATTCGCAGCCAGCGTGACGATCGGCAAGAGCCACGCCGCCGCCGTCAACCCAACAAGCAGCGTGTGATACGCGAGCCAATTTCCGGTATCCCAACGCAGGCTCGCCAGCGCGACCAGCGCGACGAGCGCGGCCAGAAAAAACGCGACGATCGGCTGGTAGACCGTTCGTCGCCAATTCGACCAGCACGCCGCGATCGTGGCCAGTGCGAGTGCGATCCAACCTGTCACGCCACCGGCATGATCCAACCAAAGCTCACTGCTGGCAGGCTCGGCCGCAAGTTGCACGGCCCCGGGCAACAAGAAAGTGCCGCAGAACGCGGTCGCCAGCGCCGTCTGCGTCCGCAAGAGCACCGGCTCGCGCGCACGGCTCCAGCGAACCGCCGCCAACCAGGCAATCGCCGCCACACCAGCGACGATCGCATTGACTTGTGCGATCGTCACCCACGCCGTAGCATCCAGCCCATTGCCGCCCCGCGCGAGCCGCATCAGCACCACGATCGTCGCCACCACGTTGGCCAAGAGCCCCGCCGAAAACGCCAAGCCGCTCGATCGGTCGCGGATCGCGTGGCCCACCAGCGTAAGCGCGACGATTGCCAGCGGCACGCCATACGTCACGTCCCAACCGATGCTGCGGAACCAACTCGCCGGATCGGGCCCGACGATTGGATGCTGATCGAGCGCCGCCGCCACCGCAAACGCACAGACAATTGCTAGCGGACAAAACGCCAGCAGCAAAAGCGCATTGCGCATGGCGCCGGACTGCGGCTGCAGTTTCTCCACCACGACCTCCGGCAGAGCGGTGAATTGTCGCATCCATACATGCGGCAGGGCGAGTCCCGCGAGTCCCGCAACAAACGCCCAACCCAGCACCCACGGCATCCACGCCTCGATGCTTGGCGCGACACCGGCAATTCGCAGCGCGCTGCTGGCCACGTAAGCGCCCATCGCTACGTACACCAGCACAACTAACGCAACCAACAAATTGCGTAGCAACTTAAATCGAATGCCATCAAAGATAGAATTGCGTCCGCGCGCCGCCGCCCACAGTGCCGCCGACGCGACCAGAAAAAACCCGGCCGAGCACCAGCGGAGTGCCGATGCCACAGCAACCTCCGGCTCCCACCGCGCCGCAGCCAATGGACAAACCATCGCAATCACCAATAAAAGCGCCAGCGCCCACCACTCCAGGTGCCGACGTTGCTGCATGCCGACCACGATCGTGGCGACCACCGCCGCGCCGAACAGCCAGGCCCCGCGATCGGCGGCGTGTGTGTGGTCGATGCCCGCGATCTCGAAATCGTCGATCGGCGTCACGACGCGCACCGCCGCCGCTGCCCCGCGCGCGGCCTCGAGCGGCGCCAGCTCTTGCCCCACACCGGGAACGGCCGCGTAAATCGCCACCGCCACGAACACGACGACCAGCACAACTTGAAGCACGCGGTCGACCGCCGGCCACGGGGCATTGAGCAGCCGGTCGCCGACGGCGTACCAGGCCGGCGGCGGCAACTCGATCACGAACTCCGCACGCCGCGCGGCGATCCTGGAAAAAATCCAGCGCACGCCACCCATCACCAGCGCGAAAAACGCGAGCGCCACGCCCTCTGCTGCGAGGAACCAGGGGTCGAGCCAGGGATGCGCCGCCGCCGTGTACCAGTCGCGCGTTTCGACCGCCGCCGTCACGCCGGCGAAAATCGCCAGCACCGCGGCAATCTGCGACGCCGTAAAAACGCCCGCCCAACTGGTAACGAACGACAGCGCCAGCCACACCGCCGCGAGCCATGCCAAGTAAACCGCCACGGTCCCGGTGGAAGTTTCTGGAATCGCCGCGACGAGTAGCCCCGCCGCCACCGCCGACGAAATCGCCGCCCACGCCACCAGCGCGGTCCGCAAATTCGCGTGCCCACGGCAACGCCAGGCAATCGCCGACGCCCCGAGCACCATCAACGTCGCGTGGATGATGAGCACCGTCACCCGCGGCAATTCCAGCCCCGTCGCGTTCGCCCAACGATAGACAATCGCCTGCCACAACGCGGCGAGCAACAGCACCGGTCCAACCCACACCACGGCCGGCCGATCGAGAAGCACCCCAGCCACCAACGCCGCAATCGCGTAGATGCCGAGCGTCCAAACGATGTTTTCCGGATCGCCGGCCCGGGCAAACCCAAACCATAGGACGAGCGCCAGACTCGCCGCCGCCGTGACCGCCGCCACGATCGCGTACATCAGCCCGTCTTCGCGCCGCCCGCTGCGTCGCAGCATCCCCGCCGCCACGCCAAACACCGCGACCAGCGGCACCAGCATCCGGCCGGTCATCGCCGAGACGAGCACCCGGCTGAGCGGTTCGTAACTCGCGAGCGTCCAGCCGACGTCCCCGCGCCGCACGTAAATCGAAATCAGCCACATCGCCACCAGCGCCAAGCCGGCCGGCAAGTGGGCCGCCGGGATCCCGAACCAGAACGCGACCGCCGTGAGCGCGAAAAAGTTCATCGCCGCCACCGGGAGCAACGTCGCCGGATCGGGCCACGCGGCAACCGCCGCTCCCGCCATGATGCCCGCCCCCAGCACGCCCACCGCCAGACCCGCCGTCTGGATGCCACTCAACTTTCGCTCCGTCATCCGCCGCCAGAACAAAAGTCCGCATAATAGCGCCGGCACCCCACACCACACCACCAGCGGCGAAAGTCGATGGATCGTGTCCTCCACCGGCGGCACCTTCCACGCCAACAACGCCAGCGGAAAGAACGTCGCCGCACTCACCACGCCAAGCAACGTGAACAGTCGAATCGCATTGGATTCCTCGAACACCGGATCGATCGCGCGGCGCCGCACGACAACTGACGTCGTCGCCACGTAACACGCGATCGGCACAGCCGCGAGGGCATAGAGCAGCGCGAGCGTCGCCGTCGGTTCGGCCCAGCGGCGGACCAGCAGCTGCGCCAGCGACGGCACCATCACGCCCACCGCCAGCGGCACCGCAGCCCCCGGCGAAATGATTCTTCCCGCCAGATACACCAGCGCCGCAAACACCATCGCCGACACCACCTCGCCGACGAGCGTCACCGCGTCGTTCGCCGCCGCGCCCCGCGTGAACGCCGCGATCGCCAGAAAATTGAGCGGCACCAACAGCGTGGCGATCACCAAAATGCCGTGGCTCGTGGTGTGGATCTTCCAGCGTCGATCGGTGTAGAGCCCGACGCCAAACAGTGCGGCCGTCACACCGCCCAACAGCCCGAACTTCAGCATCGGCCGCGCCGCGATCTCCGACCAGAAGCTGATCACCAGCGCCACCGAGCAGCCGACGATCAACAGCCCGCCCACCAGCTCGCCCCAGCGGATGTTTTTCTCTTCCATGAACGCGGCGAACAACCGCGACAGCGCTTCGCGCGGTTTGGGCGGAGCCGGCGGTGGCACTGGCTCCGACTCGACCGCGGCGATCCGACTTGCAGCATACGCGCGGACTCGCTCGGCCGGTGATGTTGCGGGCTCCGGCGCGGCGAGAACTGCGGGTGCCGCCGGCTCCGCCAGTGCTTCTTTCGGGACAGTCGCAATCGGCGTCACCGTCGGTAATGGTGCTGCCGCCGCCGTCGCTTTCTTTGCGGCAACGTCCGCCAGCCGCTCTTCCTGAGCTTTGATCGCCGCCTGGATCGCCGCGTACGTCTGGGCGTCGACCGACTTCAGATCCGCGAGCCGCGCAAGTTGCTGCCCGAGCGCATCGAGCGCCGACTGCGGATCGGCGCGAACTTCTGGCTCGCGCGGCGCTCTTGGCGGCGGCTTCCGCTGGCCAAACATCGCGGCCAACAGCACCCACGTGCCGTGACCGATTAAGGTCACGACCACCCACAGAATGAACAGGACGAGTAAGACTTCGATTCCCAACCGACAGGCCCTCCGGCGACACCATGAAGATCAACGCACAGATCGGCCAAACTGGCACCATCATAGTTCCCGCGGGATTTCGCTGCTAGCACAGTCGTCGCCCATCTTGTCGGCCATCGGTGCCATTCCTATACTTCGCCCCTCTCGCATCCGACCGACCGGAACTGCTGCCTGAATGCGATCACGACGCATTCGACGGAGACTTCCCCATGCGCTCGAATCTTCATCTGGCTGGACTCACAACTCTAGCACTCGCGATTGTCTTGGCGTCCAATCTCGCCGCCCAACAAACCGGCAATTGGCGCGCACCGTCCGACGGCGCGGACCGTTACGGCAGCACAAGCACTGCCTCCTCCCCCACCGCCACACCCGGGGCCTATCCTTCCACCGGCGCTCCCGCCGCCGCGCCGATCACGCCGATCGGCGCCGGACCCACCCGCGCACGCGTCACCAAGGGTTCCGGCGCGCTCTCCAACGACCAAGGCCAGGTCTGGCGCGAGTACGAGATCACCCCTTACACTTCCCGCGTCGTCAGCACCAATCGCCCCGAGCAGACGATCGTCGATTGGATCCTCCGCGAGACCGGCTACGAAACCTGGCACTCGCAGGGGGACTCTTTATTGGTCGCCAACCGCAACACGCTCCGCGTCTACCACACGCCAGAGATTCAAGCCGTCGCCGCCGACATCGTCGATCGCTTCGTCAACACCCAGGCCGACGCCTATGCGTTTTCGCTCCGCGTGGCGACCGTCGTGAATCCCAATTGGCGCGCGAAGGCCCTGCCGATGATGACGCCAATCCCCGTCCAAACGCCCGGCATCCAAGGCTGGCTGCTGGCCAAAGAAGACGCTCAGCTTCTCCTCTCCGAGCTCAGCCGCCGCACCGACTACCGCGAATTCAACTCGCCGCAACAACTGATTTCCAACGGCCAGTCAATCGTGCTCTCGACGATGCGGCCGCGGCAGTATGTGAAGGGAGCGATCGCCACGCAGACCCAATGGCCCGGCTACCAGCCCGAGATGGGCACGCTCGAAGAAGGCTTCTCGCTCGAGTTCAGCCCGCTGATGGCGCTCGACCTGGCCTCCGCCGACGCGATCGTGAAGCTCCGCCTCAATCAGATCGAAAAGATGGTGCCCGTAAAGCTCGACCTGCCAACGGTCGTCGCGCCGAACCAGCGCGTCGAGGTCGAGGTGCCGCAGATGACGATGGCCAACATGCACG
>JBBDYK010000134.1:0-6246 GCA_040901665.1 Pirellulales bacterium | reverse complement strand
GATGAAACCCGCAACCAAATCATAAGTTCCGTTATTTACGTGACACTACACTAGCACGACGCGATCAGATTGTTGTGCGTCGTCTGCGCAATCCATTGCTCGGATTTCGAGGAGAGGAAATGTGAGCGTGTGTTTTTCTGTTATCTCCCTGCCTTGGTAACTCAAAGTTCAGTTTCGCTGATCACTTTCGCACCGGGACAACGAAGTAAATTCAATGAATTGTTCCCCGTGGTCTTTGTCGTCCTTGAGGGCTCAAACGTCGTCGGCCACACTGATCAAACGGCACATCTGGCAAACCCACGGTTAGCGTGCGGGAAGTGAGCACGATGATTTTCATCCTCGGCGTGCGGCCGCTGAAACATGTCATGCAGCGGCAGAGAAATGACTGTGTGATCGCAACCGCAGCTATCGTGGCAAACGTGCCATACGAGACTGCGGCTGCGCACAATCCGGTGGAATTGAGCAAGAGAGGATTGCATGCACGGGAGGTTTTGCGCGTGCTAAAACATGCAACTGGAATTAGCTGGCGAAGCCCGGAATTCGGGTGGTTTCGGCCAGCTTTTCGGTTTGCAGAAACGAGCAGCCTCCTTGTCCTTGGCGTCCGCCAACCTTGGACATGGCGCGGGGAGTGGCACTGCATCGCGTTGAACGATGGAGTGGTATACGACCCTTCTTTTAAGCAATCCTGTCCAATTGAAAAATACGAGAGGCGGGACTGGCCAGTCCTGTTTGTATTTCGACCTGGAAGCGATTCCACAACGGGTTGGATTTATGATCGTCTGAAATTGCTTGGATGCGCCCTAATCGCATTCATTGGAGTCTGGATATCCGTGGGCCTCGTGGCTTGGGTCGGTTGGGCCTTCCGGTGATCGGAATCCCTCACCCATCGCTTTTCTTTGCAATCCCACAGTTAACCCCCGGCGGCCACTGTCAGAGTGCCAACGGCGTGGAGAGCGGCAATTGCAGCGTAATGGGCCGAGATTCGGCCAGTTCGACCTGCGTGGACTTTTTCAGTGCCCGCCTGGGCTTGAAAAACGCGGCCATTCGGAGACAATGGTTGGTTTGCCCCTGCCAGGGTTGCGGGGCGGGGGCGGGTCAAACGCCGGCGGGAGTTGCGGCTCTCGGGCGGTGCAACGGCCCATCCAAATGCGTGGCACGAATCCAACGCGGCGCCGTAGTGCCGCTTGATCCATCGAGTTTCCAACCGGATTGAGGTCGGTTCATGGCCGAGACATTGAACGTCAAAGAGCGAGAAAAGGGCGGCAAGCGCGAGTCGCGCCGGCTGCGACGCACCGGCGGAATTCCCGCGGTGCTGTATGGCCACGGCGAGGCCAACAAGAATCTGGCGGTGGTGGCGGATGAAATGGCGGCCGTGGTCCGCCACGGCGGCCGCGTGGTCGACCTGGCCGGCGCCGTGCAAGAGAAGGCCTTGATCCGCGCACTCCAGTGGGACACCTACGGCACGCACGTGCTGCACGTCGACTTCACCCGCGTTTCGGCCCACGAGCGGATCGAGGTGATGGTCAGCGTCGAACTCAAGGGCCAGGCCATCGGCGTCAAGGACGGCGGCGCCATCGAGCATCTGGTGCACGAAGTCGAAATCGAGTGCGAAGCACTGTCGATTCCCGAGAAGCTCGAATTGAACATCGCCGAACTGGCGGTCGACGGTCAATTGACCGCGGCCGATTTGAAGTTGCCCGCCGGGGTAACGTTGATTACCGACCCCGAGACGGTGCTGGTACACTGTGTTGAGGTCCGCGAGGAAGGCGAGGAAGGTGCGGCCGCGGCGGGAGGCGCCGAGCCGGAAATCATCGGTCGCAAGGCCGAAGACGAAGAGGAAGCCGAGGAGTAGCGTCGCGCCCAAGCATCGGGAGTTTTGTGCGTCAGGTGTCTGCCATGACGGCGGGGCGTGTAAGGAGTCCTGGTTCTGGAAGGTTGATCGCGGTCCATGAAACTTGTGGTCGGCTTAGGAAATCCGGGGCGCAAGTACGAAGGCACGCGACACAATGTGGGTTTTCGCGTGTTGGCGGAATTGGCCCGGCGACACGCGCGGAGCCAGCCGAAGCAAGCCTTTAACGGCGAGGTGGTCGAAGCCAGTATTACCGAGGAAAAAACCCTGCTGCTATGCCCGCACACGCTCATGAACCGCAGCGGTGCCAGCGTGCTGGCGGCAAGGGATTTTTATAAGATCGAAACCGAGGATCTGCTGATCGTGGGCGACGACCTCAACCTGCCCTTGGGCAAGTTGCGGTTCCGCGGCAGCGGGTCATCGGGCGGTCAACGAGGACTTGCGGACGTCCTATTGCGATTGGGTACGCAGGATATTGCCCGCTTGCGAATCGGCATCGGCGCCGCCCCCCAGGGGCGCGACGCGGCCGACTGGGTGCTGGGGCGTTTCGCCAAGGACGAGCAAGATGAGATCGACGTAGCCATCATGCTTGCGGCCGACGCCGTCGAGGCGTGGGTCCGCGAGGGCCTGGCCGTGTCGATGAATCGATATAACTAAGATACTCGAATCAGGAAATCTGTCCGGGAGCTCTGTCGTGGCTGTTAACGTTTATGAGGGAATGTTCATTCTGGACACGAATCGCTATGCCCGCGATGCGGCCAACGTCTCGGGGCAGATTCCGGAATTGATCGGCAAGGCCGGCGGCCAGATGCTGGCAAGCCGGCTGTGGGAAGAACGACGGCTGGCCTATCCGATCGACGGACATCGCAAAGGCACCTATTGGTTGAGCTACTTCAAGCTCGAAAGCGGCGAGCTGTCCGGTCTGACCCGGCAGTGCCAGCTCAGCGAGAGCATCTTGCGGACGCTGTTCTTGAAGGTTGATCCGCGGATTGCCGACGCGCTGGTGGCCCACGCGCTGGCCGACCCGGCCGTGTTGCGCCGCGAGGCGGAGGCGGCCGAGCAAGCCCGCACGGCTGAGCTCGCCAAGTCGGCGCGATTGCCCAAGGCCGCCGCGGCTGTCGACGTCGAAGTCGACGTCGACGAGCTCGTGGGCGGCGACGACGAATGAGCAAGTTGAATCGGAAACGCGCAATAGGAAGGAGCGGACGATGGCCAGTTACAATCGCGTGATCCTGGTCGGCAACCTGACGTCCGATCCCGAGCTGCGCTATATCCCCAGTGGCACCGCGGTGACGGAGTTGCGAATGGCGATCAACGATCGCCGCAAGACGGCCAGCGGCGAATGGGTCGAGGAAACCACGTTCGTCGACGTCACGCTGTGGGGGCGCACGGCCGAGGTGGCCACCGAGTACCTGAGCAAGGGTTCCAACGTCTTGATCGAGGGTCGGTTGAAGCTCGATACCTGGGAGAAGGACGGCAAGAAGAATTCGAAGCTCCGCGTCGTCGGCGACAAGATGCAAATGTTGGGCGGACGCGGCGGCGGAGGAGGTGGTGGCGCGGGTGGAAGCGGGGGCGGAGGACAGCGCAGCAGCAGTGCCCCAGCCCCGGCCTCGCAAGCGTCCAACCGCGACGAGATGGAGATGCCGCCGGACGACGATATTCCGTTTTAGTCCGCGCGCCGTAGTCCGCGAACACATCGAATCGAAACAGCAACAAGACTTCCAAATACTACGAACACAGGGTTCTCGAGGAATCGTCATGGCCAAGGCAAATGCGACCAAGAAGCCGGCGCGACCCAAGCGCCTTCCCCGCGGCAAGCACAACGGCGTGGAGCTGCTGTTGATCCAATCCGTGGATCACGTGGGCGCGCAAGGCGATGTGGTCGAGGTCAAACGGGGCTACGCCATGAATTACCTCTTGCCGCAGGGGCTGGCCACGATCGCCACCGACCATCACAAGCGGATGGTCGAGAAGCACAAGGCCAAGCTGCAAGAGATTCAGAACGCCCGCATGGCCGGCCTGCGCGAGATGGCGGCCAATCTTGAGCGGCAAAGCGTCACGATCGAGGCCAACGCCAACGACGAGGGCCACTTGTATGGCTCGGTCGGCGCGCCGGAAATCGTGGCCGCGCTGAAACGCAACGAGGTCACGATCACCGCCGATCAAGTCCGGCTCAAGGGACCGCTCAAAGAGCTCGGCCTGTATACGGTGTTGATTCACATGGGGCACGAGATCGAAGCCGAGCTGAAGGTTTGGGTCGTGCCCACCGTGACCGAAGAGGCCGTCGACAAGAGTGTCGCGGACCGGGGCGGTGCTACGGAGAAGGCGCGGGACGCGAAGTAAGTTGCTCCGCATGAAGCTCGCCGCCGGGCACACGGCGACCGATTGAACGCGCGCTGTGCGATGCGCGCCAGCACGGAGGCCCGCAGGCATGAAAGCCAACTCCGAGATTCTCGACCGCCAGCCTCCAGCAAACCTCGAGGCCGAACGCGGCGTGCTGGGGAGCATTCTCCTGCTGCCGACCGTTTGTGACGACGTGGCGCTCATCGTCCGTCCCGAGGACTTCTACGACGAGGCCAATCGCACGCTCTACACGCACATGCGGGCGATGCACGATGAAGGCCGACGGATCGACACGACGCTCTTGGTCGACCGGCTGCGCAACGCGGGCCAGTTCGAGCTGATCGGTGGCGCCGCCTATCTGGCCGAGGTGATGCAGTCGGTGCCCACCGCGGCCAACGCCACCTACTATGCCGAGATCGTCAAGAGCAAGGGCACGCTGCGGTCGCTGATTCACGCCAGCACCGAGATTCTCCGCGACGCATACGATGAGTCGGTCGAGTCGCGCGAAATGCTGGCCCAGGCCGAACAGAAAATCTTCGGCATTCTCGACAATCGCAATGCTTCGGGCGTGACCAAGATCTACGACATCATGCAGGAGGCCATGTCGCGCATCGACGCCCGCATGAAGAATGACTTGGAGGTCAGCGGGGTCGAGACCGGGTTTGGCGATTTCGACAGCCTTACGGGCGGCTTGCACAAGTCGGAGTTGGTGATTCTGGCCGCCCGGCCCAGCATGGGCAAGACGGCGCTGGCGCTGAACTTCGTCGAGCACGCGGCACTCAAGCTGGGTGTCGGCACGCTGTTCGTCAGCTTGGAAATGTCGTCGGTCGAATTGGCCGACCGCATGGTCTGCTCGCTGGCGGAAGTGAACGGCCAGCGGTTGAGAAACAACAACCTGTCGAAGGACGAGCGTGGCAAGCTGGTCGAGAAGATGGCCGAGTTGAGCCAGGCCCCGCTGTTCGTGGACGACACACCCAGCCGCACGATGACCGAGATCGCGGCAGCCGCGCGGCGCTTGAAGCGCAAGTCGGAGTTGGGGCTGATCGTGATCGACTACTTGCAGCTCATCGAGCCCGAAAACTCGCGCGATCCGCGGCAGGAGCAAGTGGCCCGCATCGCCCGCCGATTAAAAGGCCTGGCCCGCGAGTTGAAGGTGCCGGTGCTGTGCCTGGCGCAGTTGAACCGCCAGGCCGAGGATGCGGAGCCGCGCCTAGGGCACTTGCGCGAAAGCGGGGCCATCGAGCAGGATGCCGACGTGGTGATGTTCATTCACCGCGACACCCTGCCCGACGACGGCGGACCGCCGCACGATCGCCCGCGCGGCGCGGACGAAGCCAAGCTGATCATCGCCAAGCAGCGCAACGGTCCGACCGGCGTCGTGCCGCTATTGTGGTTCAAGGATTACACGCGATTTCGCTCGGCCGAGCGGCGGGGCTTCGACGAGTTCGAGCAGTACAACGCCGCGGAGACGTTTTAGGCCGGGATATTGCCGCCCAAATCGCGCCATCGCATCTGCTAGCAGGCGCCGGCCTATCGAATCGTCTTCGCTGGTGCTCTCGGCGGATGCAGCCTGGTCGGCTTGCTAGCAATTCGCGGCCCTGTGTATCTTGCGCGGTCGGTCACGACTTCTCTCGCGAATCGGGCGGCTGGCGGCCAATTCACCTTGCCACCCACGGGCGGTTCAGGTATTTCTACGCCGCCTTTGACGGACCCGCGGTGAAGATGGCATTCGCATATCTTCCTGCACGGTCGCAGGATGCAACACGGCAACGTACGTGCCGGGCGCGTCCTCACATCTGTGAATCAATTCAACCTGTTCGGAATCGTTTTGGTCATGGCAATCGCTCCACGCCACGATCGTCTATTGCTGCGCCTCGTCGTGGCGGTGACGATCGCTGCCAACGTGCTCGGTGTGAGGCCACTGCGCGCACAGCAGGCGGTGCCCAACGTTTCGCCGTTGCCGGCGGCCGAGCAGCCGGCCGCTGCCCCTCACGAGCACGTGTTCGACATCCAGATCGTGGGCAACCGCACGATCACGCGCTAGAAAGTCCTGG
>JBBDYK010000133.1:0-6249 GCA_040901665.1 Pirellulales bacterium | reverse complement strand
GCGCGTATCTTCCACGGCCAGCGCGGCCTGGTGGGCGATGGCGATCATCAGCTTCAGGTGCTCGTCGGTGAATTTGTTTTGCTGGCCGCGCTGCTGGATGATGCGGGCCGGGGTGATCGAGGTGTCGATGTAGATGACGCCGACCACGTGGTAGCGACCTTGCATGGGGACGCAGATGGCTTCGCGAACGCCGGTTTGCACGATGCTGGCGGCGCTGTCCCAGCGGTCGTCCTGGCGGGCGTCGCTGGTGAGCACGCCCTCGCTGTTGGCCATGACGTAGTCGAGGATGGTTTTGCTGATGGCCAGTTTTTCGGCGGCGCCGACGCCCTGGCGATTGTGGCGGACCTTGGGCACGAGCTCTTTGGACTGCTCGTCGAGGATCATGATGCAGCCGCGGTCGGCCTCGACCCACTCGAAGATCAACTGCATGATGCGATTGAGCAGTTGGTCGATGTCGAGCGTGTGGCTGACGGCCAGGGCCGTGCGATACATGATTTGCAGGTTGCTTTTGGCGCGGGCGAGCCAGGGGCTGGCGCCGCCGTCGACGTCGAAGACGCCGCTGCCTTCGCTTTGGCTCATGGAGCGGACGATGTGCGAGCGCTCGTCGCCCGATTCGCGGCCGACGATGTCGATCTTGTCGGCCAGGTCCTCGGGCGGATTCTCGGCCGGATCGGTGAACAGCATGAGCGTGCCGCCGACCTGCACCTTGTCGCTGCTGGAGAGCCGGCAGGGAGCTTTGATGGGCTGGCCGTTGACGAACGTGCCGTTGGAGCTGTCGAGATCGGCGACGGTGCAGGTGACGCCGTCGTAGTGAAACTCGGCGTGCTTGCGCGAGACTTCGTGATCGTGCACCTGGATGGCGTTGGCCGCGTCGCGCCCGATGCCTTGCGTCCCCTCTTCGAGCTCGAACAGGGCGCCTTGGTCTTGACCTTGATAGACGAAGAGCGAAGGCATCGAAGAGGGGTCAGGGGTTAGGGGGGAATAGTGGTCAGCAGTCAGAATGATCGCGTGTCGGTTTTGGAATTGGGCTGCAACTTTAGATTTTAGGGAGCGGGGGCTGGGAATGATAGAGTTTGGGGCGGGCGGCTGGATGCTTGGGCGGGGAAACTGACTTGACGTGGTGTGTCGTGCGGCCAAGAATTTGGTTGTGCCTTCCTAGTCCCTCCCCCTTGACCTAAAAGCGCATCTTTTGCACGTGCAGCGGCCCAACGGCTGCTCTTTGGCGTCACGCCCCCGCTTTGCACGGCGAATTCAGGTTCTTGTGGCCCGATGATTCCCTTGCCCTCAAGGTTGCTATGAATACTTCTGCACGTGTTTCGTTGTTGGGCGGCTCCAGTCAGGGTAGCGCCGCGCGGGGAATGATTGCCGCGCTGGTAGTGCCGATGTTGCTGGCGGCGACTCCGGTTGCCGTGACGGCGGAGGACGCCGCGACGGTCGAGAGCCGCTTGCGGACCGGGGTCGAATATCTCTCGAGCGACGAACGCGAAGGACGCGGGGTGGGGACCAAGGGGCTCGACCAGGCGGCGGATTTCGTGGCCAACGCGTTTCGTGAGCTGGGACTGGAGACGGACGTCGTTGACGGCGGGCCATTTCAGAAGTTTTCGATGACCACCGGCGCGACGCTGGGCGACGCGAACGCGCTGGTGCTGGTGGGGCCGCCTGGGAAGGAGGGGGGCGCGCCGCGGCGGATCGAATTGAAGCTGGGCGAGGATTACAACCCGTTGGCGATCGGTGGCTCGGGCAAGGTCGATCTGCCGCTGGTGTTTGTCGGCTATGGCATCACGGGCAAGGATGAGAACTACGACGACTACGACGGTGTGGATGTGAAAGGCAAGGCGGTGGTGATCTTGCGGCACGAGCCGCAGCAGGAGAATCCGCACAGTTTGTTCGAGGGCACGAGCAATTCTCGGCATGCGCCGTTTCGGCGCAAGGTGTCGAATGCCTATGAGCACGGCGCGGCGGCCGTGGTGTTCGTGAACGACGAGTTCGACGTGCGCAAGAACATCGACGCGCTGCGGGCGCGATGGCAAGCGGCCGTGGATGATATGTCGGCGGAGAACACGAAGTTCAAGGCGATCGAGAAGGCGTCGCCCGAGGATTGGAAGCAGCACGAGGAGCGCGTGGGCCAGCTTGCCGGCGACATTCAAAAGTATGCAGGTCAACTGGCCGTCGCGCAGGACCCGTTGCTGCCGTTCGACGGCGCCGGCTCGGAAGACGGCGAAGGACGCGACTTTCCGGTTTTGACTTGTCGCCGCGAGGCGCTCGACCGGGTGGTCAAGGCGGCGCTTGGCAAGTCGTTGGCCGAATTGGAGGCGGAAATCGACAAGGGACCGGCGCCGCAGAGCGCGGTGCTGGCCGGTTGGCGGATCGAAGGAGAAGCCAACGTGCAGCGTGAGGAAGCGGAAGTGAAGAACGTCATCGCCGTGTTGGAAGGCGAAGGCCCGCACGCGAACGAGACGATCGTGATCGGCGCGCATTACGATCACTTGGGGTGGGGCGGCGCCGGCTCGGCCGCGCCCGGCGTGAAGGAAATTCACAACGGCGCCGACGACAACGGATCGGGCACGACCGTGCTGATCGAGGTGGCGCGGCAACTGGTGTCGCGCGGCAAGCCGCTGCCGCGGCGCATCGTGTTCATCGCCTTTACGGGCGAAGAGCGCGGACTGATCGGCAGCGCGCGCTACGTGCGCAATCCGCTGTTTCCGCTCGATACGACCGTGGCCATGATAAACCTGGACATGGTCGGCCGGTTGGAGAACGAGAAGCTGATCGTACACGGCACCGGAACGGCCGAGGAGTTCGAAGCGCTGGTGGATCGGCTGGGTAAGGACGCGGGCTTCGACATCACGAAGAAGCCTGGCGGCTTTGGCCCGAGCGATCACTCGTCGTTTTACGGCGCGCAAATCCCCGTGTTGTTTTTCTTCACGGGCAGCCACAAGGACTATCACCGTCCGAGCGATGATTTCGAGAAGTTGAACATCGCGGGCATGCGTCGGGTGAGCGACCTGGTCGCAGAGACAGCGGTCGCGCTGGCGGAAGCGGACGAGCGGCCGCACTACATCGAGGTGAAGGAGAGCTCGACGTTGGGCGGCGGTGCCGACCGGCCGTACTTCGGCAGCATTCCGGATTTTGCCCAGGATGCGCCGGGCTACGCCCTGAGCGGCGTGACCAAAGGCGGGCCTGCCGATCGTGCGGGCATGAAGGCGGGCGACAACATCATCCAGTTCGGCGACAGCAAGATCGGCAATCTAGAGGATTTCGATAGTGCGCTGCGCAAGTACAAGGCCGGCGATAAGGTGCCGGTGACCGTGAAGCGATCGGGCGAGGAAGTGAAGCTGGAAGTGACGCTGGATCCGCCGAGGTAGGCAGTAGGCTGAAGGAAAAGAGCAATACGCAGAATGTGGCATCGGCGCTTCATTCGTCCACAGGCTGGTTTTTCAGTTGCGGCGACGTCGGACCGTAGGGCAACCTCCCCGCCGCCAACTTCTCCCTAGCGTGGTTTGATTGTTCCGTCGTAGCCATTCGTCCCCCCTCTTTCCTCCGGCCTCCAGCCTCCGGCCTTCCGTCTGTTTTTTTGGCCTTTACGGATTTCGGGGTTCTCGACAGAATACCGCCCCCAAACGACCCCCCACTGGCGCGAGGCGTTGCTGGAGGGGGGAGATCGACGGGGAACTGCCCCTTGGCAGTGACGGTCAAGGATGACCAACCGACAAACGCAAGGAGCGCTCAAATCGTGAGAACCACACTTGTCTCGGCCGTCTGCGCGGCCATGGCGTTGGCTGCCTTCGCCTTCACGTATACGCACGCCCAACAACCGGTGCAGCCGCCGCGCGGCGCGGCGAGCACCGCCGCCTCGCACGGCGTCGCAGTGATCGACGTCACTTATATCCTGGAGAACTACGCGCGGCTGAAGGCGGCCGGCGAAAAGTTCAAGGCTGACGTGGAGAACACGGGCAAGCGTTTCAAGGCCGAGGGGGAGGCGCTCGTCAAGAGCGCCGAGCGGTTGCAAACCCTCAAGGCCGGATCGCCGGACTACAAGAAGCTCGAAGAAGAGCTGGCCCAGAAGCAGAGCGACTTGAAGGTGAAGGCGTCGCTGGAGGAGAAAAATTTCGCCGAGCAAGAATCGCAAATGTACCTGGCCGCCTATCGCGAGGTGTCGAACGTGGTGCGGGTGTTTGCCGAGCGGAACGGCATCTCGCTGGTGCTGCGGTTCAACGGCAAGCCGGTGGACGCGAACAATCGCGACGCGATTCGGGCCGAGATGTTCAAAACGGTGCTGTACAACTCGCCGAGCATCGACATCACCGATGCGATTCTGGCCGAGTTGAATCGCGGCGCGGTGGCGGCCCCGACGGCGACGCGTCCCGGTGTTCCTCGCCCACAGTAGCCGCGCAGCCGCGCGAGCCGGCGCAACGTGCGTCGTGCCGCCGCGACGGCGACGGTTCTGGCGGGTGTTCTCGGGCAGGCACTTCCACGACGATTCGGCAAGCACTCGATCCATGCACGCACTACGGCAACAACGCACGATTTCGCAACCGGCGACGGTGCGTGGCTTTGGATTCTGGAGCGGCAAGGATGTGACGTTGCAGTTTCGTGCGGCGCCGCCCGACACGGGAGTGGTGTTCGTGCGGAGCGATCTGGCAGCGGCGCGAATCCCGGCGGTGGTGGCCAATCGGATCGAAACGCCGCGGCGCACCACGCTGACCTGCGGCGGCGCGCAGGTGGAAATGATCGAGCACGTGATGGCGGCGCTGGCGGGCTTGCGGATCGACAATTGCGAAGTGTGGGTCGACGAGCCCGAGATGCCGGGCTGCGACGGTTCGGCCTTGCCGTTTGTCGAAGCGCTGGTTGCCGCGGGCGTGGTCGAGCAGTCGGCGCAGCGGCCGCGGCTGGTGGTGCGCAACGTCACGCGGCTGGGCAACGACGAGAGTTGGGTGGAAGCCCGGCCCAGCGGCGACGTCCAGATGACCGTGAAGTTTCGCCTGGACTATGGCAGCGGCAACGCCATCGGGCGGCAGACGCTGCAAATGGTGATCACGCCCGAGACGTTTTGCAAGGAGTTGGCTCCCTGCCGCACGTTCGTGCTGGCGGAGGAGGCAGAGTGGCTGGTGTCGCGGGGATTGGGCATGCGGGCCACGTATCAGAACGTGCTGGTGTTCGACGAGAACGGGCCGGTCGAGAACGAGCTGCGCTTTCGCGACGAGTGCGTGCGTCACAAGGCGCTGGACCTGGTGGGCGATCTGGCCATGGCCGGGTGCGACCTGGTGGGTCACTTCATCGCGCATCGCAGCGGACATCGCCTGAACGCGGAGTTGGTGCGAGCGTTGTTGAACGAAGAGGAAATCGTGCAAAGCCGCCGTCGCTCGGCCTAGAACCGAGGCAGCCGGCGCCCAAATCAATTCGAAGAGTTCGCCACGAGGTTTCATGGATGAAACCGCAGCGAAGCCAAACGGTCACGGAGCGACTTTCATGGCAACCTACGTCGCCGAACATGCCGCGGTGCATCCGCGGGCTGAGATCGATACGGACGTCGAGATCGGCCCCTACTGCGTCATCGGCCCCAACGTGCGGATCAGTCGCGGCACGCGGCTGGAAAACAACGTCACGCTGATGGGCCGGGTCACGATCGGCCAGCACAACCACATCTTTCCCGGTGTGGTCGTCGGCGGAGAGCCGCAGGACATCAGCTATCGCGGCAGCGATACGCAGGTGATCATCGGCGACCACAACATCATCCGCGAATGCGTGACCATCAATCGCGGCACCGAGAAAGAAGACGGCGTGACGACCATCGGCAGTCACAACTTTCTGATGGCCTGTAGCCACGTTGCCCACGACTGCCGCTTGGGCAGCCATATCATGATCGCCAACGGCACGCTGTTGGGCGGTCACGTCCACGTCCACGATCATGCCTCGCTGTCGGGCGCGGTTGCCGTGCACCACTACGCTTCGATCGGCAGCTACAGCTTCACCGGCGGCTGCAGCCGAGTGCTGCACGACGTGCCGCCGTTCATGCTGGTCGAGGGACATCCGGCCCGGGCGCGGTGCATCAACGTGGTGTCGCTGAAGCGCAACGAGTTTCCGCCCGACGTGATCAACTGCCTGGCCGAAGCGCACCGGCTGCTGTATCGGGCCAAAGTAGGGCTCGATCACGCCCGCGAGATCTTGCGAGGCAACGATCAATTGGTGCCGCAGGTGAACGAGCTGTTGGGCTTCATCCAGTCGCAACAGGAAGGCAAGCACGGCCGG
>JBBDYK010000132.1:0-6280 GCA_040901665.1 Pirellulales bacterium | reverse complement strand
TCCATTATACCTCGCCGGATGCGGCCGCGATTCCCGGCGATGTCGGCAGTGGGGTCAGTCTGAATTTGCGAATAGCTCGGCGACGCGGTCCTTCACTTGCCGGTAGAGTGGACCGCGAAACTTGGCATCCAATCCCTCGCCCGAAAAAACGAACTCAACGAAGCCTTCTATATCCGAAGGCGGATTGAAGATGAGTTTTTCAACCACGTCATCCGGCAAGCTACAGAGTCCCATCTCGCGGCAGAGCTTGTCGAGCAGCTGCTTGACCTTTCCCGGATTAAGTCGGTGGCCTTCGCTCATGCGGTCAGTATAGGCGATAGGGCCCGTAGCTCAGTTGGTTGGAGCAGGGGATCAATAATCCCTTGGTCCCAGGTTCGAGTCCTGACGGGGTTACCAGTTTGCAGCAGCCACTACGTCAAACACCTGGATGTGCGTTTCGCCCTGCTCGAAAAAGAAATGCACGCGAAACAAAAAACCGTGCCCTTCGTCCTCGCACGTGAAATCAAACGTCTTCGTACCCGGATAGGGATGGGGGCACCGGTGCGAAAGGCCCGTAGGGTCACTGGCTAGATTAGCCAGATTTGCGCGGATGCAATCGAAGTATGATCGCGGGACTTGTCCCTGCAGCGAATCGAAAGCGCCGTCACCGAAGTTTATCTCGTAGCGACTCCATGGCGCGCTCAAAGGGGATTCCCTTTCCGCTCTTAAGAGACTCGACAGATCGCTGTGTTCGGTCAGAGTTAAGACTCATCAGCTTAACTCGCTGGAGATTATCGGAAAACTCTTTGACGAACCGCAACTGCCCCCGGAAAACATCGTCATTAACCACCGTCGCAAGCGTGACGGCGTTTTCAAGCCAGCCGGAATATAGTCCCGCGAATTCCTTGGAAAGATCCCAAGTAAAGTCAATTTCGCCGTCTGAAATAGCCTGCGCCCAGGCTTCGCAGTGGCGATCAATGCGCTCCAACTGGAAATTCAGCAGCGCAATAACATCCTCTACTTCACCAGCCAACGCACGAATTTCGGAGGCATGGCTGGAAGAGACCCTTGACTGCGAATGCCGGATGGCAGCTTCACCCGATCGCTGCAATTCAGTTAGCAGGTTGAATTCCGCTGTGGCCATTTGAAGCACCCTCTATAAATGCGGCGAAGACCGTCCATGTCTTTGCAACTACCGCATCCCTGGTGTGGCCGCCCCATACTTTTCAAAGTATAGTTGGCGGATCACAGGAAACCACAGGCAGTTGCGCCAATTTTTGCCGGAAGCTAGGACTCTCCAGAGTTTGCGTCAATGCCTAATTTTCCCGTACGCGGCTAGACAGCTTAGCGATCGCACGCAGCAATTGCCAATATGCCTAAACGCTCAGGCTTTAGCGACCTTCTGTCCAACCATGGCTTGGAGCTGGCGACGGGTTAACCCCTACCAGAACCAAGGCACCGTCCCTGGCATCACGATTGTCCTCCGTGCTGCTGGGTACCGCCCCAGACTCCCAATCCTTGATTGGCGACAGGGGGAACCTTGGACGGCACAGCGGTGCTGAGACCTACAAGAGCGGCACAGATGTCCCTCCGCTGGACACCTGCCAGTGCGATGAGGTCTGGTGCTTCGCCAACGCCAAGGATAAGAACCTGCCGGATGAAATGCACGGCGAGCCAGGCGTCGGTTCAATCTGGAATTGGACCGCGCTGTGTGCCGACAGGAAGTTCATGTTCTCCTGGCGAATTGGTGCCCGCGATGCGGCCAACGACTACGACTTTGTGGGCGACATTGCCGAGCGCTCGGCGAGCCGCACGCACTTGACGACCGACGACAACCGCGCCTATGTCGATGCCATTGAGGCCCATCTAGGCCGCTCGGTTGACTATGCCATGCTGGTCAAGCAGTACGGCCTGCCCGGATGCGGCGAATCGTATCGCCCAGAACCACGTGGTTTACAGCGCCAACAAAAACAGCCCGCCGGTTCTTCGGCGGGCTGTAGCGATTGCTTGGCAGTTGGTCGAAGTGCCCAGGGCGCGCGTCGTTCGCGTCAGGCCGAGGGGCGGCGATAGTGCTGATACGCCAGGATCACTTCGTACAAGTCGGTCGAGATCGTGACTGGATCGTTGTCGAAGTCGCCCAGCCAGGTCCGCTCGTTGCGCACCGCGTCGGCCAGCAGGGGCAGCACTTCGCTCAGCGGAACCGTGACCGTGTCGCCTTGTTGACTGGGGGCAACGGTCGCTTGAACGTCGCTCACGGGGCCGTAGTAAACTCGCAAGTGGCTTCGTGCCATTAGACGTTTCCTTACGTCAGGTTGCTTCCGGTGATCCGCCGGTTGAGCCCGCTCTCCATAGCCTGTTGCGACTCACCGCGACGGGACGCATGCACGCCATGCTGTCTACGCCCGCCCTTTCGACCTAAAGTATCGGCAGCAGGAGTGCTGCGGGTTTGCTTCATTTCTCCGTCGGTGGCGCATTTTTCGTACAACGTCGTGGCAGGGGTGAATCCCATCACAGGGGTCACGCGCGGTGCGGGTTTGTTGGGCAAGCTAGGAAAAGCAAAGCGTGCCTCCCCAAGCCGCGGATCCTTGACAATCGAACGCCCCAATGGCTAGATTGCCAAATTGGCAAGTCAAATGTGGCTACACATTTGCGCCCAATCCCAGGCGGCGCCCCTCATCGGCGAGCGCACCAATCCTGCATGGCCAGCACAAACACGATTGCCATCGACCTGCGGCCGGTGGCGCAAAATCTCCAGCTCTCGCTTGCGCAGGTCGAATCCGTCGTCCATCTGCTCGATGCTGGCAACACCGTGCCATTCATCACCCGCTATCGCAAGGACCAGACCGGCGGGCTGGACGAAGAGCAGATTCGTCAAATTGAGACCCGCCTCACCAAACTACGCCTTTTATCCGAACGCAAGCAGACGGTCCTCCGCTCGATCGAATCGCAGGGCAAGCTCACGCCCGAACTGGCCGCCGAAATCGAAGCCGCCGAAAGCACCAAGCGGCTCGAAGATCTGTATCTGCCCTACAAGCCCAAGAAGCAGACGCTGGCCACGATCGCCCGCGAGCGGGGCCTGGAGCCCTTGGCCGACGAAGTGCTCGAGGGCTCGCCCGTCTGCGCCGATCTCGACGCCCGCGCAGCCGATTTCGTCAACACCGACCGGGGCGTCACCGGCGCCGCCGACGCGCTGTTGGGCGTTGGCCACATCCTGGCAGAACGGCTCAGCGAGCGGGCCGATTTGCGGCAGCGACTGCGCAATATTCTCAATCGCACCGGCAAGATCGTCGCGGCGCGCGGCGAAGCCGATGAAAAAACGGCCCAGGGCTTCCGCGATTACTTCGAATTCAGCGAGGCCATCGACCGCGTGCCGCAGCATCGCGTGCTGGCCATCAACCGCGGCGAAAAGGCCAAGGCGCTGCGCGCGAAGATCGACGCGGACGTGCCTGCCATGGAAGCCGCCATCGACGATCTCGTGCCGGCCGATCATCCGCATGCCGAGTTCCTCAAGGGCTGCGGCCACGATGCGCTCCAGCGGCTCGTGTTCCCCAGCCTCGAGCGCGAGGTGCGCCGCGAGCTGACCGAATGGGCCGAAACCCATGCCGTCGACGTCTTCGCCCGCAACCTCCGCAATCTGCTGCTGCAAAAGCCGGTGCGCGGCCGCCGCGTGTTGGCCGCCGACCCGGGCTTCAAAAGCGGCTGCAAGCTGGCGGCGCTCGACGAGTTTGGCAACCTGCTGGATCACGCCGTGATTCACATGGTGGGCAAGGCCGAACGAAAGGTCGAAGGCCGCCAGAAGCTGGCCGAAATGATCAAGCAGCACGCGTTGGTGCTGGTGGCCATTGGCAACGGCACTGCTTGCCGCGAAACCGAAGAACTGCTGTCCGACATGCTGGCCAACGAATTGGCCGATACCGGCGTGACGTATTTGATCGTCAACGAGGCCGGCGCCAGCGTCTATTCCACCAGCCCGCTGGGGCGCGAGGAGTTTCCCGAGTACGACGCCACGCTGCGCGGCGCCATCTCGATCGGCCGCCGCATTCTCGACCCCTTGAGCGAACTGGTGAAAATCGACCCGGCCTCGATCGGCGTCGGCATGTATCAGCACGACGTGAAGGCCAAGCACCTGCAGACCTCGCTCGACGCGGTGGTCGAGTCGTGCGTCAACTACGTTGGCGTGGATCTGAACACTGCCAGCCCGGCGCTGTTGCGCTATGTATCGGGCTTGAACCAGCTCACGGCCCGGCGGCTGTACGACTATCGGCGCCAGCACGGACCGTTCAAGAACCGCGAACAGCTCAAGGAAGTGCCGGGCTTCGGCGAAAGCGCCTTCGTGCAAGCGGCCGGATTCTTGAAGATCGACTCCGGCGACAATCCGCTGGATGCCACTTGGATTCACCCGGAAAGCTATGCCGTGGCGCAGCAGGTGCTCGAGAGAATCGAGTGCACCACGGCCGACCTGGCCGACAAGGAAGCGCTGGCTCGCATTGCCGAGCGCGCCGCGCAGCTCGAGCTGGAAACGCTCAGTGCGCAGCTCGACGCCGGGGCGCTGCTGTTGCGCGACATCCTGGCGCAAGTGACTCGGCCGGGTCGCGATCCGCGCGAGGACTTGCCCACGCCGATCTTCAAAAAAGGCGTGGTCAAGCTGGACGATCTCACGCCCGGCATGGAGCTGCAAGGCACGGTGCTCAACGTCGTCGACTTTGGCGCGTTCGTCGACATCGGCTTGCACGACACGGGTCTGGTGCACATCAGCCAGTTGGCCAATCGCTACGTCCGCGATCCGCACGACGTGGTTTCGGTCGGCGACATCGTCAAAGTCTGGGTACACGAGATCGACAAGACGCGGCGCCGCGTGTCGCTGACCATGCTGCCACCGGGCACCGAGCGGTCGGCGCCTCCCAAGCGCGAAAAGCGCAAGCGTCCTGCCCACGGCAAGCGCAAGCCCGCAGGGACCGTGGCGCAGGCCGGTAGTGGGTCCGAGGGCCAGGCGGTGTCCAGCGTGGCGACGGCCGTCACGGCGCCTCCGCCCGAACGTCGCCCAGGTCCGCCCCGCTCGCGCGACAAGCGCGACAATCGCCCGCAGCGCCGACACGACCACCCGCCGCAAGTGTCCAAGCCCAACATGACGACCGGGCGTCCGCGTCGCGAACCGAAGCCGGTGGCGCCGCTGACCAACGAGATGAAAACGGGCAAAGCGCCCTTGCGTACCTTCGGTGATCTGAAACAATTCTTTGAGCTGCAAGAAGACGTGCCCGCGGAACCCTCCGACGAGAAATCGGACGGTTAGTCCCGTGGCCTGGCGGTTTTGCCGCGCACGGCTTTCGCGCAGTTGGCCTTGCTCGCCCGCAGGCTTTACGTTTGCCCGTTTCCATCGCCCGTCGAAGCGCGACCATGTCCGAATTTCACCAACGACTGGAGAAAGCCATCCAGCGCGGACATCGCGCCCACGACGCGCGGGAGCGCGAGCGGGCCGAGGCCGCTTTGGGCGAGGAAGAGCTGAAGCGGATGCACACGCAGTATCGCCTGCAATTGTCCGAGCACATCGAAGAGTGCCTGCGTCAGTTGCCGCAGCACTTTCCCGGCTTTCGCTACGAGACGCTGGTGGGCGATCGCGGCTGGGGCGGCTCGCTGAACCGCGACGACATGTCCGTGGCCGACGGCCGCCGCGTCAACCTGTTCAGCCGGCTGGAGCTGGGCGTGCGCCCCTTCTCCTCGTCGCACGTGCTGGAACTGACCGCCAAGGGCACCATTCGCAACAAAGAAGTCTACAATCGCACCCAATATCAGCTCCTTTCCGAAGCCGACATCGACACCTTCCGCGAGCTGGTCGACCGCTGGATCCTGGAATACGCCGAGCTGTACGCGGCGCAGCGGTAGTTGGTAATTGGTGCCGACAGTCGCGGCCGCGATTGCTACTTCTCGATCTTGCAATTCGGATGCACTTTCTGGAATTCGTCGAAGTAGGCGGGCTGGATCCGAGTGCCACCTGCCCACAAATCCTTCAGTTGTCGCATTTCATCGAGAAACCGAAGTCCAGGGCCCTCGACGCGTGAATTAGCGATGTCTAAGCGCTGCAAGTTGACCAGCTTCTGAAGGTGAGCCAGCCCTTGGTCGTCAATCTCAAGTTCGCCCAAACCAATGATCAGTTGCTCAAGCTTGACATCGTCGCGCAAGTGTTCCAGGCCGACATTCGTAAAGTGATTGTATTGCAGGCTCAAACCGGTCAGCGATGGCATCTGGGCAAGTGTCTTGAACGCGTCGTCGCTGATCTTTGTATTGCTCAAGTGCAAATACCTAA
>JBBDYK010000131.1:0-6327 GCA_040901665.1 Pirellulales bacterium | reverse complement strand
GTTCCAGAACCAGAAGGCCGAGGCCTCACAGTCTTACGTGGCGCTCATCGGTGACGAGGTCGTAGGGTTCTACACCCTCGTCGTCGCGCAGGTCGAGTACGACGATGCGCCCCAACGTCTAGGAAAGGGAATCGCCAAGCATCCAATCCCGCTGATGCTACTCGCGCGCCTGGCCGTCGCCACGAGCCGGCAGGGGCAGGGGCTCGGCTCCGGGCTGCTCAAGGATGCCATGCTCCGGACTCTCCAAGCCGCCGACATCGCCGGGATTCGCGGCCGCATCCGGCGAGGTATAATGGAATTGGTCCCCAGGCAGCAGCACTTTCAAGTAATAGTATCTTTCGTCGGCCGCCGAATCGTCGGCAACGGGCCGGCAATCTCTCTCGTCCTCGCTGGTGAGGATTTTGCGTGAGCAAGCAACCGCCCCAGGATTCTCCGAATAAACCGCTCGAGCAGTTGCAGCAGGATCTGGCTGCGGCGGTGGATCCACCGAACGGCAAGTTGGACGAGTCGCGCGTGGTGGATCTGATCGAGCAGATCAAGGAATCGGCCGACAAGCTGGCCGTGGATCAAACGTCGCGCGGCGATTTGAAGATCTTGAGTCGCACGCTCCGCGAGCTGCGCTATGCCTTCAAGGTGTTCACGCCGTATCGGTCGCGCCGCAAGGTCACCGTGTTCGGCTCGGCCCGCACGCGCCCCGACGAGCCGACCTATCGCCAGGCCGTGGCCTTCGGCCGAGCGATGGCCGACGAGAAGTGGCTGGTCGTCACCGGGGCGGCCAGCGGCATCATGGAGGCCGGCCACGTGGGCGCGGGCCGCGAGAACTCGATGGGCCTCAACATCATGTTGCCCTTCGAGCAATATTCCAACCCGGTGATCGCCGGCGACACCAAGCTGGTGCACATGAAATACTTTTTCACGCGCAAGCTCATGTTCGTAAAGGAGTGCGACGCCGTGTGCTTGTTGCCCGGCGGCTTCGGCACGCTGGACGAAGGCCTGGAGGTGTTGACGCTCTTGCAAACCGGCAAGCGCGACCTGGTGCCCGTGGTGTTCTTGGATGAGCCGCGCGGTTCGTTTTGGAGTGAGTTTCAGGAATATGTGAAACGGCGGCTGCTGGGCGGCGGCATGATTTCGCCCGAGGACCTGTCGCTGTACATGCTGACCGACAGCGTCGAAGCCGCCGTGGCCGAGATCCTGCAGTTCTTCAAGAATTATCAGAGCATGCGCTTCGTGAAGAACAAGCTGGTGTTTCGCTTGCGCGAGGCGCCCTCGCCAGAGTTGCTGGACGCCATCAACGTCGAGTTCGCCGACATTCTCACGCACGGCCAGTTTTCGCTGAGCGGTCCGTTGCCGGGCGAGGACGAGCCCGAGTTGGCCGAGTTGCCGCGGTTGGTCTTTCGCTTCAATCGTCGCAGCCTGGGTCGGCTCCGGCAGTTGGTCGACGCACTCAACCGTGGCCGCGTCGAGCCGCGGTGAGTTCTTTGAGCCTCGCGCCTGCACGGGTGATTGCGACGCGCCTGGTAGCGCCGTACACTGAAGTCGCGCAATCGGGAAGGCTGTTTCGCTCTTCGCTGGCGCGCCAGGAGCCACCGCATGGCCCACGAGTGGTACGTTCAACACGGCGGCAAGCAATACGGTCCGATGTCGCCGTCGAACCTGAAGAAGCTGGCGGCCGACGGCAAGATCACGCCGGCCACCCAGGTGCGCATCGGCGAAAGTGGAACGTGGGTGCCGGCCTCGAAGGTGCAAGGCCTCTTCGTCGCCGCGGCTGCTTCAAGTTCCGGCCAGCGCCCGCAATCCACGGCGCCTGCGACTGACTCTTCCGCGCGTCCGCTCAGTCCGCCGCCACCGCCGCCGGTCGATCCGCTGGCGACGCTGCCGCGCGCCGTGCCCGCGCCCCCCATCGTGGCCAACAGCATGGCGCCGCCGCCCTGGGCACGCGGGACGGCATCGCCAAACGCATCTGCCAGTTCCAGCGCGGCCGCGAAGATCCTGGGCGCCTTGGCGATGATCTTTGCCGCGGTGGCCATGGCGACTTGCTGGCTGCCGATCTTGGCAAGTCCGATCGGTTGGACCGCGATCGGCTTCGGTGGGCTAGGACTGCTGATCGGAATCGCAGGGCTAGTGGCCGCAACCATGACCAACAGCAGCAGCGGCCTGCTCTTGAATATCATCGGCAGTGGCGGATCGGCGGTGGGCCTGGTGCTGGCTGTGGTGTTGGGCGTGACGTTCGGCTTGTTTGGCGGCACGCCAGAGCCGGTGGTGACCGCGCGCCCCACGTTGCCGCCCATCGTGGAAGCGCCGCCAAGAGTTGTGCAACCTGAGCCGCAACCCGAACCTCCGCCCGAGCCCATCTGGACCGATGCGAGCGAAGCGATCGAACAAGGACCGATCGAGGCCACGATCGCGTCGGTGGGCATCGAACAGGTCCGCCTGGAGAGCGCCGATTTGTCGACGATCGGTCGATCCAAGGCGCAGCCAATGCTCAAAATCCGCGTGACGCTTCAGAACGTCAGCATCGATCGGATCGTCGAAGCGCCGGGCTGGATGGGGGGCGGCGACCTGATCGGCCAGGGCGTGGGGCAATTGCTCGGCGGCGAAACGGGCAAGGCCGTGCAAGCCGCGACCGCCACCGCCATGCTGGCCGACAACGCCGGCAACAATTACAAGCAAACTTCGACGCTGTCGCTCTTTGGCGCGCAGCTCGACTTCAGCGCCGATCATGCCTTGCGCCCCGGAAACACCAAAACGCTGGACCTGGTGTTTCCGCCGCCGCTGGAAACGATCGAATACCTGCGCTTGGAACTCTCGCCGGCCGGATTCAGCGGCGCCGATTCCTTGCGATTTCAAATTCCCAAAGCGATGATTAGCGGCATGGTGGCGCCCGCGGGCGGTTGAACCGCACGGTGAGCGTCTGCCGCGAACTGCGAGAGATCGGAATTCCGCGAGGGGCACAAGTGGGTTGCGCGCCGGCACAGATCCGGCGGCGACCGAATCTGCGAATTGCGCCCGTTGTCCCTACGTGGGTTTCTAGTATTTCGAGTTGTGGGAGAACCTGCCATGCTTCGCGCTCTGATCGAAAGTCGCATCTCGGCGGCCGAACATCGTCTGGGGGTGCCGGCCGACTACCTGCGGTTCATCCTCAAGACCTCGTTGCGCGCCTTTCTCAAGTTCACGAAGGTCATGCCGCTGATGGAATATCGTCGCGTACTGCCGGTCGAGCCGTATCACGTGGCGCGAATCGTGGCCACGCAGGAAGAGGACTGTGGCACCTGCCTGCAAATCGAGGTAAACTTGGCCAAGCGCGACAAGGTGAAACCCGCCGTGATTCGCGCGTGCCTGAACGGCCGGCCCGACGATCTGCCCGAGCAACTCGCCGATGTCCACCGATTTGCCCAGGGCGTCGTGCGGCACAGCGGCGACGAGGACATCTATCGCGAACGCATTCGCGAGGCCTACGGCGACGAGGGGCTGGTCGAGCTGGCCATGGCGATCGCCGCGTGCCGGGTGTTTCCTGCGACCAAGCGGGCCCTGGGCTTCGCCAAGAGCTGCTCGGCAGTCGCCGTGCGAATGTGACAGCACCCGGCAGCGGAGCATCGGGCCAGCACGTTGTGGCCCAAACCGCTGTGCCCTGCCGGCACGCATTGTGGTAAGGTGTCGGCGCGGATGCGTTCCATGCAGAGCATCGCTCGGCGATACTTGCCTCAGCAGTCTTCGCAACCGCTTCGCTCAAGGAGGATGACATGCCGCGCTACGTCCGGTTTTTGGCGAGCTGCCTGGCGGCGCTCGCGTGTGTGGGTTGCTCGGGCCAATCGCCCCCAGCCAGCATCGAGGGAGACGCCGCCGCATCCAGCGCATCCGGCGGATCGTTCGATCGCAACTTCCCCTACGTGATCCGCCAGGATGCGGAGTACTACGTCGCCGGCCCCCAGCAAGGCTCGGCGCCGGACGGAAAATTCGCCGCCGGCACCCAGGTCAAGGTCCGCCGCCAAACCGGCGGATACTGGCTGGTCGAATCGGCCGACGGAGTGACGGGCTACGTCGACAGCCAGTCTGTCAGCGATCCATCCACCGACGGCGCCTTGCCGTAGCATCGAGCGGCGAGCAAGAACTATCCCGTCGAGCACTGGCGCACCGCGTCGATCAGCCGCAACACGTTGTCGACCGGCGTGTGCGGCAGGATGCCGTGGCCCAGGTTGAAGATGTGGCCGGGCCTGCCGGCCGCTCGGCGCAGCACGTCCTCCGCGCGGCGGCGGATTTCGTCCGCCTCGGCAAACAACACCGTGGGGTCGAGATTGCCTTGCACCGCTTTGTCGTAGCCGACGGTGCGCCACGCGTCGTCCAGCTCGATCCGCCAGTCGATGCCGATCACGTCGCCGCCGGCCTTGGCCAACAGCGGCAACAGCGCCGGGTTGCCGGTGCCAAAGTGAATCACCGGCACGCGCGGCGCAATACCGTCGATGACCGCCTTGGTGTAGGGCAATACATGATGGAGGTAGTCTTCCGGCCCGAGACAGCCGACCCAACTGTCGAACAACTGCACGGCCTGCGCCCCGGCCGCGATCTGCGCATTCAGATAGCGCGTGATCGAGCGCGCCAGGCGGCTCATGATCGTGTCCCAGGCGGCGGGCTCGCGCAGCATCAGTGACTTGCAGTGCACATAGTTGCGGCTGCCGCTCCCTTCGATGGCATAGCTGGCCAACGTGAATGGCGCGCCGGCAAAGCCAATCACCGGAATCTCCGCCGGCAGTCCCGCACGGGTGAGCCGCACCGTCTCGGTCACGAAGTCCAGCGGATCCTCAGACTCCAGTTCCACGAAACGATCGACGTCCTTGGCCGATCGCAATGGATTGTGGATCAGCGGACCATCGCCGGCGGAATACTCGAGCTCGAGCCCCATCGGCTCCAACAGCGGCAGTAGATCGGCGAAGATGATGGCCGCGTCGACGTTCAAGCGGTTGACGGCCGTGATCATCACTTCGGCGCACAAAGCCGGGTCCTTGCACAATTGCAGGAACGAGACCTTGTCGCGCACTGCGCGATACTCGGGCATGTAGCGACCGGCCTGACGCATCAGCCAGATGGGCGTGCGGTCGACCGGCTGCCGGCGCGCCGCCTTCATGAACGGCCCCTGGTCCCAGGGTCCCGACGGCGGCAACAGAGCGGACATCGGGGCGCTGCCGGCGGGCGCGCCGCCCTGCATCACGATGCGGGCACGACCGGCCAGCTCGCCTGCTTTGTGGGCGGCCGCGGCCACGAGCTGTCCCATCTTGGAATGCTCCGGCTCGACGTCAACGCGAAATTCGAACTCGTGCAGGCTCTCGCTGGTGGTCGGACCGATCGAGGCCACCAGCGTGCGGGCCATGCCGGCGCGCAATTGCGGCGCCATTTGCAGGCGATTGGCCACCCGCATCATGTTCACTACCTGATGCGCCGAAGTGAACATGGCCACATCGCGCTCGCCGGCCGCAATCGCGCGAATGTTTTCTTCCAAGGGACCCTGATCGAGCGGCAGATCCCAGCGATAGACGCGCACGGATTCGACCGTGGCGCCGCGGGCTTCCAGGCCGGCCACCAGGCTGGCGTTGGGTTGGCCATACTCCTGCAAGCCGACGGTCTGTTGCGCTACCTTGCACTTCGCATCGACCAGAGCCAGCACTTCGCGCCACGTGTTCGGCGGGCCCACCTTGTGCGTCGGTTGCAGACCGAGCTCCCTGAGCACGGCGACGGGCTTGGGCCCGCGCGTGATCGTGGTGATGTCGGAGATGGCGGCCAGCAGGCGCTGACGATCGACGTGCCGCTCGACTTCGGCCAGCAGGTGCCGCACGCCGACGCCGGTCATGAAGATGATCAGGTCGATCTGGCCGGTGAGCACGCGGTGCGCGAAATCGATGGCTTCGCGGTTCTCCTCGATGGGCACTTCGCGCATCGAGGGACTCACCGACGGCACTCCGCCGAAGCGCTCGATCAGCGAGGCCATCTCGGCCGCCCGGCGGCTCTCGAACGAGGCCACGCGCAATCCGCAAAAACCCTGGGCAGTGTCTGACATACGGCTCCTTCAACTGACGCGCGGCGCCCACCGGGTCGGCAAGGCCGCGGCAACGCTCGCTCGGCGAGGCCCGTCCATTCTACTCGCCAGCCGAACGGCTGTCGCGGCGCACGCTGCGCCTCGTGAAGCGCGATTCCTGCTCGTAGCTGGATTCGCAAGAATTCAGCCCGTTGGACCGGCAGCGTTGGGAACTTCAGCAACCGCTGCCATGGATCGTTGCGTCATGCACTGCGCCCCACTCAGCATGGGAAACGAAAAAACCGGCAGCGCGAGCGATTACG
>JBBDYK010000130.1:0-6328 GCA_040901665.1 Pirellulales bacterium | reverse complement strand
CCTGGCGCAAGCTGGGAGGATCGCCCACGAGCCCTTCCAAATACCAGGACGATGTCGGTCGCGATTCCATATCGAGTCTGCCTCGGAGCATGAACGGAGTTCCGATGTGCGATTGGGGAAATCCCTTTATGAAAAGCCTACGTCGTGGAACCGCGCGCGTGGCGGCGCAATCGCTAAGACCGCCACGATTGCGCGAAGCAACGGCGTCGCCTCGAGAGTTCAACGCTCGCGCGGCGACAATGGTCGAGGCGTACCGGCTAACCGCCGCGAGCGATGTGCGACGCCTTACTTCTCAGGCGCAGTCCAATGGTCGCCCCAGCCGGCGTAAAGATCGGCTAGAAACTGCTGCCACGCTTCCTTGGTGCGCGACGGCGGGAACGGCTGGGGAGCCTCGGGCCGGACGGCCTCCCAGACGACCTCGAACTGGGCCTTGTCCTGGATCTGCCCGATGCGCGGCGTTTTATAGGCGTGCCGCGTGGCGGCGTCGATGCGCAGTTCGCCCTCGGGCGCCAGCATGTGTTGCTCGAGAATCGCCTGGCGAATCACGCGCACGTCGTCGGTCTTCGCTTGCTCGACGGCTTCGGCCCACAGCTTGACGCCGACGTAGGCCGCTTCCATCGGGTCGGTGATGACGCGCTGCCGACTGTAGCTGGCGTGAAATCGTTCGACGAAGCCACGATTCTCGGGCGAACCGATGGACTGAAAGTAATTCCAGGCTGCATAGTCGCCGATCATTTCCGAAACGTTCATCAACCGCAGCTCTTGCTCGCCGATGCTGAACGAGATCGTGGGCAACTGTTCGGGAGTTACGCCCGCCGCGCGCAGCTCCTTGAAGAACGGTACGTTCGAGCTGCCGTTGATCGTATTGACAATCACGTCGGCGCGGCTGGACAGGATTTGCTCGATGACCGGCTTGACGTCGTAGCTGCCCATCGGCAGATAGGCCTCGCCCACGACCTCGGCGTTCATCTCGCGGAGCGTGTCGCCGATGATGGCATTGGCGGCCCGCGGAAACACATAGTCGGAGCCGACCAGAAAGAACCGCCGCTTGCCCAGAAAGGCGAACGCCCAGCGCACCGCCGGAATGATCTGCTGATTGGGCGTGGCGCCCAGGTAAAGCACGTTCGGCGACTCCTCCAACCCTTCGTACTGCACCGGATACACCAGCAAGCCGTCGTGACGCTCGAAGATCGGCACCACCGTCTTGCGACTGGCCGACGTCCAGCAACCGAACACGGTGCTGATCTTGTCCTCGCCCAGCAGACGCCGAGCTTCCTGGGCGAACACTTCCGGGTCGGAGCGCCCGTCGCGCACGACGGCCTCGACCGGACGCCCCAGCACGCCGCCGGCTTCATTCAACTCGTCGACCGCCAAGAGCGCCGCGTCCACAACCGGCGACTCGCTTTCAGCCATCGTGCCCGTGATGGAGTGCAGAATGCCGATGCGGATCGGCGGGCCCGTCGGAATGGTCGCCGCAGCGGGCAGAATACTGGCGACATTGGCCGCAGGTAGAGTCGCCGGATCGGCGGGTGGACGGCGCACGAACAGCGCATACGCCCCGGCCGCCAGCAGCAACGCGACCGCAGTCACGGCTGCCAACAACAAACGAATTGGTTTCGCGCGGCTCCGCTGTTCCATCGGTGGCATCAAGGGCTGCACGTACGTGCCCGATTGGCTGGGCAGCGTGACGTTAACGCCGGAAACGGTGGCCAGCAGTGCTTCAAGATCGGCCAGCATCTCGCCGGGGTGCTGATAACGATCTTCCGGACGCTTCGCCATGGCGCGCGCCACGATCTGCGAACAGGCCGCCGGTACGCGCGAATTGATCGCCCGCGGGTCGAGAATCGGCCCGTTGCAATGCGCGTACATCACCTGCACGACGCTGCCCATGCTGTCATAGGGATTGATGCCCGTGAGCATGCAGTAATACGTGGCGCCGAGCGAGTAGATATCACTACGATGATCGATCGGCTTGGACTCGCACTGCTCGGGACTCATGAAGTACGGCGTGCCAACGATTTTGCCGGCCTGGGTCACTTGGCGCGACGGGTCGACAGCCTGCTTGGCAAGGCCGAAATCGGCGATCTTGATCGCGCCATCGCGCGCGTAGAGCAAATTGGCCGGTTTGATGTCGCGGTGTACCATGCCGGCGGCGTTGGCCGCCGCCAATCCGCGGCACGCGTCGGCCGTGACGCGCGTGGCATCGTACACGGACAAGGACCCGGTGCGTTCCATCTGATCGGCCACGCTGCCGCCAGTGACATACTCCATCACCAGGTAGTAGTGCTTGCCCTCTTGTCCGACTTCGTAGATCGCTACGGTGTTCGGATGGTTGAGCTTGCCGGCCGCCTTGGCCTCGGACAGAAATCGTTGCAGATTGACCGAGTTTTCCGAGACTTCGTCGGGCAACATCTTGACGGCGACTTCGCGGTCGATCACCTCGTCATAGCCGAGATAGACCACGCCCATGCCGCCCACGCCCAGCACGCCGCGAATCTGATAGCGACCGAGTCGCTTGCCGACCCAGGCATCGATGGCGGCCTTCCGAGCGTCGCCGGCGCCTGTGGGCGAGCGCGACGCGGTGTCGCTCGACAGGTATTGGGTTTCACCCAGCGTGTCTTCGCCGGTCGGAAGATCCGCAGGCGCGCGATTCGGCTGCGGTTCGGCGCCGGAGGGCGTTGGATCGGGATGATTCGTGGCCGCCATGCACGCCCTCAGAAAAAGCCAGCGCCGTTTTGCAGCGACAGGATCCCGCCTGCCGCCGATGGTCGGGCACGCGGCGATCACCCAGCGCCGCCAGATAAACAAGGAAAACCCGCCGCAACCAGTACGGCAAGTATAGCGTGTATCGAACGAGTGAGCGAAGGCGGATCCCCTGCCGCGGACGGTTCGCCCGCGAGCATCGCGCCCACTAGTATGCCTACGATCGAAGTCCCATGTTGTGCGGAATGCACCTGAAAAATGGTCGGCCTGTAGCGGACGTTGCTATCCTGCGGGCAGTGGGCGACTATGATGAGGCCAAACTGCCCGCACGCTGGAACGGTCCGCCCGATGCCACACTCCGCCGCCAACTCCGCAGGGCCAGATCGCGCATCCGGCCCCTGGACGATGGAGGGTCCGCCGGGCGCCGAGACTGTCGTCAACGGCCGTCGCGTGCTTTACTTTGCCGGCACGGGCTACCTTGGATTGCAATCGCACCCCGCGCTGGTGGCCGCAGCGCGCGACGCGCTGGCGCGCTATGGCATCCACACCGCGACCAGCCGCAGCGGCTATGGCACGTGTCCGCCGGTGCGCGAGGTCGAGCGACGCGCGGCCGAGCTGCTCGGCGTCGAGGACGCCGTCTACCTGGTCAGCGGATATGCCGGCAATACCGTGGTGACCGCGGCCCTAGCGGGTACGATCGACTGCGCACTGATCGATGAGCATGCGCACGAGTCGCTCTACGAGGCCGTGCGCAACCTTGCATCGCCCGCTCAGCCGCCCGTCGTATTTCGGCACCGCGACGTCGAGCATCTGGGCGAACTGCTCGCGCAGCGCGCGTCGGCCGGCCAGCGTCCGCTGGTGCTGACGGACGGATTATTTGCAGTGAGCGGTCACTTGGCGCCCTTGGCCGAGTATTTGGAGGTGCTCAAGCGATACCCTGGCGCGGCGCTGTTGGTCGACGACGCGCACGGGCTGGGCGTGCTGGGCGCGTCGGGGCGAGGCAGCCTGGAGCTTGCGGGCCTGCCGCCGGAGATTGTCAATCGCGCTATCGACGAGACTACGACGGGCCCGCGCGTGTATCACACCGCCACGCTCAGCAAGGCGATCGGTGGGCATGGGGGCGTCGTGGCCGGCTCGCGACGGTTTCTCGACCGCGTGCGCAGCGCCAGCGGCTGGTTTCGCGGGTCGAGCGCGCCGGCGGCGCCCGTGGCGGCAGCCACGGCCAAGGGATTGGAACTGACCATCACGACGCCTTCGCAGCGAGAGTCGCTCGCAAAGAACGTGCTCCAACTGCGGCGGGCATTGGCCAACATGGGACTGCCCATCGAATCGAGTCCCGCGCCGATCGTCGGGTTGCGATTGACGAGCGCCGGCGCCATGCAGCAGGTACACCGCCGACTGGCCGAGTCGGACATCCTGATTGGTTATACGCGCGACTATGCCGGCGCCGGACCCGATGGTATGCTGCGAATCGCCGTGTTTGCCACGCACACGCCCGAGATGATCGAGCGGCTGATCGCCGCGCTGCGAATGGCGATTGACGAGGTGCATTGAACGTGAGAATACGACCCGCCCGCCGACGGTTGCTGCAGCACCTGGGGTGCATGTGCGGCATGCTCCTCGCATCGTGGGCCGCGACGTCCCGGGCGATCGACCTGGAAGCCGCTAAGGCGAGATACGCCGAGATCGTTGCGTCCGAGTTGGCCCGCGACATCGCGCCCGGGGTATCCGTGGCTTGGATCGTCGATGGCGAAACCGTCCACGCCGCGGGATATGGCCTCGCCGATCGGCGCGCGGGCACGGCGGCGACCGCCGATACGATCTATCGCGCCGGTTCGATCTCCAAGTTGTTCAATGCCGTGGCGGCCATGCAATTGGTCGAGCAGAGCAAGCTCGACCTCGACGCGCCCATCGAGCAAGCGCTTCCCGAGTTCCGAATCGTGGTGCCGTTCCCTGATGCCAGGCCAATCACAGCCCGGCAGTTGCTGTGTCATCGCTCCGGCATGATTCGTGAATCGCCTGTCGGCGGCTACTTGGACAACCGGCAGCCGACCGTGCAAGCGACCATCGCCAGCGTGGCGGATTGCGTGCTGGTCAACCCGCCCGACACGAAGACGCGCTATTCCAATGTGGGACCCACGATTGTCGGTCGCGCGATCGAAGTGCAAACGGGCCGGGACTATTTCGACTATCAGCAGCAACACATTTTGGGGCCGCTCGGCATGGCCAGCTCGGCCTGGCGAATGAACGACGCGCTGCGGCCCCGGCTGGCCAAGGGCGAGATGCGCGTGGCTTGCGGCAATGGCATCTATTGCTACGAGCCGGCGCCTGAGTTTGAGCTGGGCACGTTACCGACGGGCAATCTCTATACCACGGCATCCGACCTGGCTCGCTTCGCCAGCTTCGTGATAGGTAACACGTCCGGGTCTCAATCGTCGCCCCAATTGATTAAACGCGAGTCGCTGGAAAAGATGCTCGCCGTCCAACTGACGAACGAGGGCACCGGCTTTGGCCTGGCCTTCGGCGTGAATCGCTATCGTGGGCACAAGACGGCGCAGCACATGGGCGCCGTGTACGGTTTCACGACGTCGATCGTGGTGCTGCCCGAAGAGCGCATCGGCGTCGTAGTCTTGTCGAACGCGGATATCGCGATCGCCCCGGTTCGGCGTCTGAGCGACGCGGCGCTCGATCTGTTGCTGGATGCCGTGCGCGGCCAGACCGCGCCAAAGCCACCACAGCCTGTGGATCTAAATGGCGAGGATCTTGCAAAGTTTTTCGGCGACTATGAGTCCGAGAGTTATTGGGCGCGAACGTTCGTCGAGCACGGCAAGCTGCACTGTCTGCTCTCCGGCCAAAAACTCGAGCTCATTCCAACGGGACCCGCGAAGTTTCTGGCGGATGGACGGATGATGGCGCAAAGCGAGTTTGAATTCCAACGGAGCGACGATGGCACCGTCGGGGAACTCAAGGCGGCGGGGCAAACGTTTCACCGGGTCGATCCCAGCAAAGTCGCTGCCGCGCCCGCGGGCTGGCAACGGCTGCTGGGCAGCTATGGCTTGCGCTTCATTCCGCTGATTGTTTCCATCCGCCACGGGCACTTGTACGCAAGCGTGGAAAACGAGTACGACTATCGCCTGACGCCCGTCAACCGCGTCACGTTTGCGCTGCCCAGCGGCATGTACAGCGACGAGCAGATCGTCTTCCAGGAGGACGCGTCGGGCAACGTGGCCGGCGTCGTGATGGCCAACATGTACCTGCCGCGGCGCGACGACTGATCCGACCATTGCGCCCCCCTGCTCTCGCATGCACACCCTCATCTCCAGCGACGACGCCTGGCTCCTGTGGACCGTGATCCTGGCCGGCGTCGCGCTCAGCATCTATCTCGAGCAGACGTTCACCTGGGCGGCAAAGTTGAGCGGTCCGGTACTTGCGCTGCTGATCGCGATGGTCTTGGCCAACTTGCAGATCATGCCGCCCGCCTCGCCAGTGTACGACACGGTGCAAGACAGCCTGGTGCCTTTGGCGCTGCCGCTGCTGTTGTTTCGTGCCCACGTCTTTCGCATCATTCGCTCGACAGGCTGGCTGTTCCTGGCGTTCAACGTGGCCGCGGTCGGCACGGTGGCCG
>JBBDYK010000129.1:0-6391 GCA_040901665.1 Pirellulales bacterium | reverse complement strand
AGCTTTGAGAGTTTCGATGCGCTTCTGGCGCGCGGCTTCCTTATTGGCATCGCGCTGGGAATTCGGTGTGGCAGCCGGGTCGACGCCGCCCACTTGCGGGCCCTGCGTTGTCTGAGCCGAATTATCGAAGCCCAGCGATCCGAACGGAACGAATTGCGGCACGCCACGGCGCACCTGGCCGCTGCCGCGCGATTGCAACGCGCGGTAAACCATGATCGAGCGCAGTTGCTCGGGCGTCAGGTTCTGCTGTCCCGGCGGAATGTTGCTCGGCAGGAAGACTGAACCTCCGCCGGAATTATTGCCACTTCCCGAGCCCGTGTTGGTCCCGTCGGCCATGCTCGGCAGCGCGCCAACGCTAGCCATCAACGCCAATGCCAACGACCAGGAGATTTGCAGTTTCCAGCGATTCATGGTCAGTGCGTCCCCCTCATATCACGCAGTCCTCATTATCTCACCATTTGAGTCAGTTTACCATAGCGAATCCTTCCTGTCCCCCCTGAAACCCGCACTATCACGCTAAGGAATCCGCGGGAAACCGCCCCCTAGAAAACACCCGAGCTAGCCCAAATTCGCCGCCGTCGCGGCCGAATCGGCCTCTGCAGCGACGTGGGTCGGCAGGGGAGCCACCACCCTGATTTCGGTCCCCTTTCCGGGGGAACTCTCAATCTCGACGGTTCCGTTCAGAAGCCGAACCCGCTCCGCCATCCCGCGCAGGCCAAAGTGCCCGCTACCGACCCGCTCCGGATCGAAGCCGGCGCCAAAATCACGGACCTGCAATTCCAGCCTATCGCCGGATTGCTTGAGTGTGACATCGGCGCGCTTGGTGCCACTGTGCCGCTGCACGTTGGTCAGCGCCTCTTGCACGACGCGGAACACGGCCGCCTCGAACACCGGCGGCAAGCGCTCGCGGGGCAGGGCTTGCTCCAGGCGAATCTCCATCCCCTCAGCGTTCAACTCGCTCACCAGGTACTCGATCGCCGCCGCCACGCCTTGCTCGTCGATGATAGGGGGCCGCAGCCCGCTGATCGTGCGGCGCGCGCTCTGCACGGCTTCGCGCAATAGCAATTGGGCTTTGTCGATGTTCGCCAGCTCGGCGCTTTGCGTGTCGCCCTGATGGTCGCGATATAGGTCGAGGTACATCAGCGCGCCGATCACGTCTTGCACGAACGTATCGTGGATTTCATAGGCGACTAGTTGCCGATGCCGTTCGTGCGTATCCAGCAGTTGTTCGAGCGTTTCCTGCTTCTCGTGCAATTGGGCTTCGGCGCTGCGCCGCACGGCGATTTCCGATTCAAGCTCGGCGTTCTTCTGCGTCAGTTCGGCAGTCCTGGCAGTAACGCGCTGTTCCAGCTCAGCCTTGTGTTGTCGCAGCGCCGTCTCGGCCTGTTTTCGCGCGGTGATGTCCTGGGCCATGCCGATCATCGTGCCGTCCGAGAGTCGAATAACCGCGCCCAGGATGTCCAATGTGCGACCGTCGCTCACCATCATCCGGGTTTCGATCCAGCCGGGCTTACCTTCGGCGGTCAAACGGGCCACGCGCTCGCGGGCCTCAGCATCCGGATAGCATCGCTGCAACAGCTCGTCCAGCGTCAATTCGGTTCCCCAACCGACCACGCGCTGCCACTGGCGGTTGCACATTTTGATGCGGCCCGAGGGCGCGAAGATGGCGACCAAGAGCGGAATTCGGTCAAAGAACTTTCGTAAGATTTCACGTTGCCGCCGGACTCTGCGCTCCGCGCGACGGCGCTCGGTGACGTTGCGGAAAATCGCCTGGATGCTGGGCTTTCCCTCGTAAACGCACGGCATGCCGATCACTTCCACGCGAATCGGCCGGCCGTCGCGGCGCAGGGGGCGCTGATCTGCCAGCGGGGCCGTGATGCCCGACTCGATGGCGCGAATGCGACGCCGGGCCGCTTCGCGATGCCGGGGATGGACAAGGTCCAGCACCGGCTGGCCGATGAAGTCCGCGCGGCTGGCGCCGCCCCACAACGCGATCCCCGCGTCATTGATGAACCGAATCTCGCCGCCGCGGTGGATGACAATGGCATCCGGCGTCTCCTCGACCAGGCGAAGATAGCGTTCGTCGCTCTGCCGCAAGGATTCCTCGGCTTGCTTCAGGTCCGTGATGTCGACGAATGTGGCGATCACGCCCTGGACCCGCGCCGAGGCGTCGAACGTCGGCACGACCGAGGCCGTGACCCATTTCGTCTCGCCGTTGTCGTCCCGAAAACCGATCGTCGCCGGTCCCTGCGGTTTTCCCGTGCGCAGGCAAACCACTGCCGGATAGTCCTCGAAGCGAATGCTACTGCCATCGGGCCAGATCGTCCTCGGGTGGAAGTCCGACAACACCAGGTCGCCGATTTCCTTGTCGGCAATCCGCAGCATGCCTCGGGCGTAAGCGTTGGCGTACGTCACCCGGCCGTCGGTGGAAAACTGCATCACGCCGACGACCACTGAATCGAGGATCCCGGCCGTCATTGCCGGCACGCCCTGTTGCTCCCCGGATAGCGGCCGCATCACATCGCTAACGAGCGATTCCGCTTCGTGCCTGGCGGTTGGCGAATCGCTGTCTTTCAGGTGCGTGGCAGGGCCGTCGTGCATGGATCGTCGCGATGGGTTATTCGAGGGGCAGACGCGTCGCGCGGCTGACTACTTCATTATACCGCCACGTAGTTCACGGAAGCTCGCCTGCGCAGGACTCGGGGCGCATCGACGTCGGCTGGGAGTATACGGGTGACATTTTCGGCCGCCGCCGCCATTCCCAGGCAAATCGCCTCCAATGGTTCCATCCCATCGAGTAGCCCCCAGGCCAACCCCGCCATCAGACAATCGCCCGAGCCGATGGGGTTCTGTACTTCGACCGGCGGTGTGGCGAAGCGATAAAGCCTACCTTGCGAACTGGCCCAGACCGGTGCTGCGCCCGAAGTGATGACCACCCATTGGGCGCCCTGCTCATTCACCGCGTGCATGGCGCGGTGCAGCGCCGCATCGTCGCGGAGGTCGTCGCCCAGTGTGTGCGCCAATTCCTCGCGGTTCGGCTTCACCACCAGTGGCCGGCACGCCAGCGCCGCCAGCAACTCCGGCCCGCGAATGTCCAGCAGCACGGGACAGGGGGCCTGCGCCGCCAACTCTCGAAAGAACGTGGGGGGCGCGCCGTGTGTCAACGAGCCGGTCAATACGACCAAACGCGCCGTCGAAGCCAACTCGGCAAACGCCCCGGCGAATCGCTGCAACTCGCCGGCCGCTAGCGGTCCCGCGTTCTCGACCAGTTCGGTCGTCTGCCGCGTGGCTGCGTCGAGTATCGTGGTGCAGACGCGCGTGGCCCGCTCGACCTCGATCCAGCGCCGCCGAGCACCCAGTTCCGCGAACGCGCGCTCCATTGGCGCCAAAGCCGCGCCACCCAACGGCGCCAGAGTGACGCACGGCGCGCCGAGTTGCGCCAACGCCAACCCCACGTTGAGCACCTTGCCCGACGGACACCAATGCGCCTCACTGGCCCGGTTGACTTCGCCAGGACGAAAGTCCTCGAACCGCAGGATCTGCTGCCATGCGGGCGTGAGTCCGGCCGCGAGTATCACAGATGCGCCTCCAGAATCGCCAGCAATTCATCGTCCGTCAACTCGCGCGGGTTGCCGCTCATGCTGTTGCCTCGCGAATCGCGCGCCAACGCCGGAAGCTGCTCGGCCGTCACGCCCAGCTCGCTCAACCGTTGCGGTATCTTCAAGCGTGTGCAAATCTCGTCGATCCGCGCTTTGAGGCGACTGGCTGCGTCCGAATCGGAGCACTTTGTTGGCGCGATTCCCAGTTCGCGCGCCAATCGGGCCAGCGCTTCGCCGGACACGGGCAGGTTGACTTCAATGGCGATGGGCAGCATCACCGCGCACGCCAGGCCGTGCGCCACGCGCAAATGCACCCCCAATGCAGCGGCTACGCCGTGCGCCATACCCAGGCCCGAGTTGGCCAGCGCCATCCCCGACAACAGCGCCGCCTGAGCCATGGCCTCGCGCGCCGGGCGCGAGCTGCCATTTTCGACGGCCTCGACGATAGCCGGCAGCGCCAGTCGCAAACCATCGACCGCCAATGCTCGGGGCAACGCCTTGGCGCGGCAGGAAACGTAGCTCTCGATCAACTGCGTGATGGCGTCCATCCCCGTGTACGCGGTGACGCGCGCCGGGCACGAAACAGCCAGTTCCGGATCGACCAGAACGACGCGCGGCAACATGTGATCGGACCGCAAACTCTTTTTGAAAGGCGGATCGTACGATGAGATGACCGCGTTCTTCGTGGCCTCGCTGCCGGTGCCGGCGGTCGTGGGTATGGCGATCATCGGCAGCGGCGCCCCGTCGATCGAAAGCCCAAGGCCGACGCCTTCCAGATAATCGCGGACCGAAGCGCCGGCCGTGTTGGTCGCAAGCGCCGCGGCCGCCTTGGCCAGATCGATCGCCGATCCACCACCCAACCCGATCACCAGGTCACCGGCGCCCGCGCTACGTGCCCGAAGTTGCCTGACGCAGTGATCGACGTCGACAACCTCGGGCTCGTGCGAGATGGTCGCCAGCTCGATCGGCTCCACGCCCTGGTCGCGCAGTAAATCGCACACGCGACCGACAACTCCCGCGGCGGCCAGCGATCGCGAGCCGTTCACCACGAACGCCCGACGTCCCAACCCCGCCGCCAGTGGCCCCAACTCCGCCAATCGCCCCCAGCCAAACACGATCCGCCCAGGCGCAGCAAAGTCGTAAGGTTCGACGACGGGAATTTTCATCAAGCACGCGAGCGACAATCAGGCAACGACTCGCCGCCGCGCGCCAGCGCACGGACGGTCGCCCAGCATTATCCGCCTGCCGAACCCGCTGGCAACGGCCGATGGCCCCGGCGCCTGCTTTTCGATGTCCCTTTTCGAGAGGCTTTTGCTTCCCATTTCCTTGGGCTACCATGGATTGCATGAGCATCGAAGGCGCGCGCCGTGTGATGGAAACCACCTGTCACGAAACGGCCAATCAATACCTGCGATTCGGTTGGAGCCTGATCAACCAATACGTGGTCGAGGCGGCCGACGGCCAGCCGCGGATGTTGAGATACGTGCTGGCCTCGGTGCGACGGCTGGAGGACACGCGCCAGATCATCGCGCTGTCCGAGACCGACGACGTGAACGAGTACCTGCGCGTCGGCTGGAAGCTCGTCGACAAGCACGTCTCCGTTTCCGACGCGGACGCCGTGCGCAACGAAACAATGCACTTCATCTTGGCCTGGCAGAGCGAGGATCCACCGGTCCACCCGGGCGCATCCGAGGAATTCTCCACCTCCTACGAGTCGATGCAGGACTTCGAGGAGCCGCAATGACACGACGATCCGAGACGGGGCACTGTACTTTGGACCTCAGGCACAACATGCTACGTCCCTGAGATCCCGCGGATTCGCTCCTTCCAGCAGCCGTTCTCCACCACCACGATGTCCCCATGCCCACACGACGAGAAATGCTCGGCCAAACGCTCACGGCAGCCGGCGCGGTGACGTTGTTGTCCACCACGGAAACCGCCGGCGCCGCCGAAGCGCCCGCTGCCGAGCCGTTTGGCTACGCGCTCAACACCAGCACCATTCGCGGCCAGAAGCTCCCCATCGTGGCCGAGATCGACATCGTCGCCCGGGCCGGCTATCAGGGCATCGAGCCGTGGGTGAACGAAATCGACGCGCACCAGCAGGCGGGCGGTACGCGCGCCGAGCTGCGCAAACGCGCCGCCGATCAGGGTTTGTCGGTCGTGGGTCTGATCGGTTTCGCCGAGTGGATCGTCGATGACGATGCCCGGCGTGCCAAAGGCTTGGAGGAAGCCCGGCGGATCATGGACATGGCCGCCGAGATTGGCGCCACCTGCCTGGCGGCGCCGCCCGCCGGATACTCGGAGCGCGACGACGCCAGCCTCGATACGATCGCCGAGCGCTATCGCGTGTTGCTTGAGTTGGGCGAAAAGCACGGCATCGTGCCGGTGCTCGAGTTGTGGGGCTTCGCCCGCGTGCTCAACAAGCTGAGCGACGTGGCCTATGTCGCCGTCGCGACGGGCCATCCCCAGGCGGCCATCCTGGCCGACAGCTACCACCTTTACAAAGGCGGCTCCAGCTACGACAGCGTGCGATTGATCTCCGGCGTCGGCTATGGCGGCTTCCACATCAACGACTATCCGGCCGAGCCGCCCCGCGCAGAAATCACCGACGCCCATCGCGTGTTTCCCGGCGATGGCGCCGCGCCGCTCGACGTTCTGTTCCGCGGTCTGCGAGATGCCGGTTATCGCGGCATGCTGTCGCTGGAAGTGTTCAACCGAGAATACTGGAATCAGGACGCGCTGTACGTCGCACGCAGCGGCTTGGAGAAAACTCGCGAAGCCGTGCGTAGGGC
>JBBDYK010000128.1:0-6392 GCA_040901665.1 Pirellulales bacterium | reverse complement strand
GCAGCCCGTCGAACAGGAGCCCTTGACCGATTGGCCGCGGCTGTGTGGTCGGGCGCTGGAGGGCGACGGACGCGCAATGATGGAGGTCGGCCTGATTGCATTGATGCTCACGCCGATAGTGCGCGTCATTGTGCTGGCGATAGGCTGGCTCGTCGGTCGGCAGTGGTGGCTGGCCGCGGTATCGTTGACCGTGGCGGCGCTGTTGGGATTGAGCGTGGCCATCGGCGTTGGCTGACGGGATGCGGTGGAAGGGATCGAGCAACCGTTTCCGGGCGGTGCGCCGAAAAAGCTTGACAAAGCTCGCCGCAATCGCTCGGCTATTCATCGATCGACGTCGCCCAGCCCTTACCCGGAGACTTGCCAGATGAGCCGATTCCATGGAATAGCGCGGCCGGCACTTTGTAGTTTGCTTGTGGTTGCGATGATTGGCAGCGCGAGCTGGGCTGATGACTGGCCGCAGTGGCTGGGACCGCAGCGCGACGGTGTGTGGCGCGAGAGCGGTTTGCTCGACAAGTTTCCCGACGGCGGGCCCAAAGTGCTGTGGCGGAAACCGCTGGGGATCGGCTACGCCGGGCCGGCGGTGGCGGGCGGACGGGTGTTCGTCATGGATCTGGAGCGGGAATTGGACGAAAACGGCCAGCCGCGGCGAGCCACTCGCCAGGGAATTCCCGGCAGCGAGCGCGTGCTGTGTCTCGAGGCCGCCAGCGGCAACGTGGTGTGGTCGCACGAGTACGACTGTCCTTACACGATTTCGTATCCGAGCGGACCGCGCACCACGCCGGTGATCGACGAGGGTCGTGTGTATGCATTGGGCGCCATGGGCGATCTGCTGTGCCTGGACGCCGCCGACGGCAAGGTGCACTGGTCGAAAAAACTGACAAGCGCCTACAACACCGAGCCGCCGGTGTGGGGCTATGCGTCGCATTTGCTCGTCGATGGCGATCGGCTTTATACGCTGGCCGGCGGGCAAGGCAGCGCCGTGGTGGCGCTGGACAAGCACACGGGCGAAGAAATCTGGCACGCGCTCTCGAGCGAGGAAGTGGGCTACAGCCCGCCGATGATTCACGAGCTGGCCGGTAAGCGGCAACTGGTGATCTGGCTTTCGGAAGCCATCTATGGATTGGACCCGGCAACCGGCACGGAGTATTGGAAGACCGAGTATCCGCAAGGCGTGCCGCCGCAGCGCCCGAGCGTGAACATCATGACGGTGAAACCGGTTGACGACCTGGTGTTCATCTCCACTTTCTATCACGGACCGATGATGTTGCGGGTGGACGAGGCGGGCGCGTCGCTGGTGTGGAAGGGCAACAGCAACAACCCGGTGAAGCCCGATGGGGCGCATTGCCTGATGGCATCGCCGGTCTTCGCCGGCGGACATGGCTACGCCTGCGGCAGCAACGGAGAGTATGTTTGCTTCGACCAGGCGACGGGCGAGAAACGCTGGGAGTCGTACGAGCCGATCGTCGGCAAGAAGGTGGATTGCGGCGCGGTGTTCGTCATTCCGCAAGGGGAGCGCAACGTGATGTTCAACGACCAGGGGGAGCTGATCCTGGCGCGGCTGACCCCCGACGGCTATGAGGAGCACGATCGGGCGAAGATTCTGGAGCCGGTGAGCTTTGCCCGCGGACGCGACGTCGTGTGGTCGCATCCGGCGTTTGCCCAGCGATGCGTGTTTGCGCGCAACGACGAGGAGATGGTGTGCGTCAGTCTGGCTGTGGAAGCAGGGTGAGCGTTCGCGACAGTTTGGTAGTCGAGAAGCGCTGGGCAAATGAACACTCGTGGGGGAGCAAGACGATGAACGTTCGATCGTTGATATTCGCGGTGGCATTGGGTGCCGTTTCGGCAGCGGTTGCCGTGGCGAAGGACGACCCGCACGCCGCCGACCTGGCGAAGATGCAAGGGGATTGGATGGTGGTGTCGATGCGAGCCAGCGGCGTTGACGTGTCGGCCGACGACGCGCAAGCCCTGTTTCGCACGATCGAAGGCGATCGCTACAAGGTGTCGCGCTATAGCAAGGTGATTGGCCAGGGGACGTTCAAGATCGACGCCGCGCAATCGCCCAAGACGATCGACTCGGCGCCGACCGACGCGCAACCGATCTTGGGCATCTATGAGTTCGACGGCGATACGCTGCGCGTGTGCAACGCCCGGCCCGGCCAGCCGCGGCCGAAGAATTTCGACGCCAAGCTGTACACGGGCCACACGCTGATCGTGTGGGAGCGGGAAGTGAAATGAGGGGCGTCGCGCACCAGACGGGTAAACACGCCATTTGCGGTCCCTGAGCAGGCTGACTCCGTAATCGTCATAAGTGTCTTTTGTAACGCAAGTTGTGTCGATTGTCGCTGGTTCCGCCGTTCTCGAATCCCTATCTCGGCGCGAAGAACGAATCAATTCGTACGCCGATTTGGACGAAAGTGGGAATATCCCACTTGCCCATATTTCCACTCGAAGTAGGATTGAGTGTGGAATGCGGAACGACCAAGGAGCTCGTCAATGACCATCAAGACCGTTGATAGCAAGGGCCGAATTGCCTTGGGTTCTCGATTCGCAAATAAGACCGTCATTATCGAGGAAGTGGACGAGACGGAGATTCGTATCATCGCCGCATCGGTGATTCCCGAGCGCGAGCTGTGGCTTCACAAGAACGAAGCGGCCATGGCATCCGTTCAGCGTGGCTTGCAGCAAGCTGCCGCTGGGCAGCTCACGGAAATCGACCCGCACGAGGACAACGCTCTGCTTGAGGAGCTGGATGGCTGACTTCACGGTTCGGCTCTCCCCGGAGGCGATTGCCGCCAGAGGCAAGCTGCGCGAAGCAGCGAAAGCGAGCCTGGCCAACCGGAAGAAAAACAGCAAGACGAAAGCGAGCAGGCAAGAAGGACTCTATAAGCAAATCGCAAAAACGATTTCCTTGCTGGCAAACCCTCGCCACACGAGCCTGCACACGCACGAGTACGATTCGCTGCAGAATCCGTTTGATGAGAACGGCAAAGTGTTCGAGGCGTATGCTCAGAATGCGACTCCGGGCGCGTATCGCGTTTTCTGGTGTTATGGCCCTGACAAGGGCGAGATCACCATCATCGCCATAACGCCGCATCCCTAGTTTCCCCGGTGCGTTGCCGTCGGGCTGACATGCTGCACGCGTGCAGCTTGCTATGGCGTGGTCACGGTTCGGCGACACCTTGGCGCACGCTCACGAGCGCGCCAACCGTCACGCAGCTCACTCGCCCACCGTTTCACCCAAGTCCGTTGGCCCATTGACCGGGTTGACGCGGGCCGGGGCGTGGTTGGGGAATTCGACGACGTAGCCGGTTGCGGGGTCGGGCTGGCCGCTGGGGAAATCGGTGCTGAGGATTTGGGCGCCGCTGGCGAAGGCCGCGTCGCGGCGCGCCGGTTGGCCGGAGCCAGGAATCTTCAGATTGGCGTCGGCGCGGGTGCGTATGAAAAAGCCGGCCCGGGCCAGCCGCGGGATGTCGGGATCGCGAGGGTTGTCGAGCACGAGCGTGGCGCCGTCGTCGCGCGACTCGTCGCTGCGGACGAACATCACGCGACCGCGCAGCGAGGGATGGCCGTCGGTGTATAGCTCGCGCTTGGCGCCGTTGTCGTGCAGGATGAAGAGCACCTTGCCGCGGCATTCGTCGAGAACGGGCCAGCCGGCGCTGGTGACGGCTTCGCGCAGCGTGGCATGCTGGCCGCGAACGCTGTCGGGCGTGATGATCTGGCCGTCGGCAAAGCCGACGCGGAGGGCGGCGTCGAGGCGGTCGAAGCCCTCGGCGTCGATATGCTTGATGCGTTGATCGAGGCCGGGGCCCTCTTTCTTGAGCTCGAAAAGGAACGAGATGGGCACATGGCGGGGATGGGCCTCTGACCAGCGGCGCACCGTGGCCAGGGCGTCGGCCAGCTTGCGGCAGGTGGTGCCCTCGTCCAACAGGGGCACGTGGAATACCTCGAACTCGCCGCTTTTGTAGTGCAGGTCGAGCTCGAAGGAGCGCACGCCGCGATCGAGCTGCACGTCGAGCGGCGGGTGGTTATAGTTCCATTCCTCGACGTTGCGCTTGGCATTGGCGACGTCGCGCACATGATAGCTATTGTGCGTGCCGATGGTTTGCACCTGGTTCAAGCGCAACGGCTCGGCCGCCTGCGATGAAAGCGGCGCGGCGACGAGCGCGGCCAGCAGGCTGGCCAACGTCCAATGTCGGATAGAACCAATTGTCTTCTCGCCAAGGATTTGCATTGCTTCGGATCTCAATGGGCTACAGAGTCATGCAAGAATGGATGGCATTTGCTCGATGATACCCGCTGAGCGCGGGCGATGCGAACGGGAATGACCCGCACGAATAGCGGATGAACGATCTTGCCAGCGACTACCAGGGCTCGTAGCAATCGTAGTTGCGTTGGGCCTTGATCCGCCTGCCGGCGAACTCGAGAAACGTGGCGATGTGGGCCCGCATTTCGGCGCCGGCTGGCAGGCCGGCTACGGGGACGGCGAGTACGCCGGTCCAGAGGATCTCCAGCGCCACGTGGTTGCCGTCGGCCAGGGCGCTTTTCACTTCGAAGCGTTGCCGCGACAGGAGTTGCTTGCCGCGCTCGGCGCCGGCCAGCAGCTCGGGCAGCATGCGGGTCATGCCCTGGACGGCCAGGCGATTGGGGAATTCCTGCTGCACGACGTCGGGCGTGAAGTATCGCGACAGCTCGTCGCCGATGGCGAACCGCTCGAGGGCTTGAAGATACTGGCGGGTGACGGCAAGGTGTTGGTCGCTGGGGGACATATATACCTGGTTGGGAAGGAGTCTTTGGGACGATTTGCACGGCCATGTTTCCTAGCGCAGTTTACAGGCGACGGCGCCGCAGGCCAAAATGGTCGACATGAGATTCTCGCCGGCGCACATGATGGTCGTTGCATTGATGGTGGCATTGGCCGGCGGAGCAGGCGCGGCTGAGTTGCCGGCTTTTCCGGGCGCCGAGGGGGAAGGATGCTTTACCGCGGGCGGGCGGGGTGGCGACGTGTATCGCGTCACGACGCTCGCCGACGCCGGAGAAGGTTCGCTCCGCAACGGGTTGGATTCGATGAGCGGGCCGCGGACGATCGTGTTCGAGGTGGGGGGCACGATCGCGCTGGAGCGTGGTTTGGCCGTTCGCAAGCTGAGACTGACGATTGCCGGCGAAACCGCACCGGGGCAAGGCATCGTGCTCGTTCACTACGGCTTGGGCATCGGCGCGCCCCAAGTGATCGTGCGCCACGTGCGCGTGCGGCCCGGCGATGCGCGGATGGGGCGATCGGCCGCGAGAGGCTTCGACGGCGACGCGATCTCGATCAACGCCGCGGACGTGATCCTGGATCACGTGTCCACCTCTTGGGCCATCGATGAGAATCTGAGCGTGGCGGGGCGCGATGCACAGCGCATCACGGTGCAGTATGCGACGATCTCGGAATGTCTGGCGCAGACCGGGCTGTGGCACGGCGAGGAAAACGAGCGGTATGCGCAGGGAGGCGCGAAGCGGCACTCGATGGGCAGCCTGATCAAGCCGGGCGAAGGGGACGGCCGCGTGTCGTTTCATCACAACTTGTGGAGCAATAACGGCAACCGCAATCCGGCTCTGGGCAACTATCGCCCCCAGTTCGGCATGCAGGCCGATTTGCGCGCCAACGTCATCTACAACAACATCAGCAACGGCTATACGAGCGGCGAGAGCCGGCGCGTGGAGCTGAACTATGTGGGCAACACGATCATCGCCGGGCCCGACACCAGCAAGAACAATGCTGCGGTGGCGTTTCGCACAAACGCGGCCAATCGCGTGCATATCTTCCAGGTCGATAATCGCATCGATTCCAATCGCGACGGCGCGCTCGACGGACAGGATCTGGGGTTCGCCATGATCGCCGGCGACTACGAACGGGCCGAGACGCCCTTTGCGATGCAACCGGTTTCGTGCGATTCGGCCGAGATGGCCTACGAAAACGTGCTCGACGGGGCGGGCGCTTGTCCGTGGAACCGCGATGCAGTGGACCGGCGACTAGTTGACGAGGTGCGCCGGCAGCGCGGGCAGATCATCGATTCGCAGGATGACGTTGGCGGCTATCCGCAATTGCCGAGCGTGATCCGCCCTGCCGATTGGGACACGGACAAGGACGGCATGCCTAACGCTTGGGAGACGGCCCAGGGGCTCAACCCCAATGTCGCCGACAACAACGGCGACGTGGACGGCGACGGCTATACGAATTTGGAGGAGTATCTGCACGCGGCGGCTGAGGGGCCGGCGGCCGGTGACAAGTAGGCTGCCAAATTAATTGGCGATAGAGTCGCATTGATTACGACGGGCGCTTTCCATGCAATCCAATGAGCGGCGCCATATCGGACAGATTCAGGTGCGGCAATTGCTGGGACTCATTACCG
>JBBDYK010000127.1:0-6395 GCA_040901665.1 Pirellulales bacterium | reverse complement strand
GCGACCGCTCGCCCAGCCCCAGCACCCAGGAGTCCGCAACCGGCCATGACGACGCCCGACAATGGAACCATCACGCACTTCGACGCCACGCAGCGTCGCCTGGAAAAGATGCGACAAATGGCTGCCGGCGCTCCCAAATCCGGCAATGGACATCACGCGCCGGTGGCCAATGGCACGCCGGGCACGAACGGCGGAAACGGTTCGGCGCATGCCCCGGTGCGCAACGGAGACGCCGTGGCGCATGCAGTTGCTGCGGCCGCGCCGCGCTCGACGATGCCACCAGCGCGCACTGTATCTCCGGCGCCAGTAGCAGCCCCGCTGTCTCCCACGCCGGCCGTTGCCGAGCGAGCGTCAGTCGCGCCGGCGGCGAAGTCGCAAGCGAACAATGCTGCGCCGGGCCTCAATCCTGTCGAGCTGGAAAAATTCCTGATCAATTTCGTGGTCGAGCAAACCGGCTATCCGCCGGAAGTGGTCGAGCTGGACGTCGACCTGGAAGCCGACTTGGGCATCGACAGCATCAAGAAGGCGCAGCTCTTCGGCGAGTTGGCCGAGTACTTCGATGTGCAGCCCAACGAAAACATGACGCTGGATGACTTTCCGACGTTGCGTCATGTGATGAACTTCCTGGCCGCAGCGCCCATGAAGAGTGCCGCTCCCGAGGCGGTTGCCGCGCCGATGCCGTCCGCTCCGATTGCTGCGACAACGGCTTCGCAAGCGCCGGCGGCGGTCGCTCCGGCTGCCCAGCCGTCAGCGGCGGCGGCATCGCCAAGCTTGGACCCGGCTGAGCTTGAGAAATTCATGATCAACTTCGTCGTCGAGCAAACGGGCTATCCGCCGGAAGTGGTGGAGCTCGACGCCGATCTGGAGGCCGACCTGGGCATCGACAGCATCAAGAAGGCGCAATTGTTTGGCGAACTGGCCGAGTACTTCGACGTGCAGCCCAACGAAAACATGACGCTGGACGATTTTCCCACGTTGCGGCACGTGGTGAACTTCCTGGCCGCAGCGCCGATGAAAGGCGATCTGCCGGCCGCGGTTGCTGCTGCCGTTGCACCGACAATGTCTTCGCAAGCACAGGCGTCTTCGCTAGCACCCGAGTCTTCGGTCGCACCGGTGGCGGTCACTCCGACGGTTAAACCGCAGGCGGCTGTGGCATCGCCGAACTTGGATCCGGCCGAGTTGGAAAAGTTCATGATCAATTTCGTCGTCGAGCAGACCGGCTATCCCCCGGAGGTGGTCGAGCTCGACGCCGACCTGGAAGCCGACCTGGGCATCGACAGCATCAAGAAGGCGCAGCTCTTCGGCGAGTTGGCTGAGTACTTCGATGTGCAGCCCAACGAAAACATGACGCTGGATGACTTCCCGACGTTGCGCCACGTGGTGAACTTCCTGGCCGCGGCGCCGATGAAGAGCGATCTGCCGTCCGCGGTTGCTACTGCTGAACCGACGACCGTCGCTGCCACGGAGGTCGCTCCGGCGGCGGCGCAATTGGCGCCGGCTGCAACGTCACAAGCGGCTGCAACGTCGCCGAGATTGGATCCGGTCGAATTGGAAAAGTTCTTGATCAACTTCGTTGTCGAGCAGACCGGCTATCCGCCGGAAGTGGTCGAGTTGGATGCCGACCTGGAAGCCGATCTGGGCATCGACAGCATCAAGAAGGCGCAGCTCTTCGGCGAGTTGGCCGAGTACTTCGACGTCAAGCCGGACGAGAATCTCACGCTCGACGATTTCCCCACGTTGCGCCACGTGATGGACTTTCTGGCGGGCTCCGGCTTAAAAAAAAACTTAACACCGAACGACATTGAGCCGTCGCAGTCCGTATCCGCGGCAGTTCCGTCGCCACCCGTGGCGCCGGTCTCGCCCACGTTAATGCCGCAAGTCGCGCCGCGATCGCCGGCGGAGAGCGCCGCTGCTCCCAGTGTTGTCGCCGGGTTGGCGCGCGGACGTCAGCAACGCTCGTCCATCCGCAGCCTGTTGCGCCGTCTGGCTGACCAGGCAGGCGATTCACCGATTGTCGACGAGCCCACTGCGCAGTTCTCGGCCGACGAATTGGACGAGTTGCGAGGCATCTCCGAGGGCGCGGGCGTTTCGCCGAGCAGCGTGCTGGCATACGGCCGCGCGGTCCTGTCGCTCGTTCCTTCCCCCGAGTTGTCGACCGCTACGAGCGGGCCAGCGACCCGCCAATCGTCGCCGGTAGCGTCGGAGCCCATCGAGGTCGGACCAAAGTATGACCTGCCGTCCGAGGACTATCAGCGAGACGACACGCATCGCTTCTATTTGCGCGAGTTGGAATTGCCGTTTGAGCCTGCGGCCGCTGCCATGCCCGCCTGGCACGGCGCGGCGTTAATCGTCGGTGACCATCCGCTGGGCGACGCGCTGCGAAAGCAGCTCGAATCGGCCGGCGTCCCCGTGCGTCAACTGCCGATTTCGGACGATCTCGACACGACCATCGCCGCTTTCGACCGCATTTGGGCAGAGCAGCCCACTCCGCACGTGTTTATCGTCACGGGTCGCGAGGCGGCGGCCGATCCCGGCGACGAGGCGGCCTGGCGCCGCCGCTGGTATCGCGTTGCGCTCTTGCCGTTTTTTCTTTGTCAGCGTTGGGTACAACGCGCGGGCGAGGCGAAGCTGTTGGATCGCTGCTCGTTGATTGCCGCCACCAGTCTCAACGGCACGCTCGGCTTCTCGGGCGAGATCAGTTCGCCGGAGTGCGGCGCGCTGACTGGACTGATGAAGGCCATATATATCGAAGTCGCCATCATGCGCGAGCAGCGCAGCATGCGCGCCAAGGCCGTCGACGCGCCGGCCGACGAGCCGGTCGAATCGCTGGCGGCCAATATCTGTCGCGAGTTGGGCTCGAAGGAAGTCGATTACGAAGTCGCCTTCATCGGCGGCAAGCGCTACGTCCAGTGTGCTTACCCCGACAAGGCGCCGGTGGCGGAATTCGCCGACGTCCGTCCCGGCGGAACCTGGGTCATCACAGGGGGCGCGCGGGGTATCACCGCCGAGTGCGCGCTCGAGTTGGGTCGTCGCTTCGGTCTGAAGCTGCACTTGATCGGCACCACGCCGCTGCGTGAGATCGATCCATCCTGGCGCAATCTCTCGCAGGATGGAATGAAATCCCTCAAGGCGGCAGTCATGCGCGAGGCCCGCGCCGCCGGCCGGTCGATGGAAGCCGAGTGGAGCCGAGTGCAGCGCGATATCGAAATCGACCGGTCGCTGCGTGCGTTCTCCGATGCGCACGTGAAAACCGTCTATCACGCCTGCGATGTTACCGACGCCGGCGCCTTGGCGGCCGTGCTCGACGAGATTCGCCGCGTCTCGGGACCGATTGAGGGCATTGTCCACGGGGCCGGCATCGAGCGCTCCGCCGGCTATGAGCGAAAGTCGCGCGCGTCCGTGCTGGCCACGCTGGGCTCCAAGGTCGACGGCGCGCTCAATCTGATGCGCTTGACCGAAAGCGATCCCGTGAAGTGGTTCGTCGGATTCGGCTCGATCAGCGGACGACTCGGCAGCAACGGCCAGACGGATTACTGCCTGGCCAGCGACGCACTTTGCAAACTGATGACCTGGTATCGCGCGCCGCGCCCGGGCGTGCGCGCGGTCGGGTTTCACTGGCATGCCTGGGACGAGGTGGGCATGGCGGCCCGGCCGGAAAGTGCTTCGGCCATGAGATTGGCCGACGGCCCGACCAACATGCCCAAGCGCGAAGGGATCAATCACCTGTTGCGCGAGATCTATGCCGGCGGTCCTGAGGGCGAAGTGCTGATTACCAGTTGGGAGTATCACGGGCGCTTTTACGGCACGGAGTATCATCCGCGGCCGGACGGCACCGTGCCCAAGCCCGGCTCGATCAATCTCAATTCGACCGTCGCCCAAGCATCGCCCGTGCAGGCCTGGAACGCATGGCCGTTTGCGCCGCAGGTGTCGCGGCACGAGTTGAAGATGGTGGCGGCGCCGCTGCCGCCGGACTCGCCCGCCCGGCCTGCGTGGCAAGGTTCGGCCTGCATCCTGGGGCACAACGCATCGGCGTTGGCGCTGCGCGAGGCGTTGCAAGCGGCTGGCGTGCGCGTGCACTTGCTGCCCGATTCGGATGATCCGACCGAGACGTCGGCGGCCATGGAATAGATATACGCCGCCGATCCGCCCAGCTACTTGTTCCTGATGTCCGGCCGCGATGAAGCGCGGCCGGCGCTATTGGATCGCGCCGCCTGGCTGGCGCGACGTTCGCGCGGGGTGAATGTGCCGTTCCAGACGGCGCATCATTGGTTCCGCCTGAGGGTCAAGGCCAAGGACAAGCGGCCCGTGACGATCGTTGCGGCCACCAACATGGGCGGCGAGTTTGGAGTTGCGGGCAACGTACCGCTGCCCGATGGCGGAGCGCTGTGCGGGATGCTCAAGTCGATTTACATCGAAGACACGCGACTCACGCCCAGCCAGGCACGCGTCAAAGCGATCGATCTGCCGGCCGACGAGCCACCGGTCGCGGTGGTCGACGCCATTTTCCGCGAGCTTGCCGCCGGCGATCCCAACATCGAAGTCGGTTGGTCGCGCGGCAAGCGATGCGTGCTGCGTTCGACGGTCGTGCCGGTCGAATCGCTCCCTCGCAACTCGGCGCCCAAGGGCGGAAATTGGGTGATCAGCGGCGGCGCCCGCGGCATCACGGCCGCCGTGGCCTTCGATCTGGGCACGCGCTACGGCATGAAGCTGCATCTCGTCGGGCGCAGCCCGGCGCCGATTCAGAATGCACCGTGGCGCAACTGCACCGACGAGCAACTCAATCAGCTCAAGGCCGAGATCGTTCGCAGGGCCATCGCCGTGAGCCGCTCGCCCGAGAAGGAGTGGGAGCGGGTGAAGATCGACATCGAGATCCACGACACGCTCAAAAGGTTCGCCGCCGCGGGCGTACACGCGGTCTACCATCAATGCGATCTGGGCGATTGGGGCCAACTGGAAAACGTGCTGGCCGAGATTCGCCTGCAGGACGGACCGATCACCGGCATCGTGCACGGCGCCGGCTGGGCGAACTCCGGCCGTTTTGGCATGCGGCACCCCGATTACTTCGAACGTACCATGACCGGCAAGCTCGACGGCGCCGTCGGCCTGATGTCGCTCACGCAGCAGGATCCCGTGCAGCATTTCATTGGTTTCGGTTCGATCGGCGGCCGCTACGGCGCCAACGGTCTGAGCGACTATGCCGCGGCCAACGACATGCTCGCCAAGCTTTGCGATTGGTATCGCGCACAGCGGCCCGAAACCGCCGTTTGTTGCTTCCACTGGCAGTCGTGGGACGAAGTGGGCATGGCCATGCTGGGCGACAGCAGCGTCGGCACCAAGGGCATCCTGAAAATGGTGTTCATCCCGCCGCGCGAGGGCGTGGAACATCTTTGTCGCGAGCTGGAAGCCGGCTTGCCCAAAACCGAGGTGCTGATCACCGACCGCTTCTTCGAAAAGACCTTCTACCCGTTCGTGAATAGTGACGACATCCCGGCGCCGACTGCCGCGGACGGCGCGTCTGCTGCTCTTTCGCAGTTGCCGCTGGTAGAGACGGTGTCGCCGTACCAGGCGGGCATCGAGGCTCACATTCTTTTCGATCCCAAGCTCGATCCGTTCTTGATCGATCATCAATTCCGCGGCCGGGGCCTGCTGCCGGCCGTGATCGGCTTGGAGTCGGTGGCCGAAGCTGCGCGGCTGGCTAGCGGCAAGCGCGTGGTGGCCATTCGCGACCTGGAGCTGATCGAAGGTTTGTTGTTCCACACAGACCAGAAGCTGGAAGCCCGAATTCGCACCTCGGCGGAGAGCAACGGGGCGATCGCCTGCGAGCTGGTAAGCGACTTTTACAACCGGTCGCACAAGCTCATCAAAAAGGATCGCGTGCACCTGCGAGCCGTGGCCGAAGTCGCCCAGGCGGCGTGCGCGTTGAGTGCGCCCATGCCCGAGCCGCCCGCCTCGATGCATGCGTTCCAGTTCCAGCACAACGGACCGCTGTATCACGGGCCGACGCTGCACGGCGTGAAAGCAACAACCTTCGACGAAAACGGCGGTTGGGGGCAACTTTGCGCGTTATCGCTGAGGAATCTCGGCGGACCGCGACCCGGCCAAGATTGGACCGTGCCGGCCGCGCTGTTGGACGCCGGATTTTATGTCTGCGGCATACATGCCTGGTTCCTGGCCAATCAATCGTTCTCGCTGCCGGCCTCGCTCGAGCGCGTGCAATTCGGCCGGATGGCACGCGAGAATGAAAGCTGCCTGATGAAATTCGAGTGTCGCGAGGTCAACGAAAAGCAGGCGATCTACGATTTCACCGTGTTTGGCGACGATCGCTCGGTGATCCTGCAGGTCACGGGACATCGGTTGGCGATGATCCGTTCATAGCGGTTGCTCCTCGGAGTCCA
>JBBDYK010000126.1:0-6434 GCA_040901665.1 Pirellulales bacterium | reverse complement strand
ATAGCTGGTGTTGGGCGCCAATCCGCCGTAGCGCCGCGCCGTGACGTACACGCTGAGCTGATCCTCGGGATAGTCGCCGGTGCGAATTTGAAAGGCGTTGGTCCGCGTTTCGATGCTCAAGCGACACTGCATGCGGCACTCCTCGTCGAGCGCCAGCGTGATCGACGGCTCGTAGTTGACCACGGTTGCGTGGGGCATCTCCAACGCGCGTTCCCAGGCGGGACTCGTGCCCAGCGCCTCGGCCACCAGCAGGTTGTGGTTGCCGCGATACGTAAAGTCGAAGCCGAACAGCAGGTCGAGCGCTTCGCAGTCGATGGGACTCAGCGAGAGCATGTAGGGGGCCAGCTCCAACACCAGCTTGTGTTGTCCCAGGGCTTCCTCGACGTTGGCGGGGTTGACCTGGCCGGAGCACAACCGCCGGGCCTCGATCGTACACCAGCGATACTGGCCGTGGTCCTTGTCGGCCTCGAGAATGAAGTCTCCCTTCTCGCGCGAGTAGAAGTTCGCCATCGTGGGAAACTGCTTCTGCAGCCGCTCGAAGAACTGCAACACGGACTCGCGGCCGGTCGGCAGATCCATCTCCGTGCTGAGGTTCATGTTGACGTAGAAGTCGTCACTCAATGAACTGTAGCGATGCATCAAGAGGTCCTCGGTTGCTCGAGTCGGCCGGCGGTGTGATCCAAGGCGATGTGCGGCGAGCTTGCGATGGTATCCGTCCAGTATAGAATGGCCTTTCCAAAGCTGTCAAAGGCCCCCGGTTTGTCACTACGTTTCGCCCCAGAGAAATGCGTCATGTCTGCGCGGCGGCTGTTGTTCGTGGCAGCTTTCGACACCGATTTGGGCTGGCTGGCTCTTGTCGGCGCCGCGGCACGGGTCCAGCAGGTGACCTTTCCACGCAAGTCGCGCAAGGCTGCGATTGCGGAGATTGACTTGCCCGCAAGTGCGAACGCGCGCGAGTGCGACTGGAATCCGGCGCTAGTGCGCCGACTGCAGGAGTTTGCCGCCGGCGCGCCCGACGACTTTCGCGACGTCGAGCTCGATCTCGACGATCTGACGCCCCTTCAACGGCGCATCATCAAAGCGTGCCGTGCGATCGGCTATGGCCAGTCGGCGAGCTATGGCGAAGTGGCGGCCGCGGCAGGCAATGCGCGCGCGGCACGCGCCGTGGGCAACACGATGGCCGCGAATCGTTTTGCACTGCTCGTGCCGTGTCATCGGGTGGTGCATCGGGGCGGCGACGTCGGACGGCTGTCGGGTCCGGCGCGGTTGCGTCTGGCGCTGCGGCGGTTGGAGTCGCAGGACCTGGCAGTTGGAGACAGGCATCCCCCACGGCGGCGGAGGGCGACCACGCCCCGGTAGACGTTGCCGCATAGCAGACTGCTGGCGACGCGATCGCGTCGACTGAGAAACCGGGAAAACAAGGCAAACTCTCGATGCCGCCCGCTGGCATTGGCTTCCCGATTTGACACCGGTTACGCGAAATTAGGCTAGAATTTGTTGCCGATTTTCGGCACAATAACGTGTCTTGCCGCAGACGGGAGCTGTCGCACCATCGCGCCACGAACCACGCGCGATTGCACGCCCGACTGCCCCACGCCAACCACCGTTGCGGAACAGAGCTATCGTGCAGCAACTCGATTCTTGGGATGTCGAACGTCGCAATGACGGCGCCGTGCTGGTGCGCGTCCATTCGCGCAGCGACAACGGCGGCAAGCTGCCCGACGCCGTCTTCGCCTTTCGAGCCGGCGATCCGCAATATTCTTATTGGGAAGAGCAGCTGCGACATCGCGAGTTGGGCGCCGTGCTCTCGATGCCCCACGTGCCGATGTCGTACTCCTGAAGTGCAAAAATGTGGCGGGGCGACGATGTTCTTGAGCAGGCGGGGCCTTGTGTATTGGAACACGCGGAGCCTGGTTGGCATTTGCTTGCACCTGGTCGCCAGCATGGGGCTTGTCGCGCTGGTTTGCGGCGCCAAAGTGACGGCTGCTGAACCTGCTGCTGCGCCGCGCAGGGTCGAAGCCTTTTCCCTAGCCGACGCTGGCGGCCGGCTTCACACACGCGACGAGTGGCGCGACAAGCGGGCCATCGTGGTGTTCTTTCTGGGCGCGGAATGTCCCGTGTCCAACGGCTATTCGCCCGCCATGCGTGCGCTGTCGGCGCGCTATGCAAAGCGCGGCGTGGCTTGCTATGGCGTACACGTCGATGCCATGCTGTCGGCCGCGGACGCGGCTGGACATGCCGAGGAGTATGGGCTGCCATTTACCATTCTGCTCGATCCCGAGCAGACGTTGGCCGGCATGGTCGGCGCGCGGGTGACGCCCGATGCCGTGGTCGCGCGGCCGGATGGCACGGTGGTTTATTGCGGGCGGATCGACGATCGTTACTCCATCGAAGGCAAGCGCCGCGATGACCCGACGACACATGAATTGGTCGACGCGATCGAGGCCGTGCTCGAGGGCAAGATGCCGATCGTCCGCGAAACGCAAGCCTATGGCTGCCCGCTGCCAAAACTGCGAGCCCCTCGCTAGTGCTCTGTCAAGGCTTGGATTTCGGCTGATCGCTCTCACGCGGAGCACTAGATGTTTTTTGCGCCAAAGCACTTGCGTCTTTGGCGACGTTTCGCGTCACCCGAATGAATCGGGTTGACGCTCCACTAGTTGCTTCCCGTCGTGGGCGGCGGCTTGGGCGTGGCCGGCGGCACTTTTTTCGCGTCTCGCTCTGGCTGCACCCGCTTGTGCAAGTGCGAGCGGACATCGGCGAACTGGGGATCGCCGGACAGATTGACGAATTCGCGCGGATCGTTGTCGTGGTCGTAGAGCTCCACGCCTGCGCTGCCGCCGTCCCATTCGATATAGCGAAAGCGCTCGGTGCGAATGCTGCGGCCCACGACGCCGCCGTGGACGACTTGCGTAGAGGCCGCCTTGTGCCAGCGATGGGAGCCGTCGGCCGGGTCGTCCAGCAGCGGGCAAAGGCTCGCGCCTTCCAGTCCTTTCATCGGAGGCAGCGGCGCAAGTTGCACCAGCGTCGGATAGATATCGACCAGTTCCACCACGCGGTTGCAAACGCGTCCGCCGCCGGCGATGTTTGGCGCGGCAATGACGAGCGGCACGCGGGCTGACTCTTCGAACAGCGTCATCTTGTGCCACAGCCCGCCATGCTCGCCGAGGTGATAACCGTGGTCGCTATAGAACACCACGATGGTGTTCTTCCACAAGTCGTTGCGGTCCAGGGCGTCGAGCACGATGCCGATCTGGGCGTCGACGAAGCTGATGCAGGCCCAGTAGGCGGCCACGGTCTCGGCACGTTCGTGCGCGCTCAACAGCGGCACGTCGCGCGGATAGGTGAGCGCCACCGGCGGGATGCCCTGCAAGTGAGCGGCCGGCTCGACCAAGGGTGGAATGGTTTCGACGGGGTATATGTCGAAGTACCTCTTGGGCGCTGCATAGGGGGAGTGCGGCCGGCGGAAGCCCACGCCCAGCAAGAACGGTTTGGTGTCCTTGACGAGCTTGTCCAACAGCTCGCTGCTCTGGCGGGCAACCGCGCCGTCGGCCGTTTCCTCGTCGCTGGAACGCAGTTCGTTCCACTCGACGTAATACTTCTCGGGCCGTTCGATCCGTTGTTCGCGAATCACGGCCTCCTGAGGTGGATGCTTGCCCCATTCGCGCGTCTCGAAGTCCCAGCTTTGCGGATCCTCCTGCGGATCGCCCGTGTGATAGATCTTGCCGATGTGCGCCGTGGTGTAGCCCTGCTGGCGAAAGTATTCCGGCAGAAAGACGGCGTCGCGCAGGTAAGTGCGCGGCGGAGTCACCAGGTCGAAGACGCCGGCGGTGTCCGGGCGGCGACCGGACAGCATCGACACGCGCGACGGGTTGCAAACCGGATACTGGCAGTAAGCGCGATCGAAACGCACGCCCCGCGCCGCCAGCCGATCGATGGCCGGCGTCTTGACGAGCGGATGACCGTAGCAGCCGACATCACAATTCATGTCGTCGACGGCGATCAGCACCACGTTCAGCTTATCGGCGGCTGGAACATATCGTGCGATCGCGACCAAAAGCAAGGATGCCAGTACGCCGACCAGTGTTCGCATGGGTGCTGCACTCCACCTGAGCGTCAGAATTCGCGTTTTCCCGCCGGCTTGGGCGCGTCGCTGGGGGCGGGCAGGGTTGGCTTGGGTTTCTTCGAGTCCGCATCGGGTTTTGCGGCCGGCTTACCCAGACCGAACGGCAGGCTGGGAAGTTGAAATCCCGCCGTTTGCGTTTCCACCGGCATGATCAGCTCGCCGTGCACGGCCAGCAGGTCGCCCTGCGTCATGAGCTCGAAATCCACACCGCGCAGCCAGTTCAGCGCCGGAAACTGGTAATCGGCCGGCGGGCTCTTGGCATCCGGATGATTTAATAGTGACGTGGAGGTCCACGAGCGCTGGCCGCCGGGCAGCTCATGCAATTCGTACTTGCCGCCGAGCGGTTCCAGCAGCTTCGCGTCCAACAATTGTTCGGCCGTGGTCATGGCGCTGGCCGGCGGCACGTGCAACTGCTCGACCAGCATGTTCATATAGCGCGTGTTGCCCACGGCAATTTGCCGCGACTGCCGATAGCCATAGGCATTGATCAACGGCGCCAGTTGCGAGTTGGCCAGATCCTCGGCGTGCAGCCAAATTTGCGCCGGCCGCGCGGCCTCCTCAAAGTGCAACTGCTGTGAGGCCATCGCTAGAATCTCGGGATGGAACGAGAACAGCGTGAAATCGTCAAACTGTCGCCGCCACACGCCGGTCAGCGAGCGCGAGTATCCGTTGGCATCGGGCTGCGCCTCGATGATGCCGCCCAGGAACTTCAAGAACCCCGGGTTAGGCCACGCGCCAAGATAGCCTTGCAGTCCTTGCACCTGCGCCTTGAACAACTGCGCGATCAAGCCGGAGCGGGGATCGAGCGCGATCGCAGGGTCGGCATCGCGCAACGCGCCGAACAGGTGATGCTCTTCGCCGGCAAAGAACGAGCCGCCGCGCATGACGGCCTCGAACGACACGATGTTTCCCTCGATGGGCGCCAGCCGCTGGGTGGTGGCCGGTCCCAACCACTGGTTGAGCATTTGCACGTGACGCTCGCTCAGGGGGGCAGCCTTGGCGTCGAGAATGACGCGCTCCAGCTTGCCGCCGGGCAATTCCTCGCGCCGCACGCCCGCCACGATCGGGTCCATGGCGCCCCATGCCGCGTCGTAGCTTTCGGCAAACTGGCGATAGTCGCGCAACTCGTCGGGCGTCGCTTTCTCGACCGGCACGTCGGGCACCGGCAGAAAGGTGCCCGGCGCTCCGCGCAGTGAATCGATGAAGGCATCGCCTGCGACGATCAATCGGCTGCCGTCGCTGCGCTCGCCGAAGCCCGCAGGCAGGAAGCCGGCCTGCACCAATTGCTCGATCGATTGGGCCGTTGCGCCCTCGCTGCGAGCGGCCAGCCGAGCGATTTGCACCAACTCGACTTCCACCGTGGAGCGCATCCGCCGGTTGAGCTCGATCTGGTTGCGCGCGCTGAGCAAGTTATGAAAGAAGGCCGGCGACAGATAGGCGAACACCGTGTCGTCGCGCTCCAGGGGCATGTGCTCGCGGGCCAGGCGAAACGCTTCGCTGCCGCCGATGGACTCGTGCTGCTTGGCGCCGGTCGCCAGGAACCACTCAACGATCGTGCGGCTGGTAGTGATCAAGTGAAAGTTGCCGTCGGAGGCATAGAACGAACGGATGGCATTGTCGGGCGTGCTGACCAACGTCACTGCGTGGCCGGCGATCCGCAGCACCTCTTGCTTGGCGCCGGGATTCTCTTTGACCATGACGGAGCGCTGCTGCGTGAAATCGGCCATCAGGGCCAGGCTGTTGGTGGCTTCGAACAAGACGCCGATGGCGGCCCCTTCGCGCAGGAACGTGTCGGTGCCGATCAGGGCCACGTCGGCGATGACCGCGCCCCCCAACAGCTCGGCGGCTTTCGACTCCTTGATGCCCAACTGGCGCTCCATCCGCTTGTTGAGGCCATAGTCGAAGCCGCGCTCGGACACGACGTCGCGCACCTCTCCGCCCCAGTCTTCCAGGCGATGGCGCAGCCAGAGAAAATTCGCGAAGCTGCCGAACCGCACGTAAAAACATTCGATCGGCACGTGCATTGCCAACGGTTCGACGGGCGCTTGCGACGGATTGAGGATCTCGGGCGCCGGCGGCGGCAACTCTTCGGGCAGCGTCTCGCTGGCGGCCTGCCGCTGCGGTCCGGCCAAGAGCAGCGCGCGAGCCACTTCCTGGCGCGCCTGCTCGGTGCCGGCCAACAGGTTCAGCTCGCTTTTCAGAATGCTGGTGGCGCTGGTCGGCGGACGCTCTGCCAGCGGCAAGCGCAAGCGTCTGGAGAGCGTGTCGACCAGATACTCTTCGACCAGCGGTGGAAAGTCGCTGGGGGTGC
>JBBDYK010000125.1:0-6460 GCA_040901665.1 Pirellulales bacterium | reverse complement strand
CTCGATGCGATCGCGCAGGTCGCTTAGTTGTTTATGAATCCGGTGCAACGTTCGCACCGAAGCGGCGGTAAGACTCATGAAGGAATCCCGGGGTATGATCGATCGAAGTATCCGTAAGTTGCCGTCATTGTATCAAGTCGCGCGACAAAAAAAGCCGCCGGTCCACGCGGACCGGCGGCTGGTGGTTTTTAAGCAGGTTTTTGTCAGCCCGCCACCCCCCCCAGAAACCCTTCCAGGGGCTTGCTGCGCACCGGGTGCTGCAGCTTGCGGACGGCCTTGGCTTCGATCTGCCGGACGCGTTCGCGCGTGACCTTGAAGATGCGGCCCACCTCTTCCAGCGTGTAGGTGTAGCCGTCCCCCAGCCCGTAGCGCAAGCGGATGATCTCCCGCTCGCGATAGGTGAGCGTCTTGAGCAATCCCTCGATGCGTTCCTTGAGCATGGCATGCGTGGCGGTTTTCAGCGGGCTTTCGGTGCCGGCGTCTTCGATGAACTCGCCAAAGCTGGCGTCCTCGCTCTCGCCGATCGGACGATCCAGACTAACCGGATGTCGTCCAATATTCAACACGCGGCGGGTTTCCTCCACGCTGATGTCGGCCGCCGTGGCCGTTTCCTCGGTGGTCGGCTCGCGGCCCAACTCCTGTTGCAGGCGTTTGGACACGTTGCGCAGCCGCGACAGCACGTCGATCATGTGCACCGGAATGCGAATCGTCCGCGCCTGGTCGGCAATGGCCCGGGTGATCGCCTGGCGAATCCACCAGGTGGCATACGTTGAGAACTTGTAGCCGCGGCGATACTCGAACTTGTCCACCGCCCGCATCAGTCCCGTGTTACCCTCCTGGATCAGGTCCAGGAAGCTCAAGCCGCGATTGCGGTACTTCTTGGCGATCGACACCACCAGCCGCAGGTTGCCGCTGGAAAGCTGCCGTTTCACCTGCTCGTAGTCCTCGAACTGCCGCTCGATCAACGCCACCCGGTTGCGCAAGCTGGCTGGACTTTCCAGCGTGATCGACATCAGCTCGTACAGCTCCTTGCGCGCCAGCAAACGCTCCTCGTTCGCGCCGACGTGGTCCCCCAGCGCCGCCAGCTTGTTGCGCAAGGCGTCCATCCGCCGCGACATGTCTTTCAGTTGACGCACCAGCGGCTGCACCCGGCGGGTCCGCAGGCTGAGTTCCTCGACCAGCGTCAAACTCTTCCGCCGGCCGCGGAGAAAGCGTCTGCGCGCGGTTGCCTTATCGGCTGCCGTGCTCCGACGGCTCAACAGCAGCTTGAAGTCCTGGCGATTTTGCTCGAGCAGGAACTCGAGCGTCCGCAGGTTGTGCGGCATGCGGGCCATGATCTGCTCTTTGGTCAGCCGCTCGGTCAACGACACCTTGATCGTGCGGTCGAACGGCAACATGCCGCCGTGCACTTCCCGCAGCGTGCGGATGGTGGCTTGCATGGCCAAATTGCAAGTCAACACGCTGCGCCGGAACCGCTTTCTCGTGACCTCGATTTTCTTGGCCAGCGAAATCTCCTCGGCACGCGTCAGCAGCGGGATTTCCGCCATCTGCGTCAGATACATCCGCACCGGATCGTCGCTCAGCTTGGGCAAATCCTTGGGGGGCAGAATGGCCGCGATCTCGCTGGCGGTCAGCTCCTCGACCACGCCACCGACAACCAAGGCCGTTCCCTGCGCTTCGCTGACCAATTCGATCCCCATCTCGTCAAGCGCCACCAAGAGGGCGTCGAGCTTTTCGGGGTTCACGGCTTCGTCGGGTAAGTAGTCGTTGACCTCGTCGTAGGTCAAGTATCCCTGGGTCTTACCCTTGGCGACCAGTTCGTCCAGATCCTTGTTGGAATGGTCCACCTGTCAAATCCTCCTCGGCACTGCGGTAGTGCCGTTGACAAGAGTTGGATCGGCGCTGCGTCAGTTGCGCTTCGTGCATGGCTGCGCTGCCGATCTTCCGCCGGGCGGCATCCTACCCATCCGTGGGCTCGGAAATACCGCTGCGGGCACGCTCTTCTTGCTGCTGTTGCCGGGCCGTCTCTCGGCTTTGAATCTCCAAGAGCACCGCCAGCTCGTCCTCCTCGGCCAACTGCCGTTGCTTGAGTGTGGTGGTTTGATCCCGATTCATCTCGTCGTGCGTGCGGCGCGCGAAGCACGCCAACACGTCGTCCAGTCGCACGCCGAGCTGCGGTCCGCACTTGGCTCGCCCTCGCTCGTCCAGCTCGACCAGCAAGTTTTTAACCACTGGGTCGTCATTCTCCAATAACAGTCGCTCGAAGTCCGGAACAATTCCGGCCGACCACAATGCCAGGCACTGCGAAAACACGTGGCGGCCGCTGGTGGAGACAAATTGCGCAGCTTCGACCACGCCCGCAACCTGCTCAATCACCGCGGGAAACTGCGACAATATCTCCAGCAACTCGCGCTCCACCGGATCGATGCTTTCACGCACGCTAGCAGGCGATTCGCTGCGCGCAAGGCCGGGACGCATGCCCGCTTTGCGACGCACCTCGGTCAATAGTCGGCGTACTTGCTCCTCGGGCACGCGAAAGTCGGACGCCAGCCGTTGCAGGAACTTTTCCTCGCGCAGCCGATCTTCCACGGTCGTATCGCCCCGCAATCGGGGCGCCTTGGCGATCGTGGCCACAAGTTGCTCCAGGGCCTGGGTCGATGCGTGTAGATCGTTCCGCAAGTCGACGCCCTCGGTGGCGGCATGAAAGGCGTGGGTCAACGCATCCGCCGCCCGCGACACCAATCCTTCGAAAGCGCCGGCGCCTTGCGCGGTCAGGTATTCGGCCGGATCCATGTTTTCCGGCAGCGTCACAACCCGCAGGTCGACGTTGGCGGCCACGAACAATTCGAGCACTTCCTTGGCCCGCCGGCGACCGGCCTCATCGCCGTCGAGCACCAGCACGACGCGCACTCGCTCGGCAAAGCGGCGCAATAGCTGGACGTGGCCGGCGCCCAGCGCGGTGCCCAGCACGGCCACGGCATTCGCGAAGCCGAACTGGTGCGCCGTAATGCAGTCGGTATAGCCCTCCATCACCAGCGCCGTGTTGGTCTTGCGAATTGCGTCGCGCGCGATATCGAGCCCGTACAGCAGGTTGCTCTTGGAGAACAAGGGCGTCTCGGGCGAATTAACGTACTTGGCCACCTCGCGATCCGCGGCCGCGCGCAGCGTCCGCCCACCCAGGCCAACGGCACGGCTCTGCGCATCGAAGATCGGAAACAGCAACCGGCCGGTGAAGCGATCGTAGTAGCCCGGCCCCTTTTGTCGGCGTGAGATCAGCCCCACGCGTTCCAGCACCGACGCGGAAAAGCCCGCACCCGCGGCGCGTTCTTGCAGCCAGTCCCATGTGTCCGGAGCATAGCCGAGTTGGAAGCGACGCTGGCTGTCGGTCGTGATGCCGCGGCGCTCGAGATAAGCCCTTGCCTCGGCCGCCGCCGCGTCGTTGAGCAGACAGTGATGATAGGCCTGGTCGGCCCAGGCCATCGCCCGGTACAGCACGCGCTTATCGTCGGCCGGCCCGGCAGGCGCGCCGCGGTCGACCGGCTCCAGCGAGATGTTGGCGCGCTCGGCCAGCATCGCCAGCGCCTCGGGAAAGCCGACGCCTTCCATCTTCATCAGAAAGCTGAATACGTCGCCCCCGATGTCGCAGACCCAGCACTTGAACGATTGACGCTCGGGATTGATCTGCAAGCTAGGGCGGGAGTCGTCGTGCCAGGGGCACAGCGCCGTATACCCGCGGCCGGCGCGTCGCAAGGTGAGGTAGCCGCCCACCAGGTCGACGATGTCGACGGCCTGCTTGATGCGCTGTTTGGTATCGAACGAGGCTCCCGGGGGCACAACAGCTTCCTTCGCGTGCAAGAATCACGGCGGCGAGCATCCTGCGCAATTCCGAGCGCAGACGCGAACGCTAATTATACCGCTGGCGATTTCTGGCGAGCAAGAAGCAAGCCACGGTGCGCGACAACCATCACCGTCGCATGGCGTTCGCTCCGCGCTGCCAGTGGCAATTCCGGGCCGGCTGCCGTAGCATCGTGAAAGAGATCCCGCAGGGGCGTGTCGTTGGTTGGCCAGGTGCCGCGTGGAATTTGCGCTTCCCAAATCAAAGTTTTTTCCGCCCGCCGAGTTGGCCGAGCCCGAAGGCGTGGTCATGTTTGGTGGCCAGCTCAACGTCGAGTGGCTGCTGGACGCCTACGCCCATGGTATTTTTCCTTGGCCAATCTTCGACGGCACCGACATCATGGTGTGGTGGTCGCCGGATCCGCGGGCTATTTTCGAGCTCGATCAGTTTCGCGTATCGCGGCGGCTGGCCCGAACGTGTCGTAACGGCCAATTCCAGGTCACCTGCGACCGCGACTTCCGCGGCGTCATCGCCGGTTGCGCCACGGCGGCGGGTCGCGCAGCCAACACCTGGTTAACTCCCAAGATGATCGCGGCGTACACGCAACTGCACGACGAGGGGCACGCCCACAGCATCGAAGTCTGGCACGAAGGCGAACTGGCCGGCGGTACGTACGGTGTGACGATGGGCGGCTTCTATGCCGGCGAGTCGATGTTTTTTCGCGTGCGGGACGCCTCGAAAGTGGCCCTGGTGTGCCTGGTGGCCCACCTGCACGCCCGCGGCTACACGCTCTTCGATATTCAGCAGTGCACCTCTCACACGGCGTCGCTCGGAGCGATCGACATTCCACGACAAGCCTATCTGCGGCGGCTCAACCTGGCGTTGCGACAGCCGATCACCTTTGGCGATCGTTTAGAGCAAATCTCGGCCAGTCGCTGAGAGCCACGATCCCAACATTCGAGACGGAAATCCGCGGCGTTTCGTGCTCGCAAGGCGCATGGCCTGGTGCTTCCTGGGGGCGAGCTGTCCTTGCGCGTTCGTGCAAGAAGTCAGGGCGCCGGACCACGATTCGCGACCGCCGACACCGACGGTCGATTGGCGGCAGCGGTGGTAGCCGGCGACCAGCCAGCGCCCGGCGGCCGAGCCCTCGGAATCCCCTGCCGGTTTTTGAATTCTTTCCTTGACAACACTTGCTGGCCGAAGATAATGAGTTTCGTGCATATCCTCGTCGTCGCGTAAGGATTCTTGCAATTACTGCTTGGGGCAGTGCTCTTGGAACAGATTTCGTGAGACTGAGGGCGGCCGTTGCAACTCGGAGTGACAACGGCACAATCCCAACGGCGGCGCGACGGTCTGTTGCCGTTCATTATCTTGACTCAATTCGTCGTTCGTCGGGTCCAGGCCTTTCGACCCATGATCTGGGGGAACAATCCAATGAGAAAATCGCGGGCGTTTACTTTGGTCGAATTGCTGGTGGTGATCGCCATCATCGGCGTGCTGGTGGCATTGCTGTTGCCTGCCATTCAGGCGGCGCGCGAAGCGGCGCGTCGCTCGAATTGCACCAACAACATGAAGCAACACGGAATCGCGCTGCAAAACTATCACGACACGCTGAAGACCTTTCCCGCCGGTGGCTGCGTCAAAGAGGCCAGCGAATTGACCGGCGGCGACGGCCAAGGAAAGGGCATTTTCCAAAGCCCCCACGCCACGCTGCTGCCCTACTTCGAGGATGAGGGGCTGCGCGGCTTGTATGACCAGCGCAACAACTGGTGGCGCCAGAACCCGGCGGTCGTGGCCACGGTCATCCCGGTGTTCGCTTGCCCTTCCAGCGGTGGCGACAATCCCTTGTTGGACAAGCTGCTGCAGACCATTTGGATCGTGGGCGGCGTCAACAACAACTACAACGAACTTGGCATCACGAACTACACGTTCTGCAAGGGCACGAACGACGCATACTGCCTGGCCCCGGGCAACTTGCCTCCCGGACCGCCGACGGTCTCCAAGTACCAGCGCGGCATGTTCGACTACAACTGGGCGATTAACATCCGCAAGATCGAAGACGGCACGAGCAACACGATCGCCATGGGTGAAGCGGCGCACGGTCCCGCCTGGCCGGTGAGCAGTGCTCTGAACCAAGTACCCATTTGGAACGGCACTGCCTATCAGAACCAGCGGACCGCGATGCCGCCTATCGACAGCTTCGGCCAAACGCGGCTTTGCTGGCAAGCCTGGGTTGCCGCTCAGCCCCCGTACAAGGAACTTTTGGCGTACGAATTGTACGTCGGCAATATCATGTGCTGCACGCTGGAGCCCATTAACAAGTGGCCCCCCACGATGGCCGTGCATGACGAAGGGAAGCAAACCTCTTGTGCGCAGAGCCAGCCGGGTGCTCCAGGCACCATGGGCCAGAACCAGGGTGGCGGATTCCACGTGGCGCCCAACTTCCGCAGCGATCATGCCAGCGGCGCCAATTTCCTGTTCGCGGACAGCTCGGTGCATTTCCTGCAGGAAACCATCGATATGTTGCTCTATCAAAAGATGTCCACGATTGCCGGCGGCGAAGTCGCCGAGCCACCGAGCGACAACTAAATTGACAATCCCTGGCGCCGGGGGGCCCCCCCCCCC
>JBBDYK010000124.1:0-6464 GCA_040901665.1 Pirellulales bacterium | reverse complement strand
TTGACCAATGAAACCAAGTTCGGCGCGGTACACCTCAAAGCGCAGTACTACATGCTCACCGGTTACCTGTTCCCGGTCGGGCTGAAGGCGCCCAGCCTCGGCGCCGCGGTGGCGCGCACGCTGGGAGAGCGCAACGAAAACGTGCCACCTTACATCTACATCGGCCGCGACGTCGACACCAGCGATACCGAGAAGCAGTTCATCAGCGAGGCCATCGGCCCGGGCTTCTACGGAGTAAAGTATGCGCCGTTCATGATTCCCGATCCGACCACGGGGCTGGAAACGCTCGGCACCGTCGCCGGCATGACCACCGCGCGCCTCGACCGGCGGCTGGCCTACCTGCAGGCCGCCGGCAAGCTGTCCGACCCGGCGCTGCGCAGCGCGGCCAAAGTAGAAGACTATGCGAACATGATGGCGCAAGCCCGTGCGATGATGGATTCGCCGGTCAAACGGGCCTTCAACTACGCCACGGAAGAAAAGCCAGCCACGCTCGCTGCCTACGAACCTCAAATCGCCGAGAACGAGCTGTTGGACACGAAGTATTTCTTTGGCAAGCGGTTCGGCCATGGGCTGCTGTTGGCGCGGCGGCTGGTGGAGTCGGGCGCTCGTTTCGTGCAGGTGGAGTATCAGTATGGCCCGTTCAAGGGTTTCGACATGCACGAGGACGGTCAAACCCGCATGGTCGAAATGAAGAAGCAGATCGATGGTCCGATTGCGCAATTGATTCGCGACCTGGCCGACCGCGGCATGCTCGAGCGCACGCTGGTGGTGGTTGCCAGCGAGTTTGGCCGCACGATCGCCAACCAGCCCAAGGCGGGCGTCGAACCAGTGGGCTTTGCCGAAAGCCAGTCGGGCGAGGACCTGGTCATCGAAGACAAGGACATGTACGGCTTTCACGGCCACTTCTCCAGCGGCAACGCCCTCTTGTTCTTCGGCGGCGGCTTCAAGCCCGGCTTCGTCTACGGACGCACGGCCGACCGCCATCCGATGACGCCGATCGAAAATCCCGTTTGCTTGGAAGACGTACACGCCACGATCTATCGCGCCCTGGGCATTCCGGCCGACACCAACTACGTCACCGAAGGCCGCCCGTTCTACGTCACGAAGGACGGCAAGGGTAAGGCGATTGAGGCGCTGTTGGGGTGAGGCGGTTAATTGTCTCGCCTCGTCTCGGTTAGCATGGTGGAGGCTGCCGGACTTCTCCGCGCAGCCCATGCTGGTCCCGATTTGCGGGGATCCGTGCCATGTTGACCGCCACCACACCGCAAACCGAATTGACTCCGGTCGCGCTTCGCGACAAGGCGCCGTTTGCAGACAGGAGTGCGGCTGGCGCACCGTGGTGGCGCGGCTGGGCACCGCTCTTAGTGCTGCCACTGGGCGCGTGGTGGCTCATGCGTGCGACAGCGCCACGCTGGGCGCTGATGTGGGCGATTGCATTTGCCCTCTATTTCGGGTGCAAGTGGCTCACTTGGAGGCGCACTTCGGTCAATGGAGCGCCGGCATGGAAGCATGTCGCATATCTTGCCTGCTGGCCGGGCATGGACGCCGCGGCATTTCTGCGATCAGGCGCGCACGATTCGACGTTGCATCCAACGGCCGCAGAATGGTCCTTCGCCACGGCCAAGACGCTATTTGGCATTGCGGTGTTGTTTGGCATCACGCGAATCATTCCGGCCGGATACCCGTTGCTCGTCGGTTGGGTCGGACTGACGGGCCTGGTTTTTGCAATTCACTTTGGCGCGATCCATCTGCTCTCCTGCGGCTGGCGTCGAGCGGGCATCGACGCGCGACCGCTAATGCATTGGCCGGCTGCCGCGACAAGCCAGAGCGACTTCTGGGGTCGGCGTTGGAACACGGCGTTTCGAGATTTGTGCTATCGCTTCGTTTTTCGTCCGGTGGGTGCGCGTTTCGGACTTCGCTGGGGAACGCTGGTCGGATTCACCGTCAGCGGTCTGATTCACGACTTGGTAATTTCCGTACCCGCCGGTGGTAGCTATGGCATGCCAACGCTGTACTTCGTCGCGCAAGGCGGCGCACTCTTGCTCGAACGCAGCTGGCTAGGCCGAGCCTTTGGCATCGGCCGAGGTGTGTGCGGTTGGCTATTTACCGCAATCACGCTCGTCGCACCTGCGTACCTGTTGTTCCATCCACCATTCATCGAGCAGGTCGTCCTGCCGATGCTGCAAGCTTGGAGGGCCATCCCATGAACGAACTACTTACCAAAGCGCTGTTATTCGCGGGCATCGGCCAACTGTCAGTGTTGGTCGGCGCGTCGCTGGTACCCTTTCGGCTCCACTGGCGCGAAACCTTTCGACCGATTCCCCGCCTGCAACGCCAAATGATCTGGGTCTACGGCGGATATGCCGTGATGTCGATCGTCGCACTGGGATTGATCGCGATCCTCAATGCCCAAGAGTTGGCGAGCGGCTCGCTCTTGGCCCGCAGCGTTTGTCTATACGCGACGGTGTTTTGGGGAGTCAGGCTCGCTTTGGTGGGCGTGCTCGACGCCAAGGAGCATCTGACGGCCTGGTGGCTCACGGCTGGCTATTGGCTTTTGGCTGTGCTGTTCGCGTGCTTCACGATCGTTTTCGCTTGGGCAACGATTCACCCAGCGGGGTAACGTTGTATAGGCAAGGTGATCAAATGACTGAAAGTGGTGCCATCGCTAAGTGTCTTATCGTGTTAGCGAGTATGACTGTCTACGGTTACATTGCCGCAGTGTGTGTCCTTGGTTCACCGTACATCTTGAACTTGCTTTTGCTTGTTGAGTGTTCGTCGTTCCTTCCGCTCCTTGGCATCGGGATTGCGCGACGAAAATGGATGCGCCTGAATAAGCTGCCCACATTTTTCGTGTCATTCGTTCCAACCTTGACGATGTTCACGATCGTGGCAGCGACTTGGAATGGCGGATCTCCTGAGTTGCTTACCTTTCTGGCCGCGCTGTGTTTCGTGCCCGCCCTGGTGTTTTGGCCATTCGCATGGAACATCGTCCGGCGCATTGAATTCGATCGGCGTCTCGCTAGGAGACACAAGCGGCTACAACTCACAACGCCGCATGTTCAGCAATGATGGAAATCGGGCAGCAGGCGCATCGATTTCCGTCTCTCACTTCACCAACTGCAGCGTGCTCCACAGGCTGGGGTCGTTGGCGAAGGGGAACTCGGCGCCTAGGCTGAAGTGCTGGCTGCCGAGCTCGCGGTCGAACAGGTAGTAGGTGAAGCCCAGCTTGGGGTGATCGGTGGGATTGAAGCCGGTCAAGGCCGCCGTCGGCAGGAACAGGCTCATCACATAGCCATCGACCCGTTTCTCGGTTACCACCTTCAGCAGTCCGGGACGCACGGGGTTGGCGTTCTCGCGGGCTCGATCGACCAGCAGTTGATCGGCCACCGGATCGTTGTAGCTGCGTCCGCCGCCGGCCGGCAGAAAGATGAAGCGATGGCAGAAGCGCGTCGCCCTGTGGACGTTGTGCGTGCCGCGCGTGTCGATCCACAGTTGCAAGCCGTCGGAGTCTTCCAGCTTGCTCTCGCGACACCAGCTTGGATGGCGCTTGCCCTCGACGCGGACGCTGAATGCCAGTCCCGCTTCGCTCCAGGCCGCACGAAGATCGGCGAACATCCGCTCGCCATCCAATTCCGACAGGTTGGGCAAGCGATACTCGGCCGGCAATTCACTCGGCGCAGCATCAGCCAGCTTCTCGCGATACGCCACATCGGCCGCGAAGCGAAACAAGAACCGAGTTGGCAGGAGTGGTTGAGCCATGGGGATTCTCAATTGTTTCTCGAACCACAACGACACAACGAGCACTACGATCGAAATGGAGATTCCGTATAGAAACCTTCTCGTGTTCGTTGTGTCGTAGTGGTTATTGCATCGTACTTCGTTTGTGCCCTTCGTGTGCTTTGTGGTTCAATTCTTTCTTTCCCTCATCGTCCGGCGATTGATTCGGATTGTTTGCCTATAGTGACGCTGGCGATGTGCTCGGCCAGGAACTCGCGCAGATCGCCGCGGTCGAGATCCTCGGGCGAGACGAACCGCAGCCGCAACGTGTCGAGCGGCGTTCCGGCGGTGAACTCGCGTTCGACGCCCAACTCGGCAATGCGTCCCAAGGCGAAATGCCCTTTTGGCCCGGTCAGCGATAGATCGAGCCCCGCGATTCGCTTGGTATGGATGGTGGCCCAGGGTTCGCGCTGCTCGGGCACGAACACGTGGACCAGTTGCTGATTGTTCCACAAGAACTGTCCCTGCGGCGCCGCGTCGAGCAACCGCTCGCACAACTCTTCCAGCAAATCGGCATCCCAGGCCGGCGTCTTGCCCGGCGGAAATCCTTTGCGCGCGAAATGCCACTTCTGGCCCAGCACCTTCCAGGGCATCAGGTCCTCGGGATTCTGCCGCACCCGATCGGCGAATTTGTTGAAGCCGGCGATGGCCGCGTCGACGAACTTCCAGAACGCCGGCTTGTCGACCTCCTCCAAGGAATGCACTTGCAGTTGCACTTCCTGGAACGGGCCGCGCAGGTTCTTGCACTTCACGCGCGGTTCGTTGCCATACACGGGCAGGTCGGGCAGATCGTTGAGCGGCTTGAGCGCCAGTTGCGCCACCAGCGTCTCGCGCTTGAACGAATTCTTGGCGACGCGGAACTTCAGCTTCAAGAGCCATTCCTCGCCGGTGATGGCGTGCATGAACCAGCCGTCGCTCTTGGTGGGCGCGGCGATTTCGACGATGGTGCGCGAGTTCCAGTTCGTGTCGCCAAATTTGTCCGTGGCGTCGATGCGGTCGATGACTTTTTCCAGGATGCGACCGTCCCAGCGGCAGGGCGAACCCTTGCGGCCCACGCGATCGACCGTGTGCCAGCGGCGACCATCGGCCTCCCAGGGCATGCGCGCGTCCTTGCCCACCTCGGCAATGTCGACGTCCCCTCTGCGTTGCTCCTCTTCCGCAGCAAAGTCGTACAGCTTGCGCTTAATTTGCGGGCTGGCCGCCAAGGCGTCGACGAGCACCTCGCCGGTGTGTGAGCGCAACGGCGGAGCGTCCCCTTTTTTCGATCCATTGGCCGAGGGTTTGGCGGCAAGCGCGGCATGCGCGGCGACGTCTTCGGGCGTGCCGTAGGCCACCACGTATCCGCCGCCGTCGCCGGCCTCGGGGCCCATGTCCACCATCCAGTCGGCCGTCTTGATCACGTCGAGATTGTGCTCGATCACCACCACCGTGTTGCCCAGGTCGACCAGCCGGTTGAGCACGTCGAGCAGCTTGGCGATGTCCTCGAAGTGCAGTCCGGTGGTGGGCTCATCCAGCAGGTAGAGCGTTCGTCCCGTGTCGGGCCGCGATAGCTCGGCGGCCAGCTTCACGCGCTGCGCCTCGCCGCCGGACAACGTGGGCGCCGCTTGTCCCAGCGTGAGATAGTCGAGCCCCACGTCGCACAGCGTTTGCAAGTTGCGGCGGATCTTTGGGATGTTCTCGAACAGCTTGACCGCCTTGGCGCACGACATGTCGAGCACGTCGGCGATCGACTGGCCGTGATACGTGACTGCCAGCGTCTCGGGATTGTAGCGCCGGCCGCGGCAGGTGTCGCACTCTACCCAAACGTCGGGCAGGAAGTGCATCTCGATGCAAATCTGGCCATTGCCTTCGCACTCCTCGCAGCGCCCGCCCGGCACATTGAAGCTGAAGCGCCGCGGCGTATAGCCGCGCAAGCGCGACTCGGGCAGTTGGGCATAGAGCGCGCGTATCAGATCGAACACGCCGGTATACGTGGCCGGGTTCGAAGTGGGCGTCTGCCCCAGCGGTTGCTGATCGACGCGGATCACCTTGTTGATCAGTTCCACGCCGCGGATCGTTTCGTGCTGACCCGGCGTGGTGCTGGCGCGGTGCAGCGTTCGCGCCAGCGAGTTGTAGAGCACGTCCTCGACCAGCGAGCTTTTGCCGCTGCCGCTCACGCCGGTGACGACACTCAGCGTGCCCAGCGGGATCTGCACGTTCACGTTGCGCAAATTGTTGTGCCGCGCGCCGACGATCTGCAACCAGCCGGCGGGGGAAGCAGGCTGGAATGCAGGCGGGAGGCTGGAGGCGGGAGGCTGGAGGGAAGAGGAATCGGCACTGCGCTTGGTTGGCTTTTTGCGGGTGGTCTTGGCCGATGTCTTGTCGGCTTCGCCGTTGGTCGTCGCGTGGCGGCTTTGCATCCGGCGATTCGTCGGCACGGCAATGGCCTTCTTGCCGGACAGGTACGGACCGGTGACGGAGTCCTTCTGTTTGGCGACTTGCGCCGGCGTGCCGCGAGCGACGATCTGTCCGCCGCCGTCGCCGGCCGCCGGTCCGAAATCGAGCAGTTGATCGGCCGCTGCCACTACCTCGCGATCGTGCTCGACAATCAACAGCGTGTTGCCCAGATCGCGCAGCTTGGTGAGCGCGCCCAACAACCGGCGATTGTCGCGCGGGTGCAGGCCGATCGTCGGCTCGTCCAGCACGTA
>JBBDYK010000123.1:0-6472 GCA_040901665.1 Pirellulales bacterium | reverse complement strand
GTCATCAGAAAGCGCAGGGGCACCTCAAAGACGGCGGCGACTTCGCTTTCCTGTCCAGAGTGTTGCATCGACGACTTCGCATCACCGACATAGCGGGCTACCTTGCGAACGGCCGCGTCGCAGCGCTGCTGCCCGACACGCCGAAGACCGGCGCTTGGAAGGTCGCCAGTGACATTTGTGACGTGTACCCCGTCGGACACGAGCGCCCGAATTGCGAAGTCTACGTCTATCCGGATGAGAACTCGCCGTCAGTCGAAGAGACACATCAACGCCACGAACAATCCCTGAGCGGCCTGAGCGCCCAATTGGATTCGTTGTTCGTGCAACCGACGCCGATGGTGAAGCGGGCTGTGGACATTGTCGGTGCCGTCGTGGGGCTGATGGTCGCGGCGCCTTTGATGATGTTGTTCGGGGCACTGATCAAAGTCACGTCGCCGGGGCCGATCTTCTACACGCAGCTGCGCGAAGGTTATGGTGGGCGTCGATTTCGCATGTACAAATTGCGTTCGATGTGTACCGACGCCCATTTGCATCAGGCTGCGCTGCGCGTGCACAGCGTCCAGGACGGTCCGGCATTCAAGATGTGGAACGATCCGCGGACGACCTGGATTGGACGCATCTTGCGGCGCAGCAGCCTGGACGAGCTGCCCCAGCTTTGGAACGTGCTCGTGGGCGACATGTCGCTGGTTGGCCCGCGGCCGCTGCCAGTGGAAGAATCGCTCCAATGCACCGCGTGGCAACGACGGCGACTCGCCGTAGTGCCTGGCCTGACATGCGTCTGGCAAGTGCGCGGTCGAAGCACCGTCACCTTTGAAGATTGGATGCGGATGGACCTAGAATACCTGCGCCATCGCTCGCTCTCCTACGACGTACGGCTATTGCTGTCGACCATTCCCACACTAGTTTTGAAACGGGGACCGCGCTAGACGATCGACAAGTTGTGGCCGCTGCGAGTCGTAAGGTCGACCTGCGAGATCACGCCGATTCTGCGACGCCGGCATTTGGGGAGCTAGTTTTTCGAATGACTGTAGATACTCACAACAGCCAGCCGAATTGCGAATGGTTTTGTCAAAGGCCTTCGCGACTGCGCGTGGCGGCAACGTGGGCCACGTGCCAAGTAGCCGCCGGCCTGCAGAGCTTGCGCGGAAACTGCCGTAGCGATGGATTCGCGGTCTTGTTGTACCATCGAGTGGCCGAGCCCATTCATGGTGTCGAGACTCCCACGTTGAACGTGCCTCCCCTGCAACTGCGACGTCAACTGGCCGGTCTCTTGGCGCGCGGCTTTGTGGCTTGGCCTCTGACGGAGCTCGTGAAGGCCCGCCATGAATCTCGTACGATTCCAGCGAACGTGTTCGCCGTGACGTTCGACGATGGCTACGAAAACAATTACTGGCACGCCTGGCCGATCCTGCGGGAATTGAATGTTCCGGCGACGATCTTCGTGGCCACGAAATACGTCGACACCGATCGGCCGTTCCCGTTCGACGATTGGTCGGCCAGCGGGTCGAGCCGTGTTCCGCCATCCACGTGGCGGCCACTTTCGTCGAGCCAATGTGACGAAATGCTCGCCGATGGACTGATCGAGCTGGGGGCGCATACACATAGCCACGGACGGTTTCTGGGCCGGTGCGACGAGTTCCGCCGCGACTTGAGGCTCTGTCTCGACGTGATGCGCGACCGCTTCGGGATCGAGCGCCCCACGTTTGCGTTCCCCTATGGCGACTTGAGTCCGGAATTAGTGGAAGCCGCAAAGGAACTCGGCGTCGCGTGCTGCCTGTCGACTCGCCGCCAACGCGTGCGATCCGGCGACGACGCGTACTTGTGGGGCCGCTTCGACGTCGAACCAAGCGACAGCCCGGAAGTGTTGGCCGCGAAGTTGTCGGGCTGGTACTCGGCGCTAGCCTCGACCGGTCGAACATTGATGCGGCCTTTCGCCGGACTTGCGCGAATGGCAGATCATTCGTCCAGCAATCGATTGCCAGGAATCGCATACCGCGAAGTGCCTCACACGAGAAAGGCCGTGTCGCAGCCATGACGATTGACCGGAACGAGCATTGCGACGCGCGCGGGGTAGAGCGCAGCGGTGCGCTATCGGCGGTCGCGATCTGCCTGAGAGGCATTGGAGCGCGGTTCCCGTCGGCGTCGAAAGGATTGCTCTCGATCTTCGACCAGGCAATCGTCAGCGGCACCTCGTTCTTGACGGCCGCGATCATCGGCCGCACGACGTCGCCGGACGAACTTGGCTTGTACTATCTTGTTCTGAGCATCGTACTCGTTGTCTCGGGAATCCAGGACAACGTGATATCGGCCCCTTACATCGTCTATTCCAAACGGCGCCAGGGGCGCGAGTTGGCCGAATTTGCCGGCAGCCTCTGGTTCCATCACCTGGTGATGATCGTAATCACCGTTGTCGCTCTGTCGGCGCTGATCGTCATACTCTCGGCCACGGGGCTGACAAAGATCACGCCCGGGCTATGGGCGCTCGTGGGCGCGGCGCCATTGCTGTTGCTGCGGCAGGGCATTCGCCGCTTCGCCTTTGCAGGCCTGCACGTGAGGTCCGCCATCGCGCTCGATGCCGTCGTGGCGGTCGCGCAACTGGGTGGGCTTTTCCTCTTGGGATACTTCGGACGGTTGTCCCTGTTTGGCATCTACGCCGTCATGGGCGGCGCTTGTGGGTTGGCCTGCTGGGGGTGGTATCTGTTGGACCGTCCGCGCGTGCGATTCGTCCGCGAACGGTTCATGCCCGATTGGCGCCACAATTGGGCCTTCGGCAAGTGGGCGCTGCGCAGCTATCTGGTCGGCAACACGACGCCGCAACTCATGCTTTGGATTGTCAGCCTGACGGTCGGGGCGGCAGCGACGGGCGTGCTCGGCGCCTGCAGCAATCTCATCGGAATGATCTACGTGATTCTCTGCGGCGTGGACAACGTGCTCACACCGCAAGCGGCGCACGATTTTGCTACCGGAGGGGTCAAGGGCCTGCGCCGCACGCTCTCGCTAGCGGCAGCATTCCTGGGATTGACGCTCGGCGGATTTTGTTTGCTGGTGCTACTGACCGGCGATTGGTTGGTGGTCTTGGCGTTTGGTGCCCACTACCAGGGAACTGGCGCGATCTTGGTCACGCTGGCAGTGAGTGCGTTGATGAGCGGTCTAGGAATCGTTGCCGGCAATGGACTGTGGGCGATCAATCAACCGCGTTCGAATTTTGTCGCCGACGTTTGCTGCATGTCGGTAACGCTGATCGCCGCGGCGTTTTTGATCGTCCCCTTCGGCGCGCTGGGCGCGGCGCTGGCCACTTTGGCGGGCGCGTCCACCGCGGCCGTAGTCCGAGGCATAACCCTTGCTCGCTATCTCGAAGGCGGCGATCTGGAATCGAACGTGGCGGCCAACTCCGCGTTCTCGTCCTGAAGGTACCGGTCGGAGTATATACTCATGAGCACTTTGACATTCACTTCGGTTGAGTCGCGGGCTCTCCAATTTCAGGAAGCAAACATTGTCCGCAATGCGTCGTTCGTTTTTCTAGCCTGCGCGGCGGCGCTAATCACAATCGCATTCATCGTACCGTTCGGCGAGTCTTGGAATTGCTCGTTGACATACGAGGACTTCTTCGGCGCCGACCATTTGAAGCCTGAAGTGCAGAGCGGCACATTGGCTCGGCAGATCGCGCTGGGAAGTCTGGGGCTATTGGGCCTAGCGGCTTGGGCCTGGCCAAGTGGCAAAACACTGCGGCTTGGTCGCGGGTTGAGCGTGCTTTGTATTGCGTATTTGGCTTGGTGTGCGATTAGTTGCCTGTGGTCGGACAATGTCGCCATGTCGCTGCGACGCTGCATCGCATTGATGTGTGAAGTCGCCGCTGGAATGGCGATCGCCAAGCATCTCTCGGCGCGTCAATTCGTGTCGATCGTCCTCGCCTGCACCTTGGCTTGGCTCGGAATAGGCATTGTGTCTGAACTATCGCTGGGCACTTTTCGGCCCTGGCTGCAGGGTTACCGCTTTGCCGGCATTTTTCATCCCAACATCATGGGTGTCAACTGTGCGTTGTTGATCATGGCCTCGCTCTATCTCGTCGTCGTCGGAGCGCGGCTGAAGAATGGTCTGTTGCACGTGATCGCCGGCGTAACGTTCGCGTTTCTGCTGCTCACCGGTTCGCGAACGGCGCTCGGTGCCATGCTCGTATCGATCGCCGCACTGTGGTTCATCACCGCGCCGGCTTCAAAGAAACTCGTCTACCTCCTGTTCCCTGGATTGGTCGTCGTCTTCGTTGGCGTGGCGGCAGGCCTGGGGGCGTTCGAGGATTTCGCCGACGTGATCGCCATGGGACGGAACGACAGCGAAATGTCGTCGCTAACCGGTCGCGTGCCACTGTGGCAGGAACTGCTCAATAATTACTTGCCCCTGAATCCACTCGCCGGGCACGGCTACGGTGCCTTTTGGACTGAAAATCACATCGCCGAAATATCCCACTACCAAACCTGGGCGGTGTATCACGCCCACTCGACGTACATCGACCTCGTGCTCAACGTTGGCTTGATCGGAGCCGCGTTGTATTTGACGGGAATGGTTTTGGCCTTTTTATCGGCGTCACGCCTCGAGGCCCGGCACGTCCGAGGCGGCTATGGTTTTGTAGTCATGATGATCGTCTACGGCCTGACGGCCGGCTTGCTCGAATCGCATGTCGGAAGCACGTGGTTTTTCTCGTTCTTTGGCGTGTGTGGAATCTGCTATCTCGTGTTCCGCGACGATCGAGAAACGCAGTCGGCGTCGCCGGACACCGAATCGCCGCGAATTAGAGCCCAATCGTTCGCGCGGACCGCAACATGACAGCGCGTCGTGAATACGGCCGTCGTACGCGGCGGCAACAGGAGACCGAGATGCTCAAAGTGCTTGTCGTAGGCCAAACGCCGCCGCCGTACCACGGGCAGGCAATCATGATTGAAGGCTTGGTCCAGAGCAAGCTGGCGGGCGTGCAGATTATTCATGCGCGGATGGGTTTTTCGTCCCACGTCAACGAAGTAGGTCGGGTCCGCTTGTGGAAGTTCATGCACCTGGCGGCGCTTGTGTGGCGCATCATCTATCACCGTTTCGTCGCTGGCGTGCGCATTCTCTATTACCTCCCTGCCGGTCCCGACCGCTTGCCGATGTACCGCGATTTCATCATCCTGCTCTCGACGCGCTGGCTGTTTGATAAGACGGTGTTTCACTATCACACCGGCGGAATCTCGGAACTGTACGACCGGCTGCCAAGGTGGCAGCAATGGTTGTTTCGGCGTGCCTATTTCGGCGCGGATGCCGCCATACGGAATTCAGAACTGAATCCCGAGGACGGCCGACGTTTCAAGGCCAAGCGCGAGTACGTGATACCCAACGGGATCCACGATCCTTGCCCGGAGTTTGTCGTTTCCACGCTGGAGTCAGCGGCAAATCTGGGCGATCCGCTGCGCATCCTGTTTGTGGGAGCATTGCGCGAATCGAAAGGAGTGTTGGTGTTGATCGAGGCCTGCAAGAAGCTGGCAACTCGTGGCGTGCCGTTTCAACTTGAGGTCATGGGCCAGTGGCATAGCGACGAGTTTGCCATCCGCGTTCGCCAACGCATTGAAGAATTAAATCTGAGCCAACAGGTTCGATTCCTGGGCATGTTAACCGGTGGCGACAAGCTTGCCGCCTATCGCCGGGCAAGCGTGTTTTGCTTTCCGACGTTTTTCCGATGCGAGACATTCGGGCTCGTTTTGCTGGAGGCCATGGCGCACGGGGTTCCTGTCGTATCGACGCGATGGCGCGGCATTCCGACAGTCGTCGATGATGGCGAGACTGGTTTCCTGGTCGAGCCAAAAGATTCCGATGCCGTAGCCCACCGGCTCGCAGAACTGGCGAACGATGCCGAGCTACGCAAGCGCATGGGGCAGGCGGGTCGCTCGAAGTTCGAACGAGAATTTACCTTTACGCGTCACGCCAATCGCATGCGACACATGTTCCTCCAGACCGCTGGGCTAGCGCCCGACGAAGAGGCAAGAGTGGTACCCGAGGCTTTGGCCGTGTCCTAGGCAGCGACTCGGAACATTCGAAAGTCATGAAAGGCCGGTGGCAACGTGGGTGAGCATTTTCCGTCGGCTCCTCCTTACGAGGTGGCTTTCTCGATATTGGGAGCGCAGCTCAACCCTGTTTCAGTGGCTGACGTGCATCGCTACATCGACCAGGTCATCGAGCGCAAGCAACGGGCGTTAGTCCTGCATTTGAACGTCCACGGCGTCAATCTCTGCCAGAAATACCGGTGGCTCAAGGATTTTGTCAACCAGGCTCAGCTGGTCTTTTGCGATGGCGACGGGGTGCGCTGGGGTGCGCGAATGCTGGGTTTCAATGCTCCGCCGAAAATCACCTACGACCGCTGGATTTGGCAGCTGGCGGAACTGGCCGATCAGAAGGGATACCGGGTTTACTTCTTGGGCGGAGAACCCGGAGTCGCCGCAGAGGCTGC
>JBBDYK010000122.1:0-6481 GCA_040901665.1 Pirellulales bacterium | reverse complement strand
AGGGCATCTTCGACGCGGGCCTTCTTCTCCTTCATTTCACTTTCGGTGGCGGCGCCAACATTCACCTTGGCCACGCCGCCGGCCAGCTTCGCCAGCCGCTCTTCCAGCTTCTCCTTGTCGTAGTCGCTGGTGGCCACGCTGATCTCGCGACGGATCTGGTCGATGCGGGCCTTGATGTCGTCCTTCTTGCCGGCGCCCTCGATGATGGTGGTGTTGTCCTTGCCGACGATCACCTTCTTGGCGCGACCCAAATCGGTCAGCGGCAAGTTTTCGAGCTTGATGCCCAGGCTCTCGAAGATCGGCGTGCCGCCGCTCAGAATGGCAATATCTTCCATCATGGCCTTGCGACGGTCGCCATAGCCGGGCGCCTTGACGGCCACGCATTGGAACGTGCCGCGCAGCCGGTTGATGACCAGCGTGGCCAGGGCCTCGCCCTCGACGTCCTCGGCAATGATCAACAGCGGCTTGCCCGAGTTGACCACGGCTTCCAGCAGAGGCACCAACTCCTTGATGTTGGCAATCTTCTTCTCGTACACCAACACGTAGGCGTCTTCCAGCACGCACTCCATAGTGGTCGGGTTTGTGACGAAGTACGGCGACACATAGCCGCGGTCGAACTGCATACCTTCGACCCATTCGACCTCGGTCTTCAGGCTCTTGCCTTCGTCGACCGTGATCACGCCGTCCTTGCCCACCTTGCTCATCGCCTGGGCCAGCAACTCACCGATCTCGGTGTCGTTGTTGCTGGCGACGGTGCCGACCTGTGCCATTTCCTTTTCGCTCTTGATGGCGATCGACATGCTTTTGAGCTTGGCCGTGATGTCTTCCACGGCCTTCTCCATCCCTTGCTTCATTTGCACGGGGTTGACGCCAGCCACGACGGCCCGCAAGCCCTCGTTGAAGATCGCTTCGGCCAACACCGTGGCCGTGGTGGTGCCGTCGCCGGCGATGTCGCTGGTCTTCGAGGCGACTTCGCGTACCATGCGGGCGCCCATGTTCTCGTAGACGTCTTCCAAGTCGACTTCCTTGGCCACCGTCACGCCGTCCTTGGTCACCGTCGGCGAGCCGAAGCTCTTCTGCAAGATCACGTTGCGACCCTTGGGCCCCAACGTCACTTTCACCGCTTTGGCAAGTTTGGAAACGCCGCGCCGCATCGCGTCGCGGGCTTCCTGATCAAAAGCAATCATCTTGGCCATTGAATCTTGTCTCCTTCGAAAGGGGGCTCTTCATAAAGCCCAAATTGGATCATGTTTCGGTGAAATGTGGTTTTCGAGATTGTTGCGTGGGAGCGCGCCGCGCGTTCGAGGCCGGCGAGCGCTCGCTCGAACCGCGTTACTCGATCACCGCCAGAATGTCTTCCTCGCGCATCAGCAGCAGTTCCTGGTCGCCCAGCTTGATGGCTTCCGGCGCATACGAGGTAAACAGCACCTTGTCGCCGACCTTCACTTGCAGCTTGCCTCGCGTGCCGTCGTCCAGCAGCCGGCCGTCGCCGATCGCCACCACGGTGCCCCGCGCCGGCTTGTCCTTGGCCGAATCGGGCAGCACGATGCCGCCGGCCGTCTTCGATTCCGATTCCTCACGCTCGACGACCACGCGGTCGCCCAGGGGCTGCAGTTTCACGCCGTCGCTGGCTTTCTTTTTGGCCTTGGTGGCTGTCGACATAGGAAATTCTCCTCCGCACGTCGGTGGTGGGGTCGCTGGTTTTGTCCGTGATTCGCGGCCGTCCCCTGCGGCCAGTACGAAGGCGCACGAGCGCGCCTGCCATTACTGACACCTGGGGCGCCATTGGTTCCCGCCTCAATGCAACTGCCGGGCCAGAGCCGAGGTGCGCCTCGCAAGTAAATCGAAACCAACGAGTTACGGTCTTTCGTTATCGTGCAGCCGCAATCCGCCCGCATGCCAAGCAAGGCAAAGCGCCCAGGCAAAAGCCTGTATGACTGCCGTTTTGACAGGTGCGGATTTCCCGGCCCGCTGGCCGGTACGCCACGGCCAGTAGGGGCCTGCCCACGTCGCTCGGACCCTTGGGTTTCGGCGAAGCGTTGCATCCAGCACGAACGTTCGCGGCCGCTCGCCCTACGACGCGCCTCACGCACGCAAACACCGCTGGGCGGCCAGAGTGTTACACTCTTATAATGTGCAACTCGCAAGCCACGGTGTTTCTTGCTGCGATTGCAGACCGAGCCCCAGCCACTAGTGACCGCGCTCCAGGAGGCGACATTGAGCGATCTCGACGACCTGATCCCGATCTACGAGGCGGCCAACGTCACTGAGGCCCATTTCGTCAAGAACCTGTTGCTCGACGAGGGCATCGAGGCTTCCGTCTCCGAAGAAGACCAACCGCTGTCGTTGCCTATTACCCCGTCCAGCGTGCTGATCTTCCGCCGCGATGAAGGTCGCGCCCGCGCGATCATCGATCGTTACGACGAGGAGCAGGAAGCGCGTGCCGACCGCCCCGACTGGACCTGCGCCAAATGCGGCGCCACGGTGATCGGCGCCTTCGACGAGTGCGACGCCTGCGGCGCCGATCGGCCGGGCAGCGAAGAGAGCGACTGACGAGAGCGCCTCGCCGACTTCGCTGGCTTGCATTTGCTTTGGTGCGCTACTCCTTCAGCGCCCGCTCCCCCGCTTCCAACAACCGCACGATGCGCTCGACGTCGTACACGCAACCGGCCCAGGTGCCGCCGCTGGCGCGCTGCAAGGCGGCCCACAACCGCGTGTCGTCGGGCAGCTTGTCATCTGGGTGCAGGTCGGCCCGCGGCGCTCGCTCGGCCAGCACCCGTGCCGCTTCGTCAGGCTTGAACGCGCGCGTCGCATCGCCTACCAGGTCGATCGTGCCTTCCAATTTGTTGCGATCGACGATGATTCGAATCCGGTCCCCTTCCAGCACTTTGCCGATCGGCCCGCCGGCCAGCGCCTCGGGCCCGACGTGGCCGATGCACGCGCCGGTGCTCACGCCCGAAAACCGCGCGTCGGTGATCACGGCCACCTCGCGTCCCCACTCCAGATAGCGCAGCGCCGAAGTGACCTGATACGTTTCTTCCATGCCCGATCCCATCGGTCCCCGCGCCACCAGCACGATGACGTCGCCGGGCTCGATCGGCCGCTCGCCGCGCCCCTTGATGGCGGCAATCGCGTCGCGCTCGCGCGTGAACACGCGTGCCGGCCCCGTTTTGCGATACACGCCGTCGGCGTCGACAACGCGCGGGTCGATCGAGGTGCTCTTGATTACCGAACCCTCCGGCGCGAGATTTCCACGCGGAAAACACACCGTGCTGGTCAGCCCGCGCGATCTGGCCAATTCAACAGGCATGATGACGTCGTCCGGATCAACGCCGTCGCGGTGCTCGAGTGCCGCGCGGACAGCGGCTCTGCGCGGCGACGTTTCCCACCACGCCAGCACTTCGCCCAGCGTGCAGCCACTCACGGTCATTGCGTCGAGATCCAACAAGCCCAGCCCGCGCAAGCGCAGCATCATTTCCGGCACGCCGCCGGCCAGAAACACCCGCACCGTAGGATGTCCCACCGGACCGTTGGGCAGCGCGTCGACAAACCGCGGCACGTGCGAATTGACGTCCTGCCAGTCGGCGACCTTGGGCACGCGTAAACCTGCCGCATGCGCAACCGCTGGAATGTGGAGCAACAGATTCGTCGAGCCGCCGCAAGCCGCGTGCACGACCATCGCGTTGCGGATCGCGGCGTCCGTCAGAATGTCGCGTAGCTTGATGCCCCGCTGGTCGAGCGCCGCCAAGGCCAGCGCGCTGCGATGGGCCATATCGAGCCAGATCGGCTGACCGCTGGGCGCCAGTGCCGTGTGCGGCAAAGCCATGCCCAGCGCCTCGGCCACGACCTGCGACGTGGCGGCTGTGCCCAGAAACTGGCAACCGCCCCCGGGCGAAGCACAAGCGTGGCAACTCAATTCGGCCGCGTCCTCCAGCGTGATCTCGCCGTGCGCGTAGCGGGCGCCGATCGATTGAATCTTGCCCGCATCTTCGCCGACGCTGGGAGGCAGCGAGACTCCGCCCGGCACCAGCACCGAGGGTAACTCGCTGCAGCCCGCCAGCGCCAGCATCATGGCCGGCAGCCCCTTGTCGCAAGTGGCCACACCCAACACGCCGCGCCGCGTGGGCAGCGAGCGAATCAGCCGTCGAAACACGATCGCCGCGTCGTTGCGATAGGGCAAGCTGTCGAACATGCCCACGGTTCCCTGCGTGCGTCCATCGCACGGATCGGAGCAGTAGGCGGCAAACGGCACCCCGCCCGCCTGTTTGAGCGTGCGCGCCGCCTGTTGCACCAGCAATCCCACCTCCCAATGTCCCGTGTGATACCCCAGCGCAATCGGCGTCCCGTCGTCGGCGCGCACACCCCCTTGCGTGCTGAGCAACAGATACTGCGGGCCAACCATCTCGCGCGGGTCCCAGCCCATGCCGGCGTTTTGCACCAATCCGAATAGATCGCCGCACGGCCAATCGCGCAGCATCTCGTCGGTCAGCGGTAGCGAGCCCGCTGGTCCAGCCGCGGTCGTGTGCACGTCGTACAGCCGCGGGTCGGCCGCATCCAGAATCGCTAGCGTATCGTTGCTGAGCTTGGTCATGTGAGAGACTCAAGGTTGGGTCTGTTGCGTATCTTGATCGCGTCGCCGTGCGAACAGCCAGCGCGCCATTGTCGTCGCCAGCACTGGCAGTGCAATCGAAGCGCCCAGCGCCAGCGGTAGTACGCCCCGCGACTGCGCCATGCGTCCCAACACTGCGTACACTAGTGCGATCCCCAGGTTGCTGAGCATCACCGGAGGCAGAAACCGCCGCCAGGTCATGCTGGTGGTGCCCAAGAAGAGCACGGCCGCCTCGGCCAAGATGGGCAGCGGCCGCGTGATGATCAGCAGCCACGCACCAGCCTGGAAACCTAGCTGGTCGATTTCATCCAGCTCTTGGGCCGAAGAGAGCCGCACGGCCAGCGGTCGGCCGCACGCGCGTGCCAGACCAAAGGCCACCAGCGCCCCGGCCATCAAGCCCAGCCAGGAGGCTGCCGTGGCGGCTGGGACCCCCAATTGAGCGCCGGCGAACGTGCTGACCAGGCTCGACGGCACGGGCAACAGCACGTCTGCGGCCAATACAGCCACGGTCAACAGTGCCACGGTCGCGGCCGGCGGCGGCGGTTCGAGCCATGCGGCCACCCACCGGTCGAGCGACTCTCCCAGCGCCAAAAACGGCACGATCGGCACCAACAGAGCCAGTACAATAACGATCAGAGTTCTCCAGATTCCGGACATGTTTTCCAGCAGTTACGCGGAGGCGAGAGTGTTTGACTTGGAAGAATCGCAACCTACCTTTGCATGCGCACCCTAAGCGCACAACCCTTACGATCGTTCGCACGGGCCTTGATTTCAATCGATTTGCCATGCACCTGCAAAGCCGTATTTCAGGTTTCCTGTTGGCCGCGCTGGCGGCCGCCCTGTTGTCAACGCCCGTGGCGGCGGCCGAACCGACCCCTGCGCGCTACGACAGCATGCTCGCGCAGTATGCGTCCCTGCCGTCCGGCCAGCGCGCCGCCTGGTTGAGTTGGCTGTTTACTTCGCGCCTGGAGCCGGCCTGCCGCACGACCATGACGCGGGACGCCTACGATCGTATTCAAGCGCAGCAGCTTGCCGTGCTCGACCGCGGTCGCGCCGGTCAAAATCTATCGGCAGGCCAACTCCAAGAAACGCTCGAACTGATCGACCGCCAGGAAGCGGCGGCCATCCAGCAATTGACCCGGACCTTCAGTCGAGTCACCCACGAGGCGGTGGGCACGAATCTATGGCTCTATCAACAGCGTATGCAACAGCTCAAGGCGATCCGCGAATCGTGCAATCAGTCGGCCCATCCCTTTGAAAATCAACCCAAGCTGATCGCGTGGCTGGACGCGGCTATTATGCAAGAACGTTTGACGGACCGCCCGCCTTTGCCGGCGACCCCCGATTTCGAGCGAGTCGATGACCGCGCATGGATGGCCGCCGGCGATCGAACACCCGAGGTAAAGACTGCGCTGTTCCAACAAGCCGCGCCGGCCACGGCCGGCGAGCTGGAAGCAAAGATCAACGACTACAACGACGAGCTGAACGAGGTTGTTGCGAGCTTGTATGCTTCGAAGCGCTATAAAGTCGCCGAGCTCAACGTCATCGTCGACCGCATGGCACAACTGGGTTTGAGGCGCGTCAGCCTGGCCACCAGCGCTTTGCGCTTGACCGATGCCCAGCGCGACCAACTGACGCCCATCGAAACGCTCGACGACGCGATCGCATTGGCTCGCGTGAAAGTGTCGGCCACGCGCCGGGAAATCCTTCGCGTCGCCGACCACGACACGGATCGCGCCCAGTGGGACACGCTCAAAGGCCTCAACTTCGTCTCGCGCCGCCTGGACACGCTGTACACCGGCCCCGACCGCTAGCACGCCTGTTGAAAAATGCCGTCGTGGCATTTTTCAACCTCGCCAAGTGCGAAGCAAA
>JBBDYK010000121.1:0-6485 GCA_040901665.1 Pirellulales bacterium | reverse complement strand
CCACCTTCGGTGGCCCTCTCCCCGGGGGCGAGGGGGAGGCCGTCGTCCGCGGCGGTCGTTTGCGGTGGATTCAATCTTCGGCGGCCGGTCTCGACCATTGTCTGGTGCCAGCGGTGATCGGCTCCGAGATCATCGTGACCAGCGCCTCGGGCGTGCTGGCGGATCAGGTGACGGAGCACGCGATCGCCTTGGTGACGGCGCTGACGCGGAGTTTACCCACGTTTTTTCGCGCGCAGCAAGCCAAGGAATTTATTCGCCGGCCAACGCGGGACTTGCACCATCGCACGGTCGGCATCGTGGGTTTCGGCGGCGTGGGACGTCGCCTGGCCGAAGTGCTGCGCGCGTTCAAGACACGCATTGTGGCGACCGACATGTTTCCTGTCGACAAGCCCGACTACGTCGAAGCGCTGTGGCCGGCCGAGCGGTTGTACGATTTGTTGCGGGCCGTGGAGATCGTGTTCTTGTGTGCGCCGCTGAACGATCGGACGCGCGGCTTGATCGACGCGGCGGCATTGGCGACCATGCAGCCCGGTTCGACCTTAGTTAACGTGGCGCGGGGGCCCCTGGTCGTCGAGGCGGCGTTGGTTGCGGCGCTCGAAGCGGGGCATCTGTCGGCGGCCGCGCTGGACGTGACGGAGCAAGAGCCGTTGCCGCCGACAAGTCGCCTGTGGAGTATGCCCAATGTGATCGTTACTCCCCACGTTGGCGGTCAGAGTCGATTTCGGATCGACCAGATGACGGATTTCTTTTGTGAGAATCTGCGTCGCTACCAGGCGGGTGAATCGCTTTTGAATTTGGTGGACAAGCAGTTGGGCTTTCCGCCGCGCAGGGCAGGCGCTGCAACAGCATCCTAAACGCGGCGGGTGGCACGTATGTTTATCCCAAAGGTGATTCCTAAGTGGTCGACGAACCCACCCGTATCAATCGAATTCGCGCGCTGCTGGCATTCACCGCTCTGGACGGGTACGCGCGGATCGGCCTAAGATAACAGCATCCCACCGGGAGTCTTCCCACCAGCATGTAACCAAGGCGGTTTTGCATGTCGACGACTACGTTTCACCAGGGCGCTGCCACGCTTGCGTTTGATGGGCAGGAGCCGGCGACGCATTGTCCAGAAGAGCTGCTCGAACGTTACGACAGCCTGATCGATGGCCAGCGAATGAGTTGGACCGAGCACCTGCACCTCACGCGGCGGCTGGGTTCCGGCGGCCAGGGCGTGGTGTACTTGAGCCAGCGGCGCGGAACCGACAATTTCACGCTGCCGGTGGCACTCAAGATCTTTTCGCCGGCGCGCTACGACGACGCCCGCAGCTATGACGAGGCGATGGAACGGATTGCGCAGATCGCGGCGCTCGTCGCTCAGATCCAGCAGGACAACTTGCTGGACGTGCACAATTTCGTGGAGCGCAGCCGCATTCGCATCATGGAGATGGAGTGGGTCGACGGCTACGACCTGAGCCAGTTGCTCACCAGCGAGATGCTGGAACGAACGCGCGAGCGCGTGAGCAATCGCCGCTGGGAACAAATCAATAGCGTGGTCGTGACGCAGGGGCCGGTGCAGCCGCGCCTCAAGCCCGGCGTGGCGATCGCCGTGGTGCGCGAGTGCCTGGCCGCGCTGGCGGCGCTGCACCGCGAGGGCATCGTACACGGCGATCTCAAGCCCTCGAACATCATGCTGAAGCGCACTGGCAACGCAAAGATCGTGGACATTGGATCGGCTTTCGAACTGACCAATGCGCCCATCCGGCGGACGTGTACGCCCACCTACGCCGCGCCCGAAGTGCTGGAAGGGGCGGATTGCTCGCCGCGCTCGGACCTGGCAAGCCTCGGCTACGTTCTGATCGAAGTGCTGGCAGGGCAGCCCGTCTTCGCGGGTCTCAATTCGTATCGCGACTTGCTGGAGGCCAAGCGTCTGTTGCCGCAAAACCTGCCCGACATACTGCCGCGGGAGGTGGGGTGCAACGAGTTGCTGATGAATTTCTGCCGCGGGTTGGTGGCGCCCGATCCGATGCGCCGCTTCGCCAATGCCGAAGCCGCCGACCTGATGAAGGAGGGCGCCGCCAGTTTTCATCGCCAGTTGATCAAGGGCGATCTGGCCAGCGAATACGAAAACGAGATTCGCGTCTGGCTGGAAGAACTGGAGTGATCAGTCGCCGGACCAACGAGCTGACGACGTCCCACAGCGACTAGAGCGCGACGCGCTTGCCCTCGGCGTGGCTGCGGTGAGCGGCCTGCACGATGAGCATGGCCCGATAAGCGTCCTCCAGTCCACTGGTGCTGCGAACCAGGCTGGTCACGGCTCGGTGGAACTGCGAGAACATTTGCTCGCCGACCGGTCGCTCGCTATCGAGCGATTCCATGTGTCGTCCGGCACTGTCGAACCAGATCAACGTGCTGGGCAGATCGACAAAGGCGATGCCATTTTCGCAGGCCACTTGCAACGCCGCCGGCGGACGAAAGGCCACCGCCTCGGGCCAATCGGAAGGCATGTACCGGCCCGAGCTGATCTGCGCGGTGATGCGCGTGCCCGGCCCGCTGGGGCCCGAGAAGTCGAGGCTCATCATCTCGTAGTCGATCTGCTCGGGCTCGCAGCGGCTGATGTGCGTCAGGCCCAGCACGCTAGTAGGGTCGGCTCCGGCGACATAGCGGCACCAGTCGACCAACTCGACCAGATCGTGAGTGCGGGAGACCGGCGCCGACGGGGTAGCCCGCTGGTCGACGCGCGCCTCGGTGGGCACGCGTTGATGGCAGAATAGCAACCTGGGATTGCCCAGCCGCGTGGCGATGAGCTCCTTGAGTCGCAGAGTGGCCGGCGCCTGGCGGCGGGGGAACTCGGCCATGAAGGCCACGCCGGAAGCCTCGATCCGTTGCTTCAGCAACGTGGCCTGCTCGGGATCGAAGTCGAGGGCCGCGGCGCAGTAGACGGCCTTGCCGGCATCGCAGGCGGCCAGGATCGGCAGTGCTCCAAACCAACGTCCCGATAGCACCATGATCGCGTCGATATCCTCACGCTCGGTCAAGGTGCGGAAGCCATCGACCGCGTCGGCGCCGAAGTCGCGCGCGGCAAGCTCGGCCCGATGCGCCACCGGCTCGCAAACGGCGCGTACTTCGAATCGGTCGCTCAAGGCACGCAATGCCGGCCGATGGCGGAGCTCCCAGGCGTTGCCTAATCCAACCAGGCCGATGCGTAGCTTCATAGGAGTGTGTGCTTAAGCCTCACGGACGGCGTGCTGTCGTGCCAGCACCCGAGGTCGTTTGGGACCGGGCACCAAGTCGCATGCACAGATCGCGAACCCCACGCGTCAGCGCGCGATCCGCGACCGGCCAGGTCATGTGCGCGGGTTCGCTGAAGAAGGTCGATTCTCGAAGGGCAGTGGCGCGCGTCGTGATTATAGATCACCTTGGCGATTACTCAATTCCCCGCTGCACTGTCTCGCAGACGCATCAGCAGCGGCCGTTCCGAATAGGTTGGGATTGCGTCGTGTCGCGAAACTCGGAGTTATGGGTTAGCTGGAAAAGACGCCCGCAAACTCGGCTTATTTTATGCTTGCATCCGTAAACTTCCCAGATAAACTGGATGCTCCAGACCAATTCCCCGCCATTGAGTTCCGACTTTACGAGGTCGGGAAGGGATGCCTGCCGCGAGAGTGCCGAACTCAAGCAGCCGCTCATCGGCCGCCCCCTTTCCTCTCTGAAATGAGCAGTTTTTCCAAGGTAACCCGGGGTGATTGGGCGATTTATTGAATTGCATGCCCGAGTGCATGCCTGCTCGCGGCCGGTTCTCGCGAAACGAAGGAGCGACGATTTCATGGTCAATTTTACGCTGAGTATCCTTCTGCAAGCGGCCGCCGTTGCCGCCGGTGGACAACAAGACTACGCCACGGCCTATAAGGCGACGCAGGAGTCTGGGCGACCGCTGGTCGTGCTGGTCGGCGCCGAGTGGTGCCCTGGCTGCCGTACGATGAAGCATTCGGTCATTCCGCAACTGGAAAAAGAAGGCGGATTGGCGAACGTGGCATTCGCGTACGTGAACACGGACGACGAAAGCCGCCTGGCTGGCCAGTTGATGCAGGGGAGCACCATTCCGCAATTGATCCTGTATCACAAAACCGAGACCGGCTGGAAGCGCCAGCGGATCATCGGCGCCCGCGCCCCCAGCGAGGTTCAAACCTTCATCGAAGAAGCGACCGGCGCCGCGGTGCCCAAGATCAGCAGCCGTCAATAGGGCGGTGCGATCGTACGGTGTTGGCCCGCTCACCCGTTGAGTGGGTTTTGGCGGTTGGTCAGCGGGAGTTCGACCGGCTTTCCGGCCATTTGCGACGCGAACACGGCTACGATCATTTCGATTGCGCCGCGGGCGTCGTAGATGCTGCTGTTGGGTTGGCGATTCTCGCGAATCGCGGCAATCAGTTCACGGCCACCAGCATAGTTGCCGCCGTGGCGGTCCGCGTCCTCGACCGGCTCGGGCTTTCCGATACCGGCGCTGGTGACGTTTTGCCACTTGGCGCCGCTCAGACCGGGCGACCAACTGGGGTCGGCCAGGTACTTGACGCTGGGCAGGTAGCCGGTGGTGATTTCGAGAATACCCTCGGAGCCCAAGATGGTGAGGCCGAAGCGAGGCCGTTGCCCTGACGTCGCCCGATGCGAGGCGAAATAGGCAGTGGTGGCGCCCGACAGGCCGTACATGGCGTTGACGCCGTCGCCGGCCAAGGGGCCGATGCCCTCGTTCCCCTCGATGACATCTGCGGTGTTGATGGGCTTGCCTGCTTTTGTCACCAGACCTAGGCACCAGCGTGGATCACCGCCGAACAGGCGAATCTGATCCATCACGTGCGAACCGAGCACCCACAAATCCTCGCCACCGCCGCGTTGATCTTCTTTGCCCCGCCCACGAAATTCGAGCACGCGGCCAATCTTGTTCGAGGCCAGCATTTCTTGCACGACTGGAATGCGGGGGCTGAAGCGCGTGGTGTGGGCGATGGCGAGCTTGGAGTGGGTGCGCTCACAGGCCGCCACCATCTCGTCGGCTTCGGCCAACGTGCGGCAGAGTGGCTTCTCCAAATACATGTGCACGCCGCGCTCGGCCGTGTTGACCACGATGTCGCGATGGGCATCGAGCCAGCGTGGGCCAATGCTCACGACGTCAGGCTTCACTTCGTCGAGCATCTGGCGATAGTCGGCGTAAGCCTTGTCGAGCTTGAGCTTGCTGGCGGTTTTGGCCAGGCCGGCTTTATCATCGTCGGCCACGGCCACGAGCTCGACATCCGGGATACCCAGCCACATGACGTCCAGCCCGTGGCCGTAGTCGCCCCGCCCGGTACGTCCGATCACCGCCGCTCGCAATCGTGCCATGGTTGATTGATTTCCGCGTGCCAGTTTTGATTCTGAGCGTTCCGCCGAGGTCGCGCCTCGCGGCGGTCTAGTGTAACCGCCGGCGCATGGGAATGCGACCAAAAGTCCGCAGCGCAGAAGAAGATCGTACTACGATTGGCCGAGCACTATGCGAAGCTACGGGGCGGCCCGGCGGTGTTCCTCGGCCAGCTCATAGCGGCGGATCTTGCGGTCCAACGTCGAGCGCTCGATGCCCAGCAGGGCGGCCGTCTGGCTTTTGTTCCAGTTGGTGGCGATCAACGTGGCGAGAATGTGATCGCGTTCGATCTCGGAAAGCGAAGCCGGCCGGAAGGGGGCGGCGTGCAACGGCTGCTCGCCCGTATCGCCGGCCGTGGAGAGCTGCGAGAGCGTGAGGTCCTCGCGTTCGATGAACTCGCCGCGGGCCAGCACGACGGCCCGCTCGACGACGTTCTTGAGTTCGCGCACGTTGCCCGGCCAACGATACTTGCGCATCATTTCCAGGGCTTCGGGCGTGAATCCGCGCAGCTTGCGCCCCGTCTCGGCGTTGAAGCGTTGCAGGAAATAATGCGACAAGTCGGGAATGTCTTCGATGCGCTTGCGCAGCGACGGCACGATGATTTCAAGCACGCGGAGACGGAAGTAAAGATCGCGGCGGAAGCGACCTTCGGAGACGTCGCGTTCCAGGTCGCGGTTGGTGGCGGCAATCACGCGGACGTCGACCTTGACGGTCTCGGTGCCACCGACGCGTTCGAAGGGATGGCCTTCCAGCACGCGCAGGAACTTGGCCTGGATGGCGGGGCTCATTTCGCCGATTTCGTCCAGCATCAGCGTGCCTTCGTGCGAGGCTTCGAACTTGCCAATCTTGCGCTGGGTGGCGCCGGTGAAGGCGCCTTGCTCGTGGCCGAAAAGTTCGCTGGCCAACAGGCTTCGCGACAGCGCCGCGCAATTCAAGCAGACGAAGGGGCCCTTGCGCCTCGGGCTGGAGAAATGCACGGCCCGCGCCACGAGCTCCTTGCCCACGCCACTCTCGCCGCGAATCAGCACGGTGGCACGGCTGGGCGCCGCGCGGGCGATTTCCTGGGCAATGCCGGCCATCAGTGCGCTGGAGCCGACGATCTCGCTTTGCACGCCCA
>JBBDYK010000120.1:0-6502 GCA_040901665.1 Pirellulales bacterium | reverse complement strand
GACCTGGCGCGAGATCCTCACGGGCTTCGTCCGCTTCGGCACCGTGCCGGTGCATCGTGGCGAGGACCTGAACGGCTACGGCGTGCTCGACCGCGGCGAGGACTGGGACCAGGACGGCCATCTCGACGTCGAGGAAGAACGGCTATTGCCCACCATCGATAGCACCGGCGACGGCAAGCCCGACGCCTGGGCCGATATCGACGGCGACGGCAAGCCCGACAGGTTTCGCGACGTCGACGGCGACCAGGTGCGCGACGGCGACAGCGTCGAAAACGTCTTCGTGGCCCTGTTCACCGGGCGCCCATTCCCGGACATCGACTTCAGCACCATCGCGCTGTTGGCCGCGTTCACGGCCATCGCCGGTTGCGGTGGACTGTCGAACACGCCCATCAGCAACTACACCCGCGACCAGGGTTGGGGCATGGGGCATCACGTCGGCGCTATCCCCAGCATGATCGGCGGGCACGACATCGAATTGTCGCACGTCGGCATGGTGTTCAAGGTGACCAAAGACTCGCTGGTCCGCTGGCGCCGCTGGGTGCGGCACGTCGCCCGCGATCAACTGGTCATTTGGATGCCGGCCTGCTTGCTCGGCATGGCGCTGCCTAGCATGCTGTCGGTGCAGTTCTTGCGGCGCGGCACCGAAGTCAGCGACTGGTACGCCGCCGGCATGACGGCCAACGGCGTGAGCGAAGCCGTCACTGACGCCTGGGGACCGAGCTTTGGCTCGGCCATGTGGTACATGACGCTGCTTTGCGGGTTCCTGGTGCTGGGACCCGGCATGACCACCTCGGCAGACGGCGCCATTCGCCGCTGGGTCGACGTCATCTGGACCTCCAGCCGTCGCCTGCGAGCGCTCGATCCCAAACGCATCCGCGTCGTGTATTTCTCGGTGCTGCTGTGCTACATGGCCATCGGCCTGGTGTTGCTGTCGGTCGGCAAGCCACTGGGCCTGCTCAAGGTGGCCACGCTGATCATGAACTTCGCGCTGGGGTTTAGCTGCCTGCACACGCTGGTCATCAATTTGACGTTGTTGCCCAAGCCGCTGCGGCCCGGTTGGTTCGCTCGCACCGGTCTGTTCGTGGCCGGTGTGTTCTTCTTCTCGTTGGCCACGATCACCGCCATCGAGACCGCTCGCGGGTTTATGTAAGGCGACTGCCAGCACGCCGGGCCGGTACCATCCGCTCCGGGGAGGGTGAGGCTCCCGCCGAGCCTGTTCCTTGAGGTGGCGATTCCACGATTCAGGCTCGGCAGGAGCCTCGCCCTCCCGATTCGTCCCTTTCTACGGCCTAGAGCCTGCCGCCTCATCGGTATTTCCCCGGGGAACTTCTCATGCCCCAGCAGCGTCTAAAGAGCTAGAATTACCCGAAAGAGGCGCCACGGCTATGCACTGCAATTTCCCCGCCGTGGCTCGGAACACTTTATGGAGTCGATCGATGAAGTCGAATCATCTCTCGCGCCGCTTGCCGCACGGTCTGGTTGTGTTGGCCATGGCCACGCTGTTGGCCGCTCCCGCGGCACTATCCGCCCAAGAGGCAGCCGCACCGGCCGCCGAAGGCAATGACGCCCTGCCGCTCAATCGCGTCATCATGTTCAATTCCGGCGTGGGCTATTTCGAGCACCGCGGCGAAGTGGAAGGCGACGCCAAGGTTGAGATGCAGTTCAATGTTGACGACATCAACGATCTGCTCAAAAGCATGATCCTGGAGGACCGTGGCGGCGGCACCATTTCCACCGTGACTTACGGCTCGAAGGATCCAATCACCAAGACGCTGCAAACCTTCCCCATCGACCTGACTGACAATCCCACGCTGGGTGAAATCCTCGACCAGGTGCGCGGCGAGCGCGTCAGCGTCGAAGCGCCTAACGCCATCGATGGCATCCTGTTGGGTGTGGAAAAACGCCGCAAGGAAGTGGGCAAGGAAAACGAGGTGGTCGAGGTCGAGTTTCTCAATCTGCTGACCGACGGCGGACTGCGCAGCGTGCCGATGGAATCGATCAGCCGCATCAAGCTGTCCAACGAGACGCTCGACGCGGATTTGCGCCAAGCGCTCGCCGTGCTGGCCAGCGGCCATAACACCGACAAGAAGACCGTGGCCCTCAACCTGCTGGGCAACGGCAAGCGCCCGGTGCGTGTGGGCTACATCCAGGAGACTCCCATCTGGAAAACCAGCTATCGCCTGGTGCTCGACGACAAAGAGCCGCCGTTCCTGCAAGGTTGGGCAATCGTCGAGAATACCACCGAAGGAGACTGGAACAACGTGGCGCTAACGCTCGTCAGCGGCCGGCCGATCTCCTATCGCATGGATCTGTACGAGCCGCTGTACGTCGAACGGCCCGAAGAAAAGCTGAATCTATTTGCGTCACTACGGGCCCAACGCTATGGGCAAGATATGGAAGATTTGTCGGCGGTGGAACTACAGCAGGAAGTGCCAGCGGATTCCGCGCAACGCATGGAAAAGTCATCGCGCCGTGGAGCGTTGGCCGGCGCACCCGCAGCAGCGCCCGCCCCGGCGGAAGGATTCGCATTCGCCGCGAATGGGGCGGCTGCCCGCGACCGCTTCGACTACATCCGCAGCCAGCCCTCGGCGCAGGCCGGCGAAGTGGGTGAACTGTTCCAGTACACCATCGGCACGCCGGTTACGCTGGCCCGGCAGAAGTCGGCCATGCTGCCGATCGTCAACGAGACGGTCAAGGGCGAGAAAGTTTCGATCTACAACCCGGCCGTGCAATCCGAACATCCGCTCAACGGCTTGCGGCTGATCAATTCGACCGATCTGCACCTGATGCAGGGCCCCATCACCGTGTTCGACGGCGGCTCCTACGCCGGTGACGCGATCATCGAGGACCTGGCCCCGGGCGCCGAACGCCTGATCAGCTATGCGCTCGATCTCAAGACGGAAGTCGCCCCAGAGAGCAAAGGACATCCCGAAAGTCTGGTGAGCGTGAAGATCGTCAAGGGCACGATGCAGATCACGCGCAAGCTCACGCGCGAGCAGATCTATACCGTGAAGAACTCCGACACCAAGGCCAAGACCGTGCTGATCGAGCAACCCTTCGACGCCAACTGGAAGCTGATTGCTCCCCAGGAGCCGGCCGAGAAGACGCGCGATCGCTATCGCTTCGCCGTCCAGGCCGAGCCTGGCAAGCCCGTGAAGCTCAACGTCGAAGAAGAGCAGATCGTCAGCCAGCAACTCGCCTTGTCCAATATCGACGACGGCATGATCCTCTTCTACACCAACCGCAAGGAAACCAGCCCTCAGGTGAAAGAGGCGTTGCAGGAAGTGGTCAAGCGCAAGCAAGCCGTACAACAACTGGTCGAGCAGCGCAGCCGTTTGGAGCAACAGGTGGCGGCGATCACGCAAGAGCAGGACCGCATCCGCCAGAACATGGGCCAGTTGGATCGCAACACCGATCTCTACAAGCGGTACGTCGAGAAGTTCGGCACGCAGGAAGACCAGGTGGAGAAAAGCCGCAAGCAGATCGACGAGCTCACGCTCGAGGAGAACAAGCTGCGTAAGGCCCTCGACGACTACCTGTTGAACCTGAGCGTCGCCTAACACAGATTGCTCGCGGCAGCGTGCGTCTGCCGCCACACGTTGACGAAACTTGTGCCCGTCGGTGCGGCAAATTGCGGCGCCGGCGGGCGTTTTGCTTGCGACGGATCGCGCCAGCGGGTAAAACGCTCTGGCACACGAATTATCGCCACCAGGATCCCATCATGGCGCTATCCGCCGCTTCCGCCGATGCCCGCAGTTCCATTTCCCGTCGCGAATTCCTGCAAGCCACTGCCGCCGCCGCAGGTGTCGTCGCGATGACGCACGCTTCGGCCGAAGCGGCCGATATTCAGTCGACGGGCTGCATCGATGCCCATTCGCACGTTTGGACTCCGGACGTCGAGCGCTATCCGCTGGGGTCCGGCTTCACGAAATCCCAGATGCAGCCCACCAGCTTTACGCCAGCGGAACTGCTGGCGCAAGCTCGGCCCTGCGGCGTCGCTCGCGTGGTGCTCATTCAAATGAGCTACTATCGCTTCGACAATCGCTATATGCTCGACGCCATCCGCGACGCCCCCGATACGTTCTCTGGGGTAGCGGTCGTCGACCACCATGCGGCCGGCATGCGCGACATGATGCGCGAGCTCAAACAGCAGGGCGTGCGCGGCTTTCGCATCCACCCCGAAAATGAGCCGGCAAAGCCCTGGCTGGCCGACGACGCGATGGCGGCCTTTTGGCGGCACGGGGCGGACGAGAACCTGGCGGTGTGCGCCCTGATCAATCCCGAGGCCCTGGCTCCGCTCGACCAGATGTGCGAGCGTTTCCCGCAGACGCCGGTCGTGATCGACCACTTTGCCCGCATCGGCGTCGACGGGACGATCCGCGAATCGGATGTCGACGCGCTCTGCCGGCTGGCTCGACACCAGCGCACGTACGTTAAGGTTTCGGCCTTTTACGCGCTGGGCAAGAAGCAGGCCCCCTATCTGGACCTGGCGCCGATGATTCGCCGGCTCGTCGAAGCCTATGGCGCAAATCGCTTGATGTGGGCCACCGATTGTCCCTATCAGGTGCAGGCTGGTCACACCTATCGCGATTCGATCGAGCTGGTGCGAGACAAGCTCGATTTTCTCACCGCCGACGATCGTGCGTGGATGCTGCGGAAAACGGCCGAGCGAGTGTTTTTCAACTAGCTCGACGTGCGGCCATCGCGCAGCGTCAGCCATAGATTCGCGCCTTGCAAATCGCGTTCGATCCGCTGCCCGCTCGCGTCGATGTGGTCCCATAACCGCAGCACTTGCAGTCGCTGGGGTAGTTCCACGCCTGCGCGCTGGACGTACCGGACCGTGCCGTCGGGCTGCAAATCAAAACCCAATTCAAACTGCTTTCGCCCTTGGCGATCGCACACTTGCAGTAACGGTGTAGTGTTGTGGCCGGATTGCAACACGTGATGGACCAATATAGAGTTGGGAAATGAACCAGGCGGCACGAAATCAGCGAGCCATGCCTGCAACTCAACAGGCCAGGCGTAATGCCGCAACACTTCGCTTGCGGCGCTGCGTTGAAGGATGAAGTCCGGCGCGACCTTTAGTGCGTCGGCCAGCGTTACTACGCCAGGGCGCTCGACGCACGTCAGTTCACCAACCCCGACGCCGGCAATGGGCACAACATCGACGGCGCATCGCCAACCTTCACGTTGCGCCGCCGTGATCCATCCGCTGGCGAGCAGTTCGGCCAGGCGTCGCTTGACGACCGTCCGGCTCACCGCCGTGTGCGAGACCAACGGCGTGCGGTCGACTTCGCCCGGCTGTTTGAGCACTCCCAGCGGCCGATCCAGAAAGTACGCCCTGCCGAGTTCCAGCAGCTCGGCCGCCTGATCCAGATCGGTCAGGCTGCTCTGCAACGCTTGCCTGCCGATGGGTGTCAGCAAACCATCGAGTGGTTCATCGGCAAACAGGACTCGGCGTCGCCTGGCGGGCTGCGATATCTGTTCCTGCGGCACGTGCGCCAATGGCTCCGGCAACACGCGCAGCGATTCTCCCTGCGACGTCGGCGCATCGGGCACACGCAATCCCTCGTAGTGCTGACGCAGCAGGCAGGCCTGTCGCAATGCCCTCCGGCGGATGCGCCGAACAGGTTGCGCCGCTGCCGAAGCGTCCTGCTCATCGACCAACAATTCAGGCTGCCGCTCGACCAGTCGCAGGTACTGCTTGAGCAGTGCATCCAAAAACAGCGCATCTGGATAGTTGGCTCCCGAGTTGTGAAACGTGGCCAAGTCGAAGGCGGTCAGGTGGCGGCAAAGCTGCCTGAGCATCGTAGCGATCGAGTCTGCGACGCCGGGAACACCCACGGCATCGCACTCTGCCAGGGTCGCCAACATCGCAATCATCCGATCGGCATAGGTGCCGTACGGCGAGAGTGAAATGTAGCGAAACAGGTCGCGAATCATGTCACCGACACGTTGTGCCCCGTCGCTAGTCGCCGCGGCATGTGATTCCAACGCGTTCGCAATCTGCGGTTGCCTCTCGTCGGGCGTGGCGCGCAGTGCCATCTCCAGTGATTTTGCAAATTCCACGCCGCACACGCGCCCCCCCACATCCGCCCGCAAAAACGCAAGCGGAACGGTCCACCACGACTGGCCGCCGCCAGTCAGCCTCGGAAAATAAGCAAACTGCCCCAGCGAAAACGACGGCAGCGGCGATTCGAGCGAGGTGATCGGCAAGCGGCTGACCCCGATCACGGCCAGAAACAAGCCAGCGCGCAACTCACCGGCAAGCTCATCGTCAGAGATTGTCGCCAGGTCGATCGTGCCCACAAGCTCGCGAGCCCATTTTTGAGAAGGACGGCTGAGGAAGACGCCCGGCGAGTCTTCATATGCCTCGAAGCCGTGCGTCAGAATGCGTCGCACGATCGAAAGCTCTCCCGCCGAGCGATCCCAATAGGCCGACACGAGCGGCGCCACCGCGTGTGTTTTCTCGCCGTCGTCGAGAAATACATGCCACGAGTTG
>JBBDYK010000119.1:0-6534 GCA_040901665.1 Pirellulales bacterium | reverse complement strand
ATTCAATCGTGCCGAAACTTGGTTCGTGACCATGCGGGGCAAGCCCCGCCGCTAAATGTCGAAGAACGTGTCGCGCCTTAACCTCGGACGACAATCCCACCTCTATGCCCGCTGCTGAACTGAACCTGCTGCCGCCCGACCAATGGCGCGCGGCCGAGCACTTCTACCACGTCCTTGGGCAGCGAGATGGCGCCCTTGGGCATGCCGCGTCGCATCACCAGCACGATCAGCAGAAACAGGCCCAATACGATTCCCAAGCTGGCGCCGGCGGTGACCAGTGGCTGTGCCAGACGCTGTCGCTGCGCCCCCGACGGATCGCTCGACGGCGGCGGCAGCAGCAGCGGCCTTTGCGGCGTTGCTGTTGCGGCCTGGAATTGCTCGGGTGAGCTCGCTTCGGCCTCGACCAGCGCGGCTGTCTGGTTAGGGTATTGCAGCGGCGACGCGTAGCCATCCGGCAACTGCTGTTGCGCGGCGGGCTGCGCCAAAGGCTGGGCGCCGGCCGGCTCCTCGACGAAATAGTTGGGAGGTGGCGCAACGGCGTCAGCCGATTGTTGCGGAGGCTGATAGCCCACATCCGCGGCGCTTTGTCCCGCGAGTATTGCCAACAGCGCCGCAGCGACCAGCGCATTACATGCTAGCGTTCGGATCGCATATGTCTGCGTCATACGGCCACCTGTGTCCTTGCTGCCGCGTCAGGCGGCTTCGCTCTGGGTGATCAACTCCACCACGCGCACGCAAAAATTGTCGTCCACGACCACGACTTCGCCGCGGGCGATCAAGCGACCGTTGACGACCACGTCGACCAGGTCTCCGACCAGGGTGTCGAGCGCCACGACCATGCCCGGCTGGAGCTTGACGACGTCTTCCAGTGCCATCTCGGTACGACCCAGTTCGATGGTGACGTCGAGTTCGACGTCGCGCACTGTGTCGAGCGAGAGGCAATCGTTCGGCGCGTCGTCGGCAAATTCGCGCAGCGGAAAAGTCGCGGCCTGGGGTTTGTCGTCCGTGATGCGCGCCGAGGGAGCCTGCCCGACGTTCGCAGGCTTAGCTTGAAAATGGGGCGCGGCGGCGCCCGGCGCGGACGGGTCGATGTAGTGCTTGCCGGTTGTCGAAGTCGGGTCAGGTTGCGTGGACATCGTGATTTCTCCGCCGCGCGGCGCGTAGGGCGACGTGCGTGCACGCACCGCAGGTGAAGCGTTTGGGAACTTGCATCGTGTCGAATGACGTCCCGTGAGCAGATGGGACTCGCCCAGGGGGCGATACTTGTCCTGGAAACGGCCGCTTCGATCAAGAGCAGTCGGCGTGCGTGTGGGCGGTATGCTAGCGCCGTTCATGCCAGCGGTTCGCGATTGAGATGGCGCAAAGCTGCGTCATCGAGCGACTTTCCGTCCGCGCGGCGCTCATCCGCCTGAAATTGCTCGCGGCGAAGCTGGCATAGTTTTCCCAACGCTTTGACCTCGCGATCGGCCTCGATCAGGGCCGCACGCCGGCAGGCAATTTCTTCGACAAGGGCGGCCTGTTGTTCGCGCAGACGTTCCTGCTGGGCGCGCAAACCGCGCTCGAAGTCGCCGGCCGCGGCCAGTTGCACGACGTTGACGTGTCCCGGCTCGACACCGGCGCGCACGGCGCTGCGCAGCTTGTCGAGCTCACGATCCAGTTCACCGCTGCGGGCACCCAACAATTGCCAGGCGGACTCGGCTGCGGCCAGGTCGAGCTGGCAACGCTCGCGCGCCTGACGGCGGAGCGTCTCGAGCGAGCGGAGTCGAAAGCGAAATTGCGGCATGATTCGTTGCTACGCTGCGGGCTGCCGGGCCAGCGAGGCCAGCCGCACCAGCGCGTCGCCGGCGCTCTCGACGTCCGACGGCTCGTCGACCTGTTGACGCAGAAAGTGGTCAATCGGCTCGCGCAGATCGATGGCCCGATCGACCAGCGGATTCGAGCCGCGGTGATAAGCGCCGATCGAAATCAAGTCCTCGTGCTCGCGATACACGGCCAGCAGCTCGCGCACGGTCTGGGCCGCGTGTTGGTGCGCGTGGCTGGTCACGTCGCGCATCAGGCGGCTGATGCTCTCCAACACGTCGATCGCCGGGTAGTGTCCGCGGGCGGCCAGCTTGCGCGATAGCCACACGTGCCCGTCGAGCAGTCCGCGTACGGCATCGCAGATCGGTTCTTGCGGATCATCCCCCTCGACCAACACGGAATAAAAAGCGGTGATGCTGCCGCGCGCGGTGCGCGCCGCGCGTTCCAGCAGCTTGGGCAACAAGGCAAACACCGAAGGCGGATAACCGCGTGTGGTGGGCGGTTCGCCCGCGGCCAGGCCGATCTCGCGCTGAGCCATCGCCCAGCGCGTGAGCGAATCCATCACCAACAGGACGTCGCGTCCCGACTCTCGGAACGATTCGGCGATGGCTGTGGCGGTGAGCGCCGCCTGCACCCGCGCCAGCGCCGGCTCGTCGCTGGTGGCCACGACGACTACGCTCTTGGCCAGCGCCGGACCGAGATCGCGGGTGAGAAAGTCGTTCACTTCGCGGCCGCGTTCGCCGATCAACGCCACCACGTTCACGTCGGCCGCCGTATAGCGCGCCATCATGCCCAGCGTAACGCTTTTGCCGACGCCCGAACCGGCAAAGACGCCGATGCGTTGCCCCCGGCCGCAGGTCGTCAAAGCGTCGACGGCGCGGATGCCGGTCGACAAGGGACGCTCGATGGGCGGGCGATCGATGGCCCCGATCGCGGGTCGTTCGAGCGGGACGCGGTCGACCAGCGCGGGCTGCGGCTTGCCGTCGATGCACTCACCCCGCGCATTGACCACGCGTCCCAGCAACGCGGGACCAACGCGCACGTAGCGCGAGGTCTTGACCAGTCGCACGCGATTGCCGTGGCGCAAGCCGGCCACGTCCGAGAGCAGGTAGACGAGCGTCAGATCGTCGCGAAAGCCGATCACCTCGGCCGCCGCGGGCGGACCTGTCTGGCGCTCGATCTCGACCAGCGCCCCCACGGGCGCCGGAAAATCGGCCACGGCGGCCGTCATGCCCACGGTGCGCACGACGCTGCCACAAAGCGCCGTGGGCATCACGCTTTCAAGTTGCTGCACGAGGTCGGAGAGCGAGTGGTGCATGTGCGTTCGAAAAATCGCGCCGTGGAACGTGAAGTCGAGCGAGCTAGCGGACTGTCAATCAGTTTGTGCTGGGTGCCATGCTCACGCTTTCGTGAGCATGCTCACACGCCGCTGTCGCGGCGTATGAACATGGCACCCTCCAACTTCAGTGTTGCAGTCCACTAGGTCAACTCGTTTTCGATGCGTGTCAGTTGGCTGGTAAACTGCTGATCGATCGTGCCAAAGCGGGTGTCGACGCGACATCCTCCCTTGGCGATCGCGGGGTCGGAAACCAGATCGACCTTGCCGAGCCGGGCCAGCTCGTTGGCCAGGCGCTGGGCGTGGTGCCCCAAGGTCTCGACGTCGTCCGGGTGCATGCGCAGTTGAATATCGGCGCTGCCGGCCGACAACTCCAGCGCTTCGCGCACTAGATCGAGCGTAATCTCGGGCGTGCGATCCACCTGGCGGCGAATCACGCGCTCGGCAATTTTCACCGCGACGTGTACGGCCGAGCGCTCCCAATGCGCCAGCCATTCGTCGTGGGCGGCATGAATGCGGGCCACGGCCGCATCGAAGGCGCAGATCGAAGTAGCCAGGTGGCGGTCGATCTTCTCGCCGAGCAGTTGCTCGGCAACCAGCAGTCCGGCGGCGCGGCCCTCTTCCTCTGCGCGGCGGCGGATCTCGCCCGCTTGCCGCTGCGCTTGGGCCAACACGTCGGCGGCGCGCGAGGCGGCCGAGCCGCCGGGCGCCACGCTGTCGCCGACCAGTTCGTCCAGTCGAAACAACGACTCGGCGCCGCTGAGCTGCGGTTCGGATGCTTTGATGATCGACGCCATGTTCGTGCCTTTGGGCGCGAAAACGCTGAAGCTCGGTTACACGGCCACGCTCAGGTGGCGCGGCTGGCTTTGCACGATGTCACCTCGCAGCATCAATTGCTCGGCAAGCTGCGCCAACTCTCCCTGGGCTTGCTCGACGTCGCTCAATCGCATCGGTCCCAGGTTGTTGAGTGCGCGGCGGACCAGTTGCGCCTTGGTGGGCGGAAACAGCGCAAGCGCGCGTTCCACGAACTCAGGCCGCGCACCGGCCAGCGCCAACAACAAAAGCTCGCCATGCGCCTGGCGCAACACCACGCCAAGCGACTTGGCGTCCAGTTGTTCCAAATCGAAAAACGTCAGCGACGGCGGCGCGATCGGCTCCTGGCGTTGCGGCACGTCACGATCGTGCTGGCCCAGGCCGGCCAGGATGTGGCTGCGCGTGCGGGAAGGGGCGGCCTCCAGAATGTTGCCCAGCGCCGTCAGTCCGGCAACGCGCCGGCGCTCGGCCGCGGCCTGCTGCGTGAGCCATGATTCCAGGCCGCGCTCGATCTCGCGCAGCACTTTCGGGTCGGTCTCTTCCAAATCGACGACGCGGCGCGCCACGTCGACTTGCAGCTCGCCAGGCAGCGCGGCCAGGACGTCGGCCGCCCGCTGACTCGGCAAGTGCGCAACGAGCACGGCGATGGTTTGCGGTTGTTCGCGGGCCAGGAAGGCAGCCAACGTCTCGGCCGATGCCGCGTCCAGCGCGTCGGACGCTAGTTCCGCCTGGTGGCCGTAGTGCTGCGGGAATTCCCGCTCGCAGATCGCGCGGGTCGTGGCCAACGCCGCGCAGCGCGGATCGGTCAGCTCGATGCCCGATGGCTCGCGGTCGGGAAGCAACGGACCGAGGCGGAAAAATTCCTCGATGACTTCGTGTTGCTCGGCCGGATCGACGTGGCCCAGTCGATCGACGGCCTGGCGGACGGCCGCTGCTTGCGCCGGCGGCATGTGGTCCAGGATGGCCGCGGCCCGTTCGTCGTCGAGGCTGGAGACCAGCACGGCTGCCTTGCGCAAGTTGCGAGATTTGTGGCTCATGCTGCTTAGCTCGCGTTTCCGATCCAGGTTCGCAGCACGCTGACCGCGGCATCAGGGTCGTTGCGCACCGCGTCGGCCAACTCGCTCGACAGCGTTGCGCCGGCGGCCGAACGGCGGTCGAACAATTCGGACGGCGCGACCGAATCATCGTCGAAGGCGTCCGACACCAGCGACAACGTAGGGGGCAAGCCGACCGTCGCGGCCGAGCCGCGCGATTGGGCATCGCGTCCCACCGAGCGGAACATAGAGCGCAGCACCAGCAGGCCGACGAGCGCCAAGCCCGCCAGCGAAACCGTCTGCCAGTGGGCCAATAGCCAGGCGAACGCGTGTTCGCGAAGTTGCTGCTCGGCGGTCGGCGGCTCACCCAGCGGATGAAACGTGGAAACGGCCACCCGCGGACCCGCGCCGGTGTCGCGCGGCAGCAGGTTGCTCACCAAGCGCTCGATCCTTTGAGTCTCGCGAGCTTCGACGTCGGCCAGCGCGTGCTCGTCGGGCAGTTGCGCCATCGATCCGCCGGCGGGCGCGTGCTCCTTGCGCCACACTTGCTCCAGGTAAGCGTGCGGCACCTGCACCGAGGCGGTCACGCGCTGCGGCGCGTCGGCCCCGGCAGCATCCTGGCCGGCTGGGCCCAGTTCGACGGTCGTGCTGACCAGGACACCGGGGATGTAGCTCAACACGGCGGCGATCGTGTGCTGCCACTGGAGCTCGTGGCGTTTTTTCCGTTCGGCGTAGTCGCCGCCAGCGCTCGGGGCCTGATTGCCCGTGAAGTGTGCGTTGGAGTTCATGTCGATGACGGTGACGGTGTCGCCTTGCAGTCCGGAAATGCTGCTGACCAGCAATTGGCGAATGGTTTGGATCGTTTCGCGGTCGAGGGGTTGGGCATGCTCGGGCCAGACGGCGACCGCGGCCGTGACGACTTTCTTGGGCCGGGGAAAGCCAGTGGACTCTTCCGAGTCGATCAGCACGGCGGAGTGCTCGACGCCGCGCATGCCGTCGATGAGGCCCTGCAACTCTTGCTGCTTGGCCACCAGCTCGGCGGCGGCCTGTTGGCCGTGAGGGATGCGGAGAAAGCCGCCGGAGTTGAGGGCCTTTTCCATGTGATGGCCGGGCTTGGCGGGCAGCGCGTCGGCTTCGTCGAGCGCGGCCATGTAGCGGGCTTCCTGGCCGCGGGGAATGCGAATGCGCGCTCCGTCGAGCTCGGCTACCAGTCCCGCCTTGCCGAGCGCGGCCTGCATGTCGCGCAGCTCGGCCGGCGTGAAGGATCCGCCCCCCATCAGATAGACGTGCGTGGCATCGAGCGGTTGCTGGAACAAGTAGGCGATGCTCACCGCCGTGACGACCAGCAACAGCGCGGCCGTGATGCGCGCGCCGGGCGTCATCGACTTGAACAACTCGACTAGTGGGGCCAGGCCCTTGTTCAGCAGTTCCATCCTTGGAACCTCGTGCCAGACGTGCTCGAACGTCGTTAGTTTTCCGTCAGGCCGCTCGTTGTTGGGCTCGCGGCGGGAAGCGCAGCGTGAAGGCGGCGCCGCCGTCGGGGCAAATAAT
>JBBDYK010000118.1:0-6555 GCA_040901665.1 Pirellulales bacterium | reverse complement strand
AGAGCACGACGTTGCCAACGTCGTTGTCGTGGGTTCGAATCCCATCACCCGCTCTTAGTTCCGCGGCCCGACGTTGGAAGCCGGTTCATTTTTCCCCAGCCGCGCCCTGGCCATTCGCCAATTTACGCAACCTCATCACGCAGCCACAGATCGAAATGTCCGACAAAGATACGCAAGAATTGGTGGCCGACGAGACGGCTGAGGCCGAGGTCGAAAAGCTCGATCTGTCGATCAAGGTTGACAGCCCCTCCGCCTGCCAGCGGCACATCACCGTCACCATCCCGCGCCCCGAGATCGAACGCTACTACGACAAGGCTTTTAGCGAGCAGATGGGCACGGCCATCGTACCCGGCTTTCGCAAAGGCCGGGCGCCGCGCAAGCTGATCGAGGCGCGCTTTCGCAAGGACGTGGCCGACCAGGTGAAAAGCTCGCTGCTGATGGACAGCATGACGCAGATCACCGAGGACCAGGACTTTTCGGCCATCAGCGAACCGGATTTCGATCCGAAGGCAATCGAGTTGCCCGACGACGGGCCAATGACCTTCGAGTTCGACATCGAAGTGCGTCCGGAATTCGATCTGCCGCAATGGAAGGGTCTGTCGATCGAGCGGCCCATCAAGGAGTTCTCCAAGGCAGACGTCGACAAGCGGCTGGAGCGCATCCTGGCCGAGCATGGCCGGCTGGTGCCGTTCGAAGGTCCGGCTGCCAACGGCGACTACATCACCTGCAATCTGAAATTCATGAACGGGGCGGTAGAGCTCTCCTCCGGTAAGGAGGAGGTGATTCGGCTGCGCCCCGTGCTCAGCTTCCGCGACGGCAAGATCACCGACTTCGACAAGTGCATGCAGGGGGTGAAGGCCGGCGAGACGCGCGAAACGTCGATCAAGCTGTCCGACGACGCGCCCAACGAATCGCTGCGCGGCCAGGAGATCACGGCCGTCTTCGAGGTGCTGGAAGTCAAGAAGCTCGAGCTGCCCAAGCTCACGCCCGAGTTGCTGCGCGAGTTGGGCGATTTCGAAAACGAAGGCGAACTGCGCGACGTGATCCAGGAGGATCTCAAGCGGCAGCTCGACTACTTCCAACAGCAGCAGGCGCGGCGCCAGATTACGGCCGCCTTGACCGCCGCCGCCGATTGGCAGCTTCCGCCCGAGTTGCTGCGACGCCAGAATCGCCGCGAATTGGAGCGGGCCGTGCTCGAGCTGCGGCGGGCCGGCTTCAGCGATCAGGAAATCCAGGCCTACGAAAACGACCTGCGGCAAAACAGCGCCGCGTCGACCACGCGGGCCTTGAAGGAGCACTTCATCCTCGAGCGAATCGCCGAGGAAGAGAAGATCGAGTCCGGCGCCGAGGACTATCAGGACGAAATCGGCCTGATCGCCGCCCAAAGCGGTGAGAGCGCGCGGCGCGTGCGAGCTCGCCTGGAGAAGGGCGGAATGATGGATGCGCTGCGCAACCAGATCATCGAGCGCAAGGTCATCGATCTGGTGTTGTCGCACGCCAAGTTCAAGGATGTACCCTATAAGCCCGAAGGAGCGGAAACCGAGGCGATCGATCAGTCGGCCGGTGGCCAGGACGCGGAATCGGAAATTCCCGAGGCGACTCACGCCGGCGAGGCCGAGCCGCTACGCGCGCCGAAGGATCATACGTAGAATTCAGGCGGCCCGGCGTGCGGCGTCCTTTCTGGCCCTCGCTCGCGGTGCCGTTGCGGAACTTCCCGGCCCCGGATGTGCCGGTTAACGGATCAAATCACCAAGTGTCGTGCCCAGCGGGTCCGCCCGGAGCGAACGATCGTCCGGCGAGCCAACTTTGGCACGGCACAGCGTCGCGAAGCACCCTCCGCGGTGCGGCAGAAAGACATACAGCAATGGCCTATCGCGATTATCAACGCCAACGCCAGCTCACGCTGGGAGATCTGCTGCTGGAGAATCGCATCATTCTCCTGCAGGGCGAGATCCACGACGGCAACGCCAACGAGCTCGTGATGAAGCTCCTCTACTTGCAGAGCGAAAACCGCCGCAAGCCGATCCATTTCTACATCAACTCGCCGGGCGGCAGCGTCAGCGCCACGCTGGCGATCTACGACACCATGCAAATCTCGACTTGTCCCGTCGCCACGTATTGCGTCGGCCTGGCTGCCAGCGGCGGCGCCGTGCTGCTGGCCGGCGGCACCAAGGGCAAGCGCTACGCGCTACCTCACGCGAAGGTCATGATTCATCAGCCCTATGGCCAGGTGGGCGGACAAGTCTCGGATATCGAAATTCAAGCCGACGAGATCATCAAAACCCGCGAGGTGCTCAATCAGATTCTGGCCTCCCACACCGGCCAGCCCTTGGAACGCATCGCCAAGGACACCAACCGCGACTACTACATGACCGCCGACGACGCCAAGGCATACGGCGTCGTGGACGACATTCTCAGCCGGCCCCAATTGCCCGAAAGCGGTGAGGATGAGGACAAGGACTAACCGAGAAGCGATCGCCGGGCCACGCGGACTTTAGACCATCAGCACCTATTCAACCGCGCGTTTTAGCGCGAAGCAGCGAGCCATGCCCCTGATTCCGTTTGTGATTGAAAAGAGCGGCCGCGAAGAGCGGGCGATGGACATCTATAGCCGTCTGCTCAAGGACCGCATCATCTTCCTCGGTTCCCAGGTCAACGACGAGGTGGCCAACTCCATCGTGGCCCAAATGTTGTTCCTGCAGTCCGAGGATCCCAAAGCCGACATCCACCTGTACGTGAATTCGCCGGGCGGCAGCGTGACCGCCGGTTTGGCCATTTATGACACCATGCAGTTCGTCACCTGCGACGTGGCGACCTACTGCATTGGCCAGGCCGCCTCGATGGGCGCCGTGCTGTTGACGGCCGGGGCCCACGGCAAGCGCCACGCGCTGCCCAATGCCCGGATCATGATCCACCAGCCGTTGGCCGGCATGGAAGGCACCGCCGAGGACATCATGATTCACGCCACGGAATTCAAGAAAGTCAAACAAAGGCTCAACGCCATCCTGATCAAGCACACCGGGCATCCGCTCGACCAGATCGAACGCGATACGGATCGCGACCGATTCATGACGGCCGAAGAGGCCCTGGAATATAAGCTCATCGACCGCGTGATCGAACACATGGAGACCAAGCCGGTCGCCGCGGCCCAAGCGTAAGGCGAACGGCAAACGGGCGCGTCGATGGATCGGCGCGCGACACGACGCGAGGCAACCTCACTTCCCGCACCTGGTTGCCCGACGTAGGTGACGATTTTGACAAGGCGTCCGACGACTTGCTCCGGCTCGCGCGAGCGCGACCGGCCGGCAAGCCACGACGCGCAGGTGGTTTTCTGTCGCATGAGGCTGACATGAGAACGTTGCCGATCGCTATTGCTTGCCTGAGCTTGCTGACGCTGGGCTGCCGGGCCGCCATGAACAACAATATCACGCTGCTGGAGCGCGATCTGCGATTGCAGGAAGACGAGATCTATCACCTGCAAGCCTGCCTGGAGGATGCCCAGGCCGCCCGTGAAGCGACCATTCGCGAGAACGAAGCGCTCAAGCAGGAACTGACCGAGGCCCCCGGCATTGGTGGCGGCGCCAGCGCCGCGCCCGACGCCGACTTGACGCCGCCGGCCGTCGATTTGCCCGGCAGCCGCTCCCCCGCACGCAGTCGCGAAGTGCCCGACTTGCAGCCTCCCTCGATCGAGTTGCCCGAACCCAGCGACGCGCCCCAGGTGGAGCTTCCGCCCGCAGGCGATGGGGCAGCCGTCTCGCAGGCGCCGCCGACGCAACTGGTGATCAACTCGCGCTTGACCGGCGGCATGGACCGCGATGGCCACGACGGCGACGAAGGCATTCTGGTCGTGTTCGAGCCCCGCGACGCCGCCGGAAAACTGGTGAAATGGCCGGGCAAGGTGTCGGTCGTGGCGATGGACCCTGCGCTGGAAGGTGAAGCGTCGCGCGTCGCGCGCTGGGACTTCTCCAGCGACGAAGTGACGAACCACTACATGAGCACGGTCTTCGGCCGGGGCCTGCAATTCGAGTTGCCCTGGCCGAGCAACCCGCCAGCCAGCCGCGACCTGGTGGTATTCGTGCGATTTACCACCGACGACGGCAAGAAGCTCACGGCAGAAGCCAAGATCGTCGTCAGTCTGCCGGACGGCGCGGCCCCTGGCCAGGATCGCCAGACCAAACGGCCGTCCAGCGAACAGGCGAATCGCAAGAGCGCGCCACAATCCCGTCGCAAAGATAAAGCCCCGCCAAGCGACGCGCCACGCACAGCCACCCGCTCCGACCGCCCGCAGTGGACGCCGTATCGTTAGCGAGTAGCAGGCAGCCCCCCTAGTGCACCCGCTGCCCCGGCTGGGCGCCGCTGTCGGGCGAAAGCAAATACACTTCCGCGCCGCCGGGTCCGGACGCCACGACCATGCCCTCGCTGACGCCGAACGTCATTTGCCGCGGCGCCAGGTTGGCCACCAGAATCACCAGCCGACCGACCAGTTTCTCTGGCTCGTAGGCCGCCTTGATGCCGGCGAACACGGTGCGGCGTTCCTCGCCGCCCAGCGACACCGTCAGCTTCAGCAGCTTCTTGGCCTTGGGCACTTCTTCGGCGGCTAATATGCGGGCCACGCGCAAGTCGACCTTCGTGAAGTCGTCGATCGAAATCAATTCGGTCACCAGCGGCTCGGCCTCCAGCGGCGCGGCGCTATCGGCCTGCGGCGCACCGCCGGGCGGGGTCGCGGCCGCTGCACTTGCGGTCGGTTGTTCGGCAGGGGTCGATTCGGTCATCGCAAATTCCTTTCGGCTTTCTTCGATCATCGCCGCAACCTGCGCGGCCTCGACCCGTTTCATCATGTGCGTAAATGGGTTCACCGGCGCGCCCACCCGCGGATGCCCGGCATCGGTCCACTTGTCCAGCGGCTCGTCGAACAAGGCCTGGCTCTGTCGCTGCAAGTTGGGCAACACCGGCGCCAGGTAGATGACGAGCTGCCGAAACAAGTTTAGCGCAATCGTGCAGCTCGCTTGCAACTCGACGGCGCACTCCGAATTGTCGCGCAGCTTCCAAGGCGCGGCCGCGTCGACATACTGATTCGCCCGATCGGCCAGCGCCATGATCAATCGCATGGCGCGGTTGTAGTCGCACGCTTCATAGGCCGCGGCGATCGCTTCGCCTTCGGCCCCCGCCTGGGCAAACAGCCCGCCGTCGTCGGGATAGCTGGCCGACAGGCCGGTGTCGTGCACGAACTTGGCGGTGCGGCTGGCCAGGTTGACTACCTTGCCCACCAGGTCCGAGTTCACTTTGGTGACGAACTCTTCGCGATTGAGATCCAGGTCGTCCAAGCCCGCCCCGAGCTTCGAAGCGTAATAGTAGCGCAGGTACGCCGGATTGAGATGGCTCAGGTACGTCGAGGCGCGGATGAACGTGCCCTTGCTCTTCGACATCTTCTCGCCGTCGACCGTCAGAAAGCCGTGGACGTGTACCTTCTCGGGCAGCCGATAGCCGGCCGTTTTCAACATGGCCGGCCAGAACAGCGTGTGAAAGTAGGTGATGTCCTTGCCGATGAAGTGATGTGTCTCCACCTCGTCGCTGCGCCACCAATGGTCCAGCCGCTCGCCGTGCCGCTGGCACCATTGGGCCGTCGACGCGACGTACCCGATCGGCGCATCGAACCACACGTACCAATAGTTGCCGGGACTGTCGGGAATCTCGAAGCCGAAGTACGGCGACGGTCGCGACACGTCCCAGTCGCGCAGTGGCTCGCCCAGAAAATGCCCGGCGAGGTAGTTGGCCACCTCGCGCTGCAGATGGTTGCCCGATTGGGTCCACTCGGCAAGGAAGTCGTGCAGTTTCTCGATTTGCACGAACAGGTGTTTGGCCTCGCGCACCTCGGGCGTTGCGCCGGAAAGCGTGCTTTTGGGATCCACGAGCTCGATGGGGCTATAAGCCGCGCCGCACTTTTCGCAACTGTCGCCGTATTGATCCGCGGCGCCGCAACGCGGGCACGTGCCTTTGACGAACCGGTCGGCCAGGAACACGCCGGCCTCCGGATCGAATAGCTGCGTGACGTCGCGCTCGCTCACCAGGTTCGCTTTGCGCAACGCAACCCAAAATTCGGCGCACAGCTTGCGGTTTTCGACACTGTGCGTGCTGCCGTAATTGTCGAACTCAATGTTGAATCGCTCGAAGTCGCGCAAGTGCGCTTGCTGCATGTCGGCAATCAGCGCATCCTCGCTGCGGCCTTCCTGCCGAGCGCGAATCATGATGGCCGTGCCGTGCGTGTCGTCGGCGCAGAAATACAAGCAGCGGTGCCCACGCAGCTTTTGAAATCGCACCCAAATGTCGGTCTGGATGTACTCGACCAAATGGCCCAGGTGGATGTGCCCGTTGGCATAGGGCAGGGCGGCGGTGACCAGGATCTGGCGCTGGGGCGCGTGCGTGGGATCGGCAGTGGCGGACAAGGGTGTCACGATGGCGTGAAAGTTCGTCGGTTACGCGGAAGTATCGGGCTGAGCAAGCGGGCCATTGTACCGCGAGCAGAGGTTTTGCGTGAGCCCCCAATGGCTTGCGAAT
>JBBDYK010000117.1:0-6633 GCA_040901665.1 Pirellulales bacterium | reverse complement strand
GGTCGGGCGGGATGTGCGGAATGAAATACTTGCCGTAGAAGTGCGCAAGCTGCCGCCGGCCGATGCCGCCGATCAACGTCGGCACGTGATTCACGTACGGCTCGTCGACCATCGTGGCCATCGTATCGTCTAGACTGCGGTCGTCGAACTCCGCCCGCAGGTGCGCGTCCCACAAGTCGACCATCGCCCGCTCGTGGGGCGTAAGGGCGAATTCGTCGTTCATTGTGGGCCCTTCTGCGTCGATAGTTGGTCCCGGTCAATGTCCGGGGCTAAGTTGCGCCGACTCGACGTTGTTCGAACCTCTCAGTCGAACGTCGTGCCCGTCGTGTCGCCGCGGTCAGATTCAATGAACCGCTACGACTCAACGACACGATTCAGTCCGCCCCGGGCAACACCTTGATCACGTCCGCGGCCTTCGCCCGGCCGCCGTGCGACTTGCTGATCACGGCCAGGCGCACCGTACCCTGGCGATCGATGACGAACGTGGAGGGATAGGCCGTTTCCTTGGGCGCGTCCCAGCGCAGGCCATAGGCGTTGGTGAACGTATAGTCCGGATCGACGACGAACGAAAAGTTTTCCGGCAACTGGCGATTCTTGATGAACTCCGCCGCCTTTTCGTCCAGGTTTTCGGCCGGGCCGGGATACACCAGCACCACGTGCGCGTTGGCCGCGGCCAGTTGCTCGGCCTGCTTCACCAGCTCGCCCACCTGGATCATGCAGATCGGGCATTGATAGCCCGGATAACCCCGCAGCACCACCAACACCACCGACGATTTCTTCAACTGGTCGTACAGCATGAAGGGCTCGCCGTCGAGCGTATTGAGCGTGAAATCGGGCGGCTTGTAACCTTCGCGCGGCGCCTTGGCCGGTCCGGCCGCAACGGCCACGGTCGAAACGACAAGCGCCAGGCAAACGAAACCGATCAAAGCACGAATCGCAAGGGAACGGGTCATGGTCGTGGTCTCCGCCAAGAGTTTCGCAAGAGGAATGGTCTTCGACATCACCGCTTAGTGTACCGCTTGAGCGCCTCGGGATTCCACTCGATCCCCAGCCCCGGCCCGCTGGGCACGCGCAACAGACCGTCGGCGTCCAGCTCAAACCGTGGCGTGACCAGGTCTTCCACATAGGGCACGCCCGTTTGAAACTCCACCCAACGGGCCACAGGCATGGCCGCCGACAGCGCCAGATCGGCCGCCAAGCCCACCGCCGTGTTCCAACCGTGCGGCACCAGTTGCACGCCAAACTCATACGCCAGCCACGCCAGCCGCAGTCCCTCGCTCAACCCGCCACACTTAGTCAAGTCGGGCTGGATGATGTCCACGGCGCGCTCGGCAATGAACGGCATGAACGCCTGCCGCCGCGAGAGCACCTCGCCGGTGGCAATCAACACGGGCGACGCCGCGCGCAATTCCTTGAAGCCGGCCACATCGTCGGGCCGCAGCGCCTCCTCGAACCACACCACGCCCCAATCACCCAGCATACGCGCCGTCTCGCGCGCCCAACTCACGCCGTGCGGCCAAAACTGTTCGCTGCCGCCAGCGTCGACCATCAGTTCCACGTCGTCGCCCACCGTCTCGCGCGCCGTCTTGATCAACTGCTCGTCGAGCTTGCGGCTGACGCGTCCAAACGGCCGCCAGCCCAGCTTGATGGCGCGAAAACCGCGCGCCGTTTGCGCGCGCAGCTTATCGGCCAGCGCCGGCGGATCGTCGAACAGCATCGACGCGTACGGCTTGATCCGATCGCGATAATCGCCGCCCAACAGCTTGGAGACCGGCTGGCCGAGCGCCTTGCCCCACAAGTCCCACAGCGCGATGTCCAGGCCGCTGATCGCGTGCTCGACCGAGCCGCCGCGTCCCAGCCAAAACGTCGATTGCCGCAGCGTTTCGCTCACGCGCTGCGGCTCGAGCGCCGATTGTCCGATCAAAAGCGGCTTGAGCAGTTCGAGCGAGCCCTCGAACAACGGCCGCGTCGTGTAGCAGCTCCCCAGGCCGACCGGCCCTTCGTCGCTGACCACCTCGATCAGCGTGTTGTATTGTACGTTGGGGTCGGTGCCGCCGGGCCAACCGTGATCGTCGGTGGCGCCACACAGGGCAATCGTCCGCACGTCGACAATCTTCATCGTTGAACTCCACGAGGCGAATGAGGATACTCATGGTAGCCCAAAGCAGCCGCCCGTTCCAAGCGGGGCGTCGGATCGCCAACCAAACTCTCCCGCCGAGACTCACCGCATGACCAGCCGCGCTTTGCAGGAATATCGCTACGAAAAACTGACCTGGCCCGAGATCAACGACGCGGTCGACTTGGGCAAGGTGTGCGTGCTGCCCTGCGGCGCGGTCGAGCAGCACGGGCCGCACTTGCCACTGGACGTTGACCTGGTATGCCCCAGCGGCGTCGCCTACGGCGCGGCGCGTGAGATCCCCGAGAAGGTGCTGGTGCTGCCGATCGTGGCCTATGGCTACACTGGCCACGTAATGGACTTTCCCGGCACGATCAACAACGACTTCGAGCACTTCATGCATCACGTGCTCGACATCGCCAAGTCGCTCGCCTATCACGGCTTCAAGAAGATCATCCTGCTCAATGGCCACGGCTCGAACATGCCGAATCTCGATCTGGTGGCGCGCCGCGCTAATTTGGAAACCGATGCCGAGTGCCTGGTTTGCGCCTGGTGGCACTTGCTCACCGTGGACAAGGAGTTTTTTCCCAAGTGGCGCGAGAGTAAGTTTCCCGGCGGCTGCGCCCATGCTTGCGAGCTGGAAACTTCGCTCTACATGTACCTCGACGGCGACAACGTCCGCACCGAGTTGATCAAGAACGGCACGATCAGCTTCAACGAGGAAGGCAGCCCTTTCAACTGGGTCGACCTGTTCGCCGCCGGACCGGCCACGGTCATCTCGTGGACCAGCAGCTACAGTGAGTCGGGCGTGCTGGGCGAGCCCGAGCTGGCCACGCCCGAGAAAGGCCGGCAAGTGTATGAGGAGGCCGTGAAGCAACTCGTGCGGTTCATCAGCTATTGGAAAGATCGGCCCAAAGACGTGCGTCGCGACCGCCATCGCAAGCCGCCCACCATGCCCATGCCGTGGGGACAGCGGCCGATCGACTCCGCAAAGCCCAAGCAATAACGATGCAACGCCGTCGCTGGCAAACACGTTGTCCGGGTGCCGCTGGCATTTTGCCAATGCTGCATGCTTTGTCGTTGTTGTTGGCCATCGGTGGCACTGGCATCTTGCCCGTGCTGTTTGCCGTGCCGTTGTTGTCAATCACCGCGTCATTCACTCTCGCCGCGGAACAAATCGCGGAGCCCAGCGCCGCCGACGCCGAGTTCTTCGAAAGCGAAATCCGCCCGCTACTGATCGCTCGCTGCCACAAGTGCCACGGCGACATGCTCGAGCCTAAGGGTGGCCTGACGCTCACGTCGCGCGACGCGATTCTCAAAGGCGGCGAAAGCGGCCCTGCCGTAGTACCCGGCAAGCCGGCTGAAAGCCTGTTGATCGAGGCAGTTCACTACGCTGGCCTGGAGATGCCGCCCGAAGGCGATCGGCTCAAAGCGGTACAAGTCGCCGCGCTCGAACGCTGGATCGAGCGCGGATTGCCTTGGCCCAAAACGGACGCCAAGTCGCTGGCCAAAAGCCATTTCATGGCCGAGGAGGCGCAAATCGCCGCCGCGCGCCAATCGCATTGGGCCTTTAAGCCGGTGTCCAATCCGCCGCTGCCGGTAGTGCGCGATGCCGATTGGTCGCAAACCACGATCGACCGCTTCATCTTGGCCGCGCTCGAAGGACAGGGGCTTGCGCCCTCGCCGCCGGCCGACAAGCGCACGCTCTTGCGCCGGCTATCGTTCGATCTGGTCGGCCTGCCTCCCACGCCGGAGGAGCTTGCCGCATTCGTCGCCGACGACTCACCCGACGCCGTCGAGCGCGCCGTCGACCGGCTGCTCGCTTCACCCCATCATGGCGAGCGCTGGGGGCGGCACTGGCTCGACGTCGCCCGCTATGCCGACACCAAGGGCTACGTCCTGTTCAAGGACAGCAACATCCCCTGGGCATACACGTATCGCGATTATGTCGTGCGGGCGCTCAATGACGACTTGCCATACGACCGCTTCATTATCGAGCAACTGGCCGCCGACAAGCTGCCGCTGGGCGACGACCGTCGGCCGCTCACCGCGCTGGGATTTCTGACGCTGGGCAGCGGATTCATGAACAACCAGCAGGACGTGATCGACGACCGCGTCGACGTCGTGACGCGCGGCCTGCTGGGGCTGACGGTGACCTGCGCCCGCTGCCACGACCACAAGTTCGACCCCATTCCGACACGCGACTATTACGCGCTGTACGGCGTGTTCGCCAGCTCGATCGAGCCGATCGTGCCGCCATTGTTCGAACCGCCTCCCAAGACCGAGGCCTATGAACAATTCGCTGCGGAGCTGACCTCACGGCAGCGCAAGCTCGATACGTTCATCGACGAGAAGTTTCGCGCGCTCATCGACGGCGCGCACTCGCGAGTGACGGAGTACCTGCTGGCTGCGCATGAGCTGAAGGATCGCCCGCCCACCGAAGACTTCATGCTGTTGGCCGATCCAAACGATCTCAACCCCACGATGATCATCCGCTATCAGACGTATCTGGCCCGCATGCGCCGGAGCCACGATCCTGTCTGGGCCGCGTGGCACGCATTGGCGGATTTGCCGGCTGCGGACTTTTCGGCCCGAGCGCCTGAAGTGATCCGCCGCGTGCTTGACGAAGCGCCGGCCGACGCTCCGATTCATTCTTGGGTGGCTGCCGCGCTGCTGGCCGATCCGCCCACCACGTTTGCCGACGTTGCCGCGCGCTATGGCAAGCTGCTCGTCGGCGTCCAGCAGCTTTGGCAAGTGGAGCTCGATCGGGCAACGCAAAGCGGCCAGCCCATGCCGGCGGCGCTCGCCGATCCGGCGGCAGAAATGTTGCGGCTGGCGCTCGACGGGCCCGATGCGCCCGCGGCGCTGGCCAGCAGCGAGATCAATGAACTGATGTTGCTGCCGGATCGCGAGGCGCAGAACATTCGCAACAAGCTCATCAAGGAGATCGAGGACTTTCGCGCCGCCGGCGACGCCGCGCCCCCCCGTGCCATGGTGCTGGAAGATCTGGCCGAGCCGGTGCACGCCCGCGTGTTCATCCGCGGCAATCCCACACAACTGGGCGACGAGGTGCAGCGCCGCTTTCTGCGGGTGCTGTGCGAAGGCGACCCGCCGCCCTTCAATCCCAACGACAGCGGCCGGTTGGAGCTTGCCCAAGCGATCGCCGATCGCAACAACCCGTTGACTGCCCGCGTGATCGTCAATCGCGTGTGGCTCGCACACTTCGGCGCGCCGCTAGTTGCCACGCCCAGCGATTTCGGCTTGCGCAGCACGCCGCCGACGCATCCGGAGCTGCTGGATCACCTGGCCTGGAACTTCATGGAACACGGCTGGTCGCTCAAGTGGTTGCACCGGCAGATCGTGCTGTCGGCCGCGTATCAGCAAGCGAGTGTCGACCGGACCGATTGCCGCGCGATCGATCCGGAGAACGCGCGGCTCTGGCGGATGAATCCGCGGCGGCTCGATTTCGAATCGACGCGCGATGCGCTATTGTCCGTCGCTGGGCAGTTGAGCCCCGCGCAGGGCGGCAAGCCGTTCGACAACGTGGCCGATCCGTCCTCCACGCGCCGCACGCTTTACGCGCGCATCGACCGTTTGAACCTGCCCGGTGTGTTTCGCACGTTCGACTTTCCGAATCCCGACGCCTCGAGTCCCGAGCGCAATCTGACGACCATCCCCCAGCAAGCACTGTTTTTGATGAACAACCCGCTGGTGCAAACGTGTGCCAGGCAAATGCTGGCTCGGCCGGACGTCGCGAGTCTGGTTGACGAGCATCAAAAAGTCCGCCGGCTGTATCAACTGGCGTTCGGTCGCGATCCGATTGAGGATGAACGGCAGTGGTCGCTCGAGATGCTGAAGGATGCAGCGGCACGCCCGGCGGCATGGGAGGAATTTGCGCAAGGGCTAGTGTTGGCCAACGAGTTCGTGTTCATCGATTGACGCAGTATTGAAAGGATAGGATGCCGTGCTCGCATGCAGCGACAGCGGAGTGTGAGCATGCTGAAGAGAGTCGATCCATCGTCGAACCGGGAGTCAGTAATCGTGCTGCCGAATCATCAACAAAGTGCTCCGCTCACGCGCCGCGAACTGTTGCGCCGCAGCGGCGCCGGCTTCGGCATGCTAGGCCTGGCCGGCGTGATGGCGGGCGACGGGTTACTCTTGCGGCCAGCTTCGGCCGCGACCAGCGCCGGCGGCGCGCCCTCGGCGCTGGCACCTAAAGCGCCGCACTTTGCCGCCAAAGCCCAGCGGGTCGTCCACTTGTTCATGAACGGCGGGCCGTCGCACGTCGACACGTTCGATCCCAAGCCGCTCTTGGACAAGCATCACGGCCAGCCGCTGCCTGCGACCAATCTGCGCACCGAGCGCAAAACCGGTGCGGCCATGCGCTCGCCGTTCAAGTTCGCCAGGTATGGTGATAGCGGCCTGGAAGTCAGCGAGCTGTTCGCCAAGACGGCCCAGCACGCCGACGATCTGTGCGTCATTCGCTCGATGGTGGCCGAGGTGCCCAATCACGAGCC
>JBBDYK010000116.1:0-6643 GCA_040901665.1 Pirellulales bacterium | reverse complement strand
ACCGAGCGCTGTCATTGGCGCTGGGCAAGGGCGCAAACCGTCGTGGACCACCTTCCACTCACTGTCTTTCGTCGCTCGGCGCTGGCCAGCGGACTGTTGACCGTCGAGCACATCCTCGAGGCCGAGAACGCAGTGCGCGCCGCGCACGGGTCGGTCGGCACGTGGGTCGAGGTGGATGACGGCGCGCTGGCCGCCAAGTTGGTCGAACAGGGGCGGCTAAATCCTTGGCAGGCCGCGATGCTGAAGGCCGGTCGCGTGAAGTTCAGCCTGGGACCGTACCAGGTAATCGACGCCATCGGCCAGGGCGGCATGGGACAGGTATTTCGCGCCGAGCACAAGCTGATGGGACGCGTGGTGGCCATTAAAGTGCTGCCGCGTCATCGCTCGACGCCCGATGCCGTGGCCAGCTTTACCCGCGAAATCCGCGCGCAGGCACAGTTCGATCACGAGAACCTGGTGCACGCCTACGACGCAGGACACGACGGCAATGTTAATTTTCTAGTGACCGAGTACGTGCCGGGTATCGATTTACGAAAGCTGGTGCGCGAGCGCGGCAAGCTGTCGATGCAGGACGCGGCCACGATCATCTCGCAAGCGGCGCGCGGACTGGCCCATGCTCATGCCAAGGGACTGGTGCATCGCGACGTCAAGCCGGGCAACCTGCTGGTGACGCCCGATGGGCGCACGAAGGTTTCGGACCTGGGCCTGGCCAGTTTCTTGGGTGTGGACGATCCGGACGACCCGCGGGCTGGCCGGATCGTAGGCACGGCGGACTATCTTTCGCCCGAGCACATCAAGTCGCCGGGCGAGATGTCGCCGGTGAGCGATATTTACTCGCTGGGCTGCACGCTGTACTACGCGGTGACCGGCAAGGTGCCGTTTCCTGGCGGCACGACGCGCGACAAAGCACGCCGGCACTGCGAAGAAATACCGCTCAATCCGCGGCGTTTCAACTTGGAGCTGAGCGATGAGTTCGTCGACGTGATCGCCGCTATGATGGAGAAGGATCCGCGGCGCCGATTGCAGTCGGGGCAGGAAGTGGTGCGGCGGTTGGCGCCCTGGGCGAAAGAGACAGTGGTCGGCGCGGTACGCGAAATCGACCGGCCGATCGCGCCGGCAGAGCGCCCGGCGACGTCCTCGCAGAGCGACACGCAGCCTGGCTGGTTCGAGGATTTAGCCAGCGGCCCGGACGACAGCTCGAGCCAGGTCACTCAGCGCACCGATCCGGTCGCATCGGCCGATCACGACACTCTGCCCGATATCGACGCGCCGGATTTGATACCCGGCGAGGCGAAGTTTCCGTTGGCGCTGTCGGTGCTGGTGTTGGGGCCGCTGTTGCTGACGGCCGGCGCGCTGGTGGTCAGCGTCGCGATCAAGGCGCTGCTGTAATCGCTTGGCGCGAAGCCAAGTCGTGGGACCGGGGCTACTGCCGGCCGAACAGGGCTTCCAGGCAGATTTGCGACCAGCTTTCGAACTTGCTGGTGTCGGCCATGATTTCTTCGATCGGCCGAAAGCCGGCTTCGATGATGTCGACTTCCAGCGGGCGAACCGCGGGGCGTTCGATATCGAATACGTGAACGACGCCAAGGTGCACGCGTCCAACCTCGGTCTGGTCATCGTTGATCAGGCCGACGCACTGCTCTTCGTAGGAGGCGTCGATGACGACCTCCTCGGCCAATTCGCGGCGCATACCTTCGTGATAGGCGCTTTCGGCATGTTCGCCGGGCGAGTCGTCGGCCGAGATGTGTCCGCCGATGCCAACGCTTTGCTTGCTGTGCAGCCGGCCCTCCCCCTGCCCTTTGCCGCGCGTGTACTGGAAAACGTGCAGCCGCCCCTGCTGGTCGCGATGGCGAAAGATCACATACGGGATCAACTGCTTGAAGCCGGGGTCTTCCTCCACCTCGTGTCGCGGGCGATAGCTGGTGTGCTCGGCGCTGAACAACTCGGGCAGGAACCGCTCGACCTGGTCGGAGAATCCCTGGAAATGTCCCAGTCGGTGGAACAACTCGGTGGGTACGACCAGCACGCGTTCCGTTTGCACTTGCGTCACGGCAGAGTCCCTTCTGGCGGTATGGAGAATTGTTGAGTGCCCGGCGACGTGCACGATTGTAGCAAACGCTGCCGGCATGACCACCACCCGCAATGGCCGCAGGACTTGCTCTCCCGGTCAAATGATAAGCATCGCATCGCCATAACTGTAGAAGCGGTACTCCTCGCGGATCGCCTCTTCGTAGGCATGACGCATGAGGGCGTCGCCGCCGAAAGTGCGGATCAGCACGAGCAGCGTGGTTCGCGGCAAGTGGAAGTTGGTCAACAGCGCATCGACAGCACGAAATTCGTACGGCGGATGAATGAACAACTCGGTCGGGCCTTCGAACGCAGTGAGCGTGCCCGAATGCGCGGCGGTTTCCAACACGCGGACGCTGGTCGTCCCGACGGCGATGGTGCGACCGCCGAGTTGCTTGTTCTGCACGATCGTGGCCGCGGCCTCGGGCGTGATCCGGCACCATTCGCTGTGCATGGGGTGGTCGAGCAGACTGTCGACGGTCACCGGTTTGAACGTGTCGAGACCCACGTGCAAAGTGACTCGGACGATCGCGATTCCCGCGGCGGCCAGCCGGTCCAACAGAGCCTGGCTCAGGTGCAGCCCGGCCGTGGGCGCGGCGACGGCGCCGGGAGGATCGGCATAGACGGTCTGGTAGCGGTCGCGGTCGGCTGGCTCCATCTCGCCGTCGCGTATGTACGGCGGCAGTGGAACGCGTCCGATTTGCTCCACCAGAGCCAGCGCGTCGCCGGGCATTTCCGGCCGGGCGATCCATGAACCGGACTCTTCCTTGAGCAACATTCGCAGGCGAAATGCGGCTTGCTGCTGTTCGTTGACCAGCGTGACGGTTTCGCCGGGTGTAAGTTTTCCGCGGGTCTTGGCCAGCAGCCGCCAATTGCCCTGCTCGTCGGCCGAGAGAAACAGTCCTTCCCAGCGACCGCCCGTCTGTTCGCGGAATCCCACCAACCGGGCCGGAATCACCCGCGTGTCGTTGACCACCAAGGTGTCGCCGGCGCGCAGCAAACTCGGCAGATCGCGAATATGATAGTGTTGCAGACTGCGATCGGCGCGATCGACCAGCAGCAGCCGCGCGTCGGTGCGGCGGGCGAGGGGATGTTGGGCGATCAGCCGCTTGGGAAGTTCGTAGTCGTACTCGGCCAGTGAGAGCATCGCGGCCTTTTCGTGCTGTTTCATAGCGGGGGTAGGGGAACGCGTTGAACGCCAGCGGAACCAAGCCACGTCGCATCGCCTTCTGTATTACGGAGCTCGACCCGGGCGGCGCCGAGCGGTGCCTCGTTGAACTGACCACACGGCTCGATCGGCAGCAATACGAGCCGCTGGTGTATTGTCTGGGACCGCGGCCGCAGGACAATCCCACGTCGCTGGCGGATCTGCTGGAACAGGCCGGAGTGACGGTGCGTTACTTCGGCGCCCGGCATGCCGTCCAATTACCGTGGATCGCGCGGGCAGTCGTGCGGCAGATGCGCGCCGATCGTCCTCGGATCGTGCAGGGTTTCTTGTTTCACGCCAACGCGGTTGGGGCCTGGGCCGCTCGTCAAGCCGGCGTCCCACATGTGCTGACGGGGATCCGCGTGGCCGAGCGGCGACACGACTGGCACTTGCGCGTGGCACGTTGGGCCGACAAGTGGGTCGAGCGGCATGTCTGCGTCAGCCAGATGGTAAGTGAGTTCTCGCGCTTGGCAGGTGGATTGCCGGCGCACAAGCTCGTCGTGATTCCCAACGGCGTGGACGCGACGCGGTTCTCCGTCGACGGACGCGTGCGACCGAGCGACCTTGGAATTGCTGCCGACCGCCGCTTGATCACTTTTATCGGCCGTCTAGACGAGCAGAAGAATCTGGCGTGGCTGCTGGAGTTGACGCCGGGGGTGCTCGAGGCGCAGGGCGCGCACGATTTGCTCCTCGTGGGCGTGGGGCCCCAGCGCGCTCGATTGCAGCAACAAGCCGCCAGGCTCGGAATCGCGAGGCGCGTTCATTTCACGGGTTTTCGCAGCGACGTGCCGGAGATTCTAGCGGCGAGCGACGTGTTGGTGCTGCCCTCGCGATGGGAAGGCATGCCCAACGTCGTGCTGGAAGCGATGGCCGCGGGCAAACCGGTGGTGGCGACCGACGTGGAAGGTGTGAGCGAGGCGTTGGGACCCGGCGCGGCGCAGCAAGCCGTGCGTGTGGGTCATGCCGAGGCGTTTGCGGCGAAGCTGCGTCTGATTCTCGGCGATGCGCCATTGGCGGCGGCGTTGGGTCGCGAAAACCGCGAGCGCGTCCGGCAGCATTTCTCCATCGACGCGATGGTAACCGCGTACGAGCGACTGTACGCCTCGCTCGACTAGATTGGAATTTTTCTTGGAATTCCCCCGAGCGGCAAACCTTGCGTCGTTCGCGGATATTTTGCGATGTCCGGATGAAAATGGCCTGTAAATCGCGGGAAAAAAGCGCGGTTGACGCGGCGACGGATCTGGGTATCTTTGGGTCTTGTTGGTGACAAATGGGGATTAATGGTGATTCATGCTCCTGACCGGCACGTTTAGCCGCGCGGTGGATGAAAAGCTACGAGTGGCGATCCCCAAGCCGTTACGCGACGCATTGGGTTCCTCGGCGAAAGGCGTGTTGTACGTCGCGCCGGGCACGGACGGTTCACTGGCCCTGTTTACGGAGGACGCTCTGGCCGATCTGGCCGCCAGGCTCGCCCGCTCCTCGCCCAACGCTCAGGATGTGCGAGCCTTCAGCCGGTTGTTTTACGCGCGGGCTCAAGCGGTCGAAGTCGACGGCCAAGGCCGGGTGCGGATTCCTCCGGAGCTGGCGCGATTGGCCGCCCTGGGCAAAGAAGCAATGTTGATCGGCGTGCAAACGCATCTGGAATTGTGGGACCGCGAGCGTTGGAACCATTACGTCCAAGAAAAGCAAAGCCAGTTTGACCAGATCGCCGAGGCGGCGTTCGAACCGCCGAGGGTGTGACGGGAATGAATCACGACTGTTAACGAAAGAGATTGCGAGTTTCGTCCGTCCGATGTTCGCCATCGTGCTCATCCCAACCGGTCAGTCCGCGGCCACCGATTGACCCCTTGGGATGCGGCAGACCCTGAAAGCATGGAACGCTGTGGGGTTGCGAACCGCGGTGAGTGGCGCTGGGGCCACCACTGCAACCCCCAACCCCGGTACGGCACACGGAAGTGCCCCGGGGAGGGTGGTTCTCCATCGTCGGCGGAGGCAGCAGCTTCCGCAGCAATCGCCGGCTTGCCGGAACCTGGCATGGATCGAGAGTCGCCGCTGCACGTGCCCGTCATGACCGACGAGGTACTCCATTGGCTGGATCCACAGCCGGGCCAAACCTTCGTGGACGGCACGCTGGGTGGCGGCGGTCACACCGAGGCCCTGGCACGACGCGTCGGTCCCCACGGTCTGGTGATCGCCTTCGATCGCGATCCGCAAGCGCGCTCGGTTGCCGAGCGGCGATTGGCCGGCTTGCCCATCAAGCTGGTCGACGCCAACTATTGCGAGCTGACAGAAGTGCTGGCGCAGCTAGCCATCGAGAGGGTGCAGGGAATCGTGCTGGACCTGGGGCTTTCCAGCGACCAGTTGGCCGATAGTGAGCGGGGGTTTAGCTTCGACGCGTCGGGCACGCTCGACCTGCGATTCGATCCCACCAGCGGCGAACCGGCCTGGCAATTGGTCGAAAATCTGGATGCCACGGAATTGGCAAACTTGATATACAAGTTCGGCGAAGAACGCCACAGCCGGCGGATTGCCCGACTAGTCGTGGAAGAGCGAGGCAAGGCCCCGATACGCACGGCCCAGCGGCTGGCGGAGATTGTCCGCCGCGCCGTGCCGCGCTCGCGCGGTCCGGAGCGGATCGATCCGGCGACGCGAACATTTCAGGCCCTGCGAATCGCGGTGAACGACGAACTGGGTTCGCTGGAGACAGGACTTCAACAAATCCCCACGTGCGTGGCTCCGGGCGGACGGGCCGTGGTCATCAGTTTTCATTCGTTGGAGGATCGTTTGGTCAAAGAGGCCTTTCGCGACGACCCGCGGTACGAAGCGCTGGTGCGCAAGCCGCTGCGTCCGAGCGAGGCCGAAGTCGCCAGAAACCCCCGTTCGCGCAGCGCGAAGATGCGCGTGGCGAGCATCCAATCAACGGCATAGTGCATCGCGGCATGAATCGCGCCGCTCTCTTGGAGGAGATGTGATGGGCAAGGAAGCGAAAATAGGCATCGTCGTCGTGGGCGTTCTGGCTGGCGCTTTGATTGGACTGGCCGTCAAGCGATTCGTGCTGACGGCCGCGCCCGTGGGCGCTCCCGATGCGAGCAGCGTGGCGGGCCAGCCTGAACCCGTGGCCAAGAACACGACCCCGACCGTCGTGGCGGCGCAGCAAAGCGACGCGGCCCTGGGCGATATCGACAGCCGGATGTGGGCCAACAACGGTCCGGACTCGAGCGGCGGAGTGCCGCACGGCTCGTTCCTGCCCGCCGACGAGGCGGAGCCAAATGCGCGCTACGCACGGCAAGCCGAGCCGCAACCGTTCGAGCCGGCGGTACCGAAGCCGGCGCCTTCCAATCCGTTTGCCGGTCCTGTGGGGGGCGAACC
>JBBDYK010000115.1:0-6676 GCA_040901665.1 Pirellulales bacterium | reverse complement strand
GGCCTACACTCTGGGCGAGTGGAAGGATGCTCGCGCCGGAAAGGCGTTGGGCGAGGTGGCACTCAAGTTCACCGACAATCGCTTCATGATCGCGGCGGTGCTCAGCAGTCTGACGCCCGATAACTTGCACGGCGTGGTGGCCACGGTCTTGGGCGACAAGCAAGGCGCCGAACCGCCGGCCGAACTACTCGAGCAACTCGTAAGCGTGGCCAGCGCCTTCGAGGACGATCGCACGCTGGGTATGGCGCTGGCGCGCATCGGCCGCGCCGACTCGGGCGACTACGCCGCCTGGCAAATGACCGCGGTGGCCGGACTGCTCGATGCGCTGGCGCGCCGCGAAGCGGCCTGGGAGAAGTACGACGCGTCCGGCGAATTGGGCAAGATGTTTACGTTCGCCCGCGCGACGGTTGTCGACGCGGATGCCGACGACGAGGCGCGGTTGCGGGCCATCCGATTGTTGGGACGCAGCGAAGCCGAACGCGGCAGCGACATCGAGTCGCTCGTGGCGCTGCTGGTGCCGCAATCGTCCGGCGCCGTGCAGGCCTCTTCCGTCGAAGCTCTGGCCCGCATCGACGATCCGCGCGTTCCCGACAGCTTGCTGGCCGGTTGGAAGAGTCACGGGCCCGAGCTGCGTTCCGCGATCCTCGACGCACTGTTGAGCCGGGACGCCTGGGCCGAAACGCTGCTTTCGGCGATTGAAAGTGGAGCCGTTGGGGCCGGCGACGTCGACGCGTCGCGCCGTCAGCGACTGTCCCGTTCTGAAAACGAGGACATCAAGGAGCGGGCCGCCAAACTGCTGGCCGGCACGATCGAATCGAACCGGCAGCAGGTGTTCGAGCAACACCAGTCCGTCCTCACCATGCAGGGCGATGTGATCGCGGGCGCCGCGGTGTTCAACAAGCGCTGCTCGGTTTGTCACAAATTGCGCGGCGTCGGTCACGACGTCGGCCCCAACCTGGCCTCGCTCACCGATTATTCGCCGCCAGCGCTGCTCGCGGCGCTACTGGATCCGAATCGCGCGGTGGAGGCCAAGTATCTCGACTACCTGGCCATCACCGCCAGCGGTCAAAGCTACACCGGCATGTTGGCCAACGAAACCGGCAACAGCGTCACCCTGTTGGGGCAGGAGGGCAAACAGCAAACGATTCTTCGCTCCGAGCTCGAGGCATTGCAAGCCACGGGCAAGTCGCTGATGCCCGAGGGTTTGGAAAAAGACGTCACGCCCCAGGAGATGGCCAACGTGATCGCCTATCTGCGCGGTTCCGGCGCCCCGCGCAAAACGTTCGAGGCGAACCGGCCGCAACTGGTCACGCCGACCGCGGCAGGCGCCTTGCAGCTCTATCCCACGAATTGCGAAATCTACGGCCCCACGATCGTGATGGAGCAGTTGTTCAAGAACCTGGGCAAGTGGGAAGGTGAAAACGACCGGGTCGTGTGGAACATCAACGTGCCCAAGGCGGGACGCTACGCCGTCTGGTTGAACTACTCCTCCACCGACGAAGCGGCCGGCAATACCTGGCTGTTGGAAGCGGGCGAGCACAAGCTCACGGGCAAGATAACGGCCACCGGCAGCAAGGACCGGTATCAGGAGATTGAGGTGGGATCGATCGACCTGGCCGCCGGCGAGCAACAGCTCGTGCTGCATTCCGGCGGACCGATCAAGGTCAACCTGATGCAGTTCGGCGGGCTGGTGCTACGGCCCGCGCCCACACCGGCCAAGTGAACCATCGAACCAGGTGCGTTTCGGTTGGGTGCCATGCTCACGCGTGCGTGAGCATGCTTGCCTGACTACTCACGAACCGATCACCATCTTGCCGCGCAAGAATTCGCGATCGATGGCAATAGGTTCGTCGATTCCCGTTTCCCAGGCTGCGCAACTCGACCAATACCAATCCGATGCTCGCGCCACGAGCCCCCGGCGGACCGGGTTGTTGTGGAAGTACGCGATTTTCTCGTGTACGTCCGAGATTGTCACAAGATTGCGGTCGTATCCGCCGCCCCGTTGCCAGAATCGATGCGCGCGTTGGCCGTTTGGTTGCACATCCTCAAGTCGCCTAAGATACGACGGCTCGTTTGCCTTGAGCCATCGTAGGGCACGCTGCGCAACCGACTGTTTTACACTATTCAGGATTGAAGACATCCGGACGCCTGCTCGAGGATATATAAGAAGGTGCACATGCTCGGGCATCACCACGAATGCCCACAGGTCGAACATGCCTGTTTCTCGGCCGTGCTGCAAACCCTCGATCATCCAGCGGCGCGATCGATCCCGGGACAACAACGGCAAACGATGAAAGCAGGAGTAGGTCAGCGCATGCGCATCGCCGACGATGTCATAGCGTTTGCAATGCTTGCGATGGAGCTTGGCCATGGCAACAGTTTCGCGCGACGAATGCACGAGTGAAAGGAAATTCGCCGCGCAACTGAATCAAGCATGCTCACGCACGCGTGAGCATGGCACCCGAGTGTGCATGCTACTTTCCGACTGGGAATGCCCAGACCAGAGCATGCTCACGCACGCATGAGCATGGCACCCGTCGATGCTCACCCGTCGATACTCAGCCAACGGCCGTTCATCCTACGGCCTGGGTCGTGCGTTCCAGCACTTGCGTCCAGCGCTTTGCTTTGCGCTGCTTCCAGCCGCCCTTGTGATAGGCGTATCCGGCGATCAGGGGCACGGCCAGCGTGGCTTCGCTGAAGACCATCTGCTCCCAGACGGTGTCGACCTTGCCCCAGCTCGAGGCTTCCTTCAAGGTCGAGCTCGACAGGGCGCCATCGCGCACGTCGGCCACGGTGATTTGCACCGCGTACTTGTGCATCGGAGCGTCCTCGCCCAGGATTTCCGCGGCCACGACGATGTCCTGCGTGAAGTTCTTGGGCACGCCGCCGCCGATCATGAAGATGCCGGTCGTGGGATTGGCGATCTTGAGCTGCGTCAGCTCGTAGAAATCCTTGGCGCTGTCGATGGACACTTTGGGCTGATCGCCCCGCGCGTGCTGATGGGCCACCAGGCCGAAGCCGGCCGAGCAGTCGGAAAATGCCGGGCAAACGATCGGCACGTCGTTCTCATAGGCCGCCAGAACGATCGACTCCGGCTGCTTGCCGTGCTCGACCAGATAGGCGCCCATCTCGCGGATGAACTCGCGCGAAGAATAAGGCCGGGGCGATAATCCATCGGCGATCTGCCGGGTCGCGTCGTCGCAAATCCGCAGCTCGTCCTCGTCGATCAGCGTGTCGTAGATGCGGTCGATGTGCAACTCGCGCAGCTTGTCGTCGTCGAGCCCGGCCTTGACGCGCTCGGGCGCCTGGTAGTGCTTGAATCCCAGTCCCTCGAAGAAATCCTGGTCGACGATGTTGGCCCCGGTGCTGACGATGGCGTCGACCATCTGGTTGCGGATCATGTCGACGAACACCTTCTTCAAGCCGGCGCTCACCAGCGAGCCTGCCAGGCAGAGGATGATGCCGCACGGTTCGTCGCGGAGCATGCGGTCGTAGATATCGGCCGCTCGGGCCAGATCGCGCGCCGAGAAAGCCATGTGCTGCATGGCTTCGACCAAGGGCACGACGTTGTGGCGCGTGATGTCGACGTGCTCGATCGTTTCGGCAAGCAGCTCTTTCTTCGTGAACATAGCCGAACTCCTGGGACAAGAGAGTCGCACACCCCGGGTACAGCCCGAGAATTCTAGGCAAACTGCCCCGCCGCAGGAAGGGGGGCGCGTATGCCCGCATGTCGCACGACCGTGAGCAAGCGCTAGCGGATGCTCATGTCGCAACTGACGCCACCGGCGGCGGTCAGATAGGCGTTGTTGACGTAGTCCATCACCATGCGGTGGGCGCTGAATCGCCAGGCCAGCGAACTGATGGAGTTCATCATCCGCAGGATCCAACCCCGCGGCAGACCGTCCACGTCGCGCTCATAGAACAGCGGGATGATCTGATTTTCCAGCACGTCGTAATAGGCGTCGGCATCGCGGCGGTCGCCGATCTCGTCGGAGACGTGGCTCGTGCCTTTGCCGATGGCGAAGCCGTTGGTGCCGTCGTAGGCTTCGGCCCACCACCCGTCGAGCACCGAGAAGTTCAGTCCGCCGTTGAGCACCACTTTCTGACCACTGGTGCCGGAGGCTTCCAGCGGCCGGCGGGGATTGTTCACCCACACGTCGACGCCCTGGATCAGGTGGCGGCAGACGTTGATGTCGTAGTCCTCGATGAACACCACGCGGTTGTTGAACCGCTCGTCGTGCCGGGAGTTGGCGATCTTCTTGATCAGTTGCTTGCCGGGCTCATCCGCCGGATGCGCCTTGCCGGAGACGATGATCTGGATTGGCCGCTCCGTGTCGTTGAGCAAGCGGAAAATCCGCTCGGAGTCGGTCATGAACAAATCGGCCCGCTTGTACGTGGCAAAGCGGCGCGCGAAGCCGAGCGTGAGAATGTTGGGGTCGAGCAGATTTCGCGCGGCCTCGACCACGGCGTCGCTCTCTCCGCGGCGGCGGCACTGCCGGCTGACCCGGCGGCGGACAAACGCCAACAGCAGGTTCTTCAGCGCGTAGTGCACTTCCCACAGTTCGCCGGGATCGACGCGGAGGATCGATTGCCAATCCTCGGGCTCGCCCATCCGCTGCATCCAACCGACCGGGAAATTACGGTTATAGAGTTGCAGCATCTGCCAGGCGAGCCAACTGGGGACGTGAACGCCGTTGGTGATGTGGCCGATCGGTATTTCTTCTTCAACGCGCCAAGGCCAGAGGTGGGCCCACATGCGGCGCGACACGTGCCCGTGCAGCGAACTGACGGCGTTGGCGCGGCGCGAGAGCTTGAGCCCCAACACGGTCATGCAGAAGCTTTCGCCTTCGTTGTGCGGCTCGACGCGGCCCAAGCCCATCAACTGCTCGTGCGAGATGCCCAGCTTGTCGCGCAGCGGGCCCAAGTGCTCTTCGATCAGCCCGCCGTCGAAGCGGTCGTGTCCGGCCGGCACGGGCGTGTGGGTGGTGAAGACGGTGTGCTGGGCGACTTCGCGCAGGGCGTTGTCGAAGCTTTGGCCGTCGTTGTGCATCCGCTCGCGAATCGCTTCCAGCGTGGCAAACACGCTGTGCCCTTCGTTGAGGTGATAGACGCCGGGCGCGATGCCCAGGGCCGCCAGCGCGCGCGTGCCGCCCACGCCGAGCACCAGTTCCTGGCGAATGCGCGTGCGATGGTCGCCGCCGTAGAGCCGGCTGGTCAATTCGCGGTCTTCGGGGCTGTTGCCCTCGACGTCGCAATCGAGCAGGTACAGCCGCACGCGTCCCACGTGCATCAGCCAGACCTTGGCGTGCAACTCGCCGGTGCGGGTCTCGACGGTGACGGTCACTTGCTTGCCATTGGGGCCCAGGGCGGGCTCCATGGGCACGTTTTCAACCTTGGTATCGAGATACTCCTCGCGTTGATAGCCGTCGAGGTCCAGGTGCTGCTTGAAATAACCCTGGTCGTAGAACAGCCCGATGGCCACCAAAGGCACGTCCAAACCGCTGGCGCTCTTGATATGGTCTCCCGACAACACGCCCAAGCCGCCGGAATAGATCGGCACCGATTCGTGAATGCCAAACTCGGCCGAAAAATAGGCCACGGGCTTGGAACCGAGCACGCCACCGTGCGTGCGGCCCCAGGTTTGGGTGTTGCTCAGATACTCTTTGAGGCGCCGATAGGCGTAGTTGATGCGGCTGTAGAGCACCAACTCGGCGGCCCGCATTTCCAGCCGTTCGGGGGTGAATTCCGCCAGCAGGGCGATGGGATTGTGGTCGAGTTGCCGCCAGCGAATCGGGTCGAGATCGCGGAAGAGATTGATGACTTCCGGATGCCAGGTCCACCACAGGTTCCTGGCCAGCGCCACGCACTTATCGTAAAGCGTCTGCGGAGATAGCTCGCTGAGACTCAGTTTATGGGTTGCTTCGGCGGGCGCCGCATCGGTCCGACTCATTCGTTCATCCCTCCCAAACTACACGAAAGCCTCGGATTATATCGAGCCGTGAAAATGGGGGCGACCCCATTATCCCGCCGTGGCCCATGCCGCCTGGAAGTTGCCCAGCCGTCGACGGTTCACTAGAGTTAACGGCAACCGCCGCCGGACTGTGCGGCGTGATTATACGGTGACCGTTGGCGGGCGTCGAATGCTTTTTTGACGCCGCCGGCAGCCGTTGCGTCTCGTCGAAATTGAGAGCAATGCGCATGATTCGCTCGCCTGATGATGCCGAACTCGACCAATTGTGCGCGCGTTTAACTCAATTGGGGGGCGATCTGGATCGCAGCGACGATTGGCCCGCCGAGCAGCTGGGCTTGTGCGCCGAGGCCGGCGTGTTCACCTGGTTTCTGCCGCGCCACTGGGGCGGACAGGAATGGTCCGACGCCGACATCACGCGCGGGTATTTGCGGCTCAGCGCAGCCTGTCTGACCACCACGTTCATCATCACCCAGCGCACGGGAGCCTGTCTGCGGATTGCCGGCAGCGAGAATGCCCTCGCCGGGCAACGGCTGCTGAGCGATCTGGCCAGCGGAAAATCGTTCGCCACGGTGGGCATTTCGCACCTCTCCACCAGCCGCCGACACCTGGCGCAGCCCGTTCTGCAAGCCCGGGCCACCGACGACGGTTACACGCTGACGGGCTATTCGCCGTGGGTCACGGGCGCCGCACATGCCCAGACGATCG
>JBBDYK010000114.1:1800-6682 GCA_040901665.1 Pirellulales bacterium | reverse complement strand
CTCGGTCATTTCCCTCCTGCCCTGCCATGGCCGTGCTATTGCAACTTCGCGATGCCTATAAAAGTTATGGGCACCAGGTGTTGCTCGACGCCGCCGAAGTCACCCTGACCGACGCGCACAACGTGGGCTTCATCGGTCGCAACGGCGCCGGCAAATCGACCCTCTGCAAGGTGTTGCTCGGCCAGGAAGAGTTGGATCGAGGCGAAATCATCCGCCATCCGCAGTTGCGCCTGGGATACTTGCGCCAGCACGATCCGTTTCTGCCAGGCGAAACCGTGCTCGAGTTTCTCATGCGCGACAGCGCCCAGCCCGACTGGAAGTGCGGCGAAGTCGCGGGCCGCTTCGAGCTGAAGGGGCCTTACCTCGAAGGTCCGATCCAACAGCTTTCCGGGGGTTGGCAAACGCGCGTCAAGCTGGCCGCGCTGTTGCTGCACGACCCCAATCTGCTGCTGCTCGACGAGCCCACGAACTTTCTCGATCTGCGCACGCAGATCCTGCTGGAACATTTCCTGCGAGACTTCAAGCAAGCCTGTCTGATCGTCTCGCACGATCGCGCCTTTCTGGGCGCCACTTGCGACCAGACGCTCGAACTGGCGCGCGGCAAGCTCACGCTCTATCCAGGCAAGATCGATGCTTACCTGGAGTATCAGGAAGAACGCCGGCTGCACGACGAGCGCGTCAACGCCTCGGTGTCCAGCAAGATGCGGCAATTGGAAACCTTTATCGACAAGAACCGGGCCCGCGCCAGCACGGCCTCGCAAGCCCGCTCCAAGAGCAAGCAGCTCGCACGGCTGCAACTGGTAGAAATCGCCGGACCCGAAAGCACCGTGCGGATTCGCGCTCCACAGGTCGAACCGCGCAAAGGACCGGCGCTGCGCTGTAAGGATCTGGCCATCGGCTATGCCGATCACGAGGTTGCCAACGACATCAGCGTCGAGATCGAGCACGGTTCGCGCGTGGCGGTGGTGGGCGACAATGGCCAGGGAAAGACGACGTTTCTGCGCACGATCGTCTCTTCGCTGGAACCGTTGGAAGGTCAACTTCGTTGGGGCTACGGCTGCGAGATCGGCGTCTATGCCCAGCACGTATACACCAGCTTGCCCGAGCAGCAGACCGTGCTCGAGTATCTCGAATACCGCGCGGCGCCAGGCACCAAGACCCAGGCCATTCTCGATCTGGCCGGCAGCTTCCTGTTTCGCGGCGAGCACGTGCAGAAGCGCGTCGCGGTGCTCAGCGGCGGCGAGCGCGCCCGCCTGTGCATGGCCGGCATTCTGCTCAGCCAATTCAACGTGCTGGTGCTCGACGAGCCCGGCAACCACCTCGACGTCGAAACGGTCGACGCACTGGCCGATGCCCTGCTCGACTATGAAGGCACGGTCGTGTTCACCAGCCACGATCGTCACTTCATGCGGCGCATCGCCACGGGCATCGTCGAGGTGCGCGGCGGCCGGGTCATCAACTATCGCGGCGACTACGACGCGTATCTCTATTACGTCAACAAGGAAATCGACGACGGCGAGCGCGAACTGGCCGCCAAGTCCACTCCCGGATCGCTCAAAGGCAAGGCGCGCAGCGAGGAGGATCGCAAAGAGCGCACCAAACGTCAGCGCGTGCAGCGCAAGGAACTCGCCAATATCGAGCGCTCCATCGCGCGGCTCGACGAGCAGAAGCGCCAGCTCAACGCCGCACTGTTGGCGGCGACCGATCCAGATGCGGCGGTTCGCTTGCACACCGATTTGACCGCCGTAACGGCCGAGCTGGCGACGGCCGAGCATCGCTGGTGTGAGTTGCAGGAATCCGTCGAAGCCGACGACATCTGACGCCGCTTGCGCGCTACGACGCGCACCAATCGCGCCACATCGTCCGGTAGGCGGCTTCCAGATGGCGCGTAAAGCCGGCAAAGTCCAACAGCGGTGACGAAGCCATCCGCTCGCGCAGGCTCGCGCGCAAGAGCCGCAATCGGTCGAGGTCGTTTGCCAACTCGGTCGCAATCGCCACATATTGCTGCGGCGAATCGGCAATCAGCTCGCGCAGCCCCAGATTCACGTGCGCGCTCGATCCGAAGCGCGACGCATAGGTGGCTCCCGCCAGTGTTACCACCGGCACGCCCTGCCACAACGCGTCGCAGGTGGTCGTGTGGCCATTGAACGGGAAGGGATCCAGCGCGATATCGACGGTCTGCATGAGTTGCAGATACTCCTTCCGCGGCCGCCGATCGGCCAGCGTTAATCGCCTGGGGGCGACTCCGCGCTGCTCGAATGTGTGATGCAGATACTCGACGAGCGATGGCGTCACGTTGCCAAGGATGACCAGCCTGGAGTCGGGCATCTTGGCCAGCAACTCGGCCCAGGTGGCCAATACTTGCGGTGTGATCTTGGGAAAGGCGTTGAAGGAGCCGAACGTCACGTGGCCGTTGGCCAACGCCGGCAGCGGAGCGACCGCGGGAGCATCACCTGACGGCTGATAGCAAAAGAACGACCGCGGCAGGCGCACGAGCTTTTCGGTGTAGTTGGCGTCGGTCGTTCCCGGCGGATCGGCCCAAGCATCGGTCATGCGATAGTCTATCGCCCGCATGCCGGTGGTGTTTTGATAGCCGATATAAGTCACCTGCACGGGGGCCGGCTTATGCGCGAATAACCGCAACCGATTTCCGCCGATGTGCCCCGTGAGATCGACCAGGATATCAATGCCGTCGCGGCGCACCAGTTTGGACGCGCGTTCGTCGCCCAGAAACGCGATGTCGCGCCAACGATCGGCGAATCGCCGCAGCCGGGCCGTTGTCTCGTCGGCTTGCTCGACGTGCGCGTAACAGAACACTTCGAACTGCTCGTGATCGTGCGATGCCAGGATCGGCTCGGTGAAAAAATTCACCGCGTGCTCCATGAAATGCGCCGAGACATAACCGATCCGCAAGCGCCTCTCGGGCGAGCGGTCGTTGGCATGGGGAGCCGCCTGTGCCGTGAGCGGATCGGCATAGGTCGACGCCCAACGCCGGTGTTCCTCAAATACCTCGGCCGGCATAAAACCCGGGTGATAGTTCAGCATATACAGCAAATTGCTGTGGTGCGGCGAGGCCGCGGGACTGAGCGCCGAAGCGCGGCGCGCGTAGCCGATGGCTTCGTCCATTTGCCCCAACGCCATCAGCGCCACGGCTATCGTATTGTGCGGCAGGGCCGCCGCGGGATCGATCTCGATCGCCCGGCGACAATGGGCAATGGCCTGGTCGCGCTGGCCGCGCTCGTTGCAGATGACTCCCAGGTTGGCGTGCGCTTCGACGTTGGTCGGATCGAGACGCAGAACCTCCTGTAGCGCGGCGCTGGCCTGCTCGAACTTTCGCTGCGCTTGCAGTGCAGCCGCCCGCTGAGCGTGATTCTGCACGGAGTTCGGCTCGAGCCGGGTCGCCAACTCCAAGCTCGCCAACGCCGCGTCGAATTGTCCCTGCGACAACAATAGCGATCCCAGCGCGCAGTGCGCCGGGCCATAGTTCGGGTCGATCGCCAGTGCCGCGCGATAGCACGACTCGGCCTCGGCGAATCGATCGCACGCCTGATGGTTCGTTCCCAGGTTGGTATGTGCCGAAGCTCGCTGCGGCGCGGCCTCGAGCGCCGCGCGAAAGTGTTCCGCCGCGCGATCGTGCGATTGTTGATCTTGTAGCAGCACTCCCTGGTTCGTGTGCGCGTCGGCGTGGCGCGGGTCGAGCGCGATGGCCGCCTGGTAGCACGCCACGGCTTCGTCGAGCTTGCCTTGAGCTTGCAGCACGCAGCCCAAGCTGAATTGCACGTCGGGCAGGTCTGGTTCGCTGCGCAACACCCGCCGATAGCAAAGCTCGGCCTCGGGCAATTGTTGCTGATCGTGCAGCACGTGGCCGAGTCGCGTGCGGGCCGTTGCCTCCTCCGGCCGCAGTCGCAATGCTTCGCGAAGCGACGTGGCCGCCTCGGCGAGATGTCCCTGTTCGTACTCCAATGCCCCAATCATGGCATGCGCGTGCACCAGATCGGGCTGCAATTTAAGGGCGGCCCGATAGCTCTCGATCGCCTCGGGCGCCTGCTTCAACTGCCGATAGGCTTCGCCCAGATTCGCGTGGAACGCGGCTTGCGAGCGGTCGGCCCGAATCGCCTGCCGAATCAGCTCGACGGCCGTCTCGCACTGGCCGACTTGCAGCGCCAGGGTGCCGAGCAAGTGGAGCGCGTGAGCGTTATCGGGTTCGATTGCGAGAGCGTGACGATAGAGTTTTTCGGCGTCGGCGAATTGGCCGGCCTGATGGTGCTTCATTCCTTGGGCGATTGCCTGGTCGATCAACACGGTTGGGCTGCTCTGTGCGAGATCTAGTCGGATGGTTGCTGACGCCAATCGTGCCACATCTGGCGATAGGCGGCTTCCACCTGCCGGGCGAACGTGACTCCGTCGACCAGCGGCGAGGCGGCCATCCGCGGCCGCAGCTCGTCGCGCAATGCCTGCAGACGCGCAAGATCGCCGGCCAGCCCCGCGGCAATGGCCACGTACGCCTGGGTTGATTCGGCAATCAGCTCGCCCAGCCCCAATTGCGCGTGCGCGCTAGAGCCAAAGCGAGAAGCATAGGTGGCTCCCGCCAGCGTAACCACCGGCACCCCCTGCCACAACGCGTCGCAGGTGGTCGTGTGACCGTTGAACGGAAACGGGTCCAACGCGATATCAACCTGCGATATCTGCCGCAGATACTCGCCGCGCGGACAACGGTTCAGCACCGTCACCCGTTCGGGATCGACGCCTTGCGCGGCAAATTGCTCCGCCACCCTGGCACATAGCGACGGCACGGCATGCGCCAAGATCACCAGCCGCGACCGAGGAACCTCGCGCAATAGCTGGGCCCAGGCAGCCAGCACCTGCGGCGTTACTTTGGCAA
>JBBDYK010000114.1:0-1700 GCA_040901665.1 Pirellulales bacterium | reverse complement strand
ACCTCGCGCAATAGCTGGGCCCAGGCAGCCAGCACCTGCGGCGTTACTTTGGCAATGTTGTTGAACGACCCGAACGTCACGTAACCGTTAGCCACGGCCGGCAAAGGCTCCACCGGCGGCGCGTCCGGCGACGGACGATAGCAGAAAAAGGCTTGCGGCAACCGCACCAGCTTCTCGGTGTAGTCGGCGTCGGTCGTACCCGGCGGATCCGACCAGGCGTCCGTCAGGCGATAGTCCATGGCCCGCATGCCGGTCGTCGCTTGATAGCCCAGATACGTGACTTGCACCGGCGCAGGCTTGCGCGCAAACAGCAACAACCGGTGGCCCGCGATGTGGCCGCTCAGGTCGACCAGAATGTCGATCCGATCGTCGCGCACTTGCTGGCCGGCCTGCTCGTCGCTCAGGTGTCCGATCTCACGCCACCCGTCGGCATAGGCCTTGAGGCGGGCGTTGGTCTGGTCCGCCTGCGAGCCATTGGAATAGCAAAACACCTCGACGGCCGCGTGATCGTGGGCGGCCAGCAGCGGCTCGCTGAAGAAGTTCACTGCGTGATCGCAGAAATGGGCCGACACGTAACCCACCCGCAAGCGACGATCCGAGCGATCGTTCGTGTGCGGCAACGCCCGCTCACTCCACGGATCCGCCAGCAACCGACCCCAACTCCGATGCTCCGCGAAGATCGCGGCCGCCGAGGTGCCTGGAAGATGGATCAGCGTGTAAACGAGGTTGCTGAAATGAAAGGGGTCGTTTGGATCCAGCCGGATCGCCGCGCGATAGGCGTCAATGGCCTCGTCCAGTCGCCCGAGTGCTCGAAAGCAGCTTGCCAGGTTGCAATGGGCGGTCGCGCGCGTTGCATCCAATTCGATCGCCTTGCTCGCCGCGATCACGGCATCGTCCAGTCGTCCTTGCTGCAAGCGCGAGCGAGCCAGCATGGAGAAAGCGGTTGCCGAATTGGGATCTATTTCAACCGCCTTTGTCAGACAGTCGACAGCATCGTCGTATTGGTGGAAATCATCCAACAGACTACCGAGGCCAAGGTAACCGGCCTGTAGGCGAGGTTCCAAGCGCAGTGCTTCGCGATAATGTCGTTCCGCCAAAATTGGCTGTCGTAGCTCGCGCAGCACCGTACCCAGGTTGACATGAGTGGTGGCGACATCGGGGTCGACCGCGATTGCGGCCTCGAAGGCTTCGCGAGCCTCGACGAGTTGTCGACGGTCGTGTGCCGCCAGACCCAGTCCGACGAGTGCGCGATGGCATTGCGGTGCGATTGCAATTGCCCGCCGAAAACACGATTCAGCCTGCGCCGGACGCCCCCTATCGCGCTCCAGTTCGCCGCATGCCAACAAGGTGTCGACGTCGTCAGGTTCGGCGAGCAGAACGGACTCGAAGCAACTGGCGGCGGCCGCCAGGTCACCCTGCTGATGAAGGGCAACGCCAAGATTGGCGCGAGCCAGCAAATTGTCGGGTTGCAAATGGATCGCCGCGCGATTGCAAGCCACCGCTTCGCTCAGGTTGCCCGAAGCGCGATGCGCCTCCGCCAGATTCGCGTAATAGTCAGCGCAGCCCGGCTCTAGCTGTGTCGCTCTTGTGAGCAACTCAATGGCCGGCCCGGTATTACCGCATTGAAGTGCCAATGAACCTAGCAAGAAATGCACTCGCGGATGGTTGGGTTCGATTGCGAGAGCGTGACGATAGAGTTT
>JBBDYK010000113.1:0-6695 GCA_040901665.1 Pirellulales bacterium | reverse complement strand
GATGCTCGGATCGGATGCGTTGTTTGCCGGCATTCCCGGCGAGGGCGATTTGACGGACGAGCAGATTCAAGTCTGGCTCGACGATCCCAAGAACCACGAACCCCTCGACTTCGAGTTGCCGTTGGGGCTTTCGGCCGGCGCGCTGCAAGTCAAAGGCGTCGACAAGAACTCGCTCACGCGTGCCAAGATCGAGCTGGGCCGCCAGCTTTATTTCGATCCACGGATGTCGGCCGACATGACGGTCAGTTGCGCCAGTTGCCACGATCCGGATGAGGGTTTCGCCAGGCACACCCGCTTCGGCGTGGGCATTCGCAGCCAGGAGGGCGGCCGCAATTCGCCAATCAGCTACAATCGTATTCTCAGCGATCTGCAGTTCTGGGACGGCCGCGCCGATTCGCTGGAATCTCAGGCAGTGGGCCCGATCCAGAATCCCATCGAGATGGGCAACACGCACGAAGCGTGTGTCGAATGTCTCAAGGGCATTCCCGGCTACAAGATGCAATTCGAGAAGATTTTCGGCGACTTGAATATCGACGCGGTGGGTCAGGCGTTGGCTTCGTTCGAGCGCGCCATCGTCACCGGCCCGACGCCGTTCGACTATCACGAGCAGTTCAAGCCGTTTCAGAGCTTGGAGCCCGAGGATCTGGAGGACAACGAGGATCTGAAGGCGAAGTATGAGCAGGCCAAGACGGCGGTCGAGGCCCATCCGATGTCGGAGGCGGCCGTTCGCGGCCGCGAGTTGTATTTCACCGACAAGGCTAACTGCTCGGCGTGCCACGTGGGCGCCAACCTGACCGACGAGAAGTATCACAACATCGGCGTCGGCATGGATGTGGAGAAACCGGACATCGGTCGCGAGGAAGTGACGAAGGATCCGAAAGAACATGGGGCATTCAAGACGCCCACGGTGCGCAACGTTGCCTTGACGGCGCCCTATATGCACGATGGTAGTATGAAGACGCTGGCGGAAGTCGTGGAATGGTACGCCAAGGGCGGACATCCCAATCCGGCCTTGAGCGACAAGATCAAGAAGCTCGACCTCACCGATCAGGATAAAGCCGACCTGGTCGCGTTCATGGAGGCCTGCACCGGCGACTTCCCGAAGATCAACCGCAGTCGGCTGCCCGAGTAGGCCGGCATGGCGCCAGACGACGAGCTGTATCAAGAGCGGATCCTCGATCACTACGAGGAGCCGTTTCATCGTGGCCATTGTCCGCGGGCCACGCACGCGCACGAGGCCGAGAACCGGCTGTGCGGCGACGTGGTGCGGCTGGAACTGGCCATCCATGTCGATGGCACGATTCGAGACGCCTGGTTCGAAGGCGAGGGCTGCTGCATCAGCCAGGCGGCCGCCTCGATGCTGGTGGAGCGCATTTGCGGGCGCACGGTGGACGAGATCAAGGCGTTCTCGGCCGCTGACATGCTCGAGCTGTTTGGCGCGCGGCTGACGCCCAATCGCCAGAAGTGCTGCTTGCTGGCGTGGCGGACGGTACAAGCGGCCCTCTATGCTCCGCTCGACCCCACGACCGGCAATCCCAAACCCAAGTAGAGGCCGCCATGAGCCAGAGCGCCGTTAGCGGCCTCGACGTTGCGCGGCTGCGGGCAGATTTTCCCATCCTGGCCACGCAGTTGCACCAGCGCGACGATCGGCCGGGAGTGCCGCTGGTGTATCTCGACAACGGCGCGTCGACCCAGCATCCACGGCAGGTGATCGCGGCCATCAGCGAGGCGTACGAGCAATACTACGCCAACGTGCACCGCGGCATTCATTGGTTGAGCGAGCAGTGCACCGACCACTTCGAGCAAGCGCGACGCAAGGTGCAAGCGTTCATCGGAGCCGCTGCCGAAGAGGAGATCATCTTCACGCGCGGCACCACCGAGAGCATCAACCTGGTGGCCCGCAGTTGGGGCGACGCCAACCTGCGGCCGGGCGACGAGGTTCTGCTGACCGAAATGGAGCATCACTCCAATATTGTTCCCTGGCAACAGGCGGCCGCGCGGACCGGCGCCGTGATTCGCTGGCTGCCGATCACGGACGACGGGCGTCTGGCGCTCGAGCGGCTTGATGAATTCCTCTCGCCGCGGACGAAGCTGGTGGCCGTGACCGCGGTTTCCAACGTGTTGGGCACGATCAATCCGCTCGCAGCGATCGTGGCCGCGGCGCACGCAGCCGGTGCCCTTGTGTTGGTCGATGCGGCCCAGAGCGTGCCGCACCAGAAAACCGACGTGGCGGCGCTGGGCGTCGATTTTCTCGCGTTCAGCGGGCACAAGATGCTGGGGCCAAGCGGCGTGGGCGCGCTCTATTGGCGCCGCGAATTGCTCGAAGCGATGCCGCCCTTTCTAGGCGGCGGCAGCATGATCCGCCGCGTCACAACCGAAGGGTTCGAGCCGGCCGAACTGCCGGCGCGTTTCGAGGCGGGCACGCCGCCCATCGTGCCGGCCATCGGGCTGGCGACGGCCATCGACTACTTGAATGCCATAGGCATCGACGCGATCCATGCTAACGAGCAAATGCTCGTCGCGCGGGCGCACGACGTTTTGTCGAGCATCTCGGGCGTGCGGCTGCTCGGGCCGGGTCCGCGGCACACCGGCGGCATCGTGAGCTTCACGATCGAGCGCGTCCACGCCCACGACGTGGCGCAAGTCTTGGATCGGCAGGGAATCGCCGTCCGCGCCGGCCATCACTGTGCCATGCCGCTGCACAAGCGCCTGGGCATTGCCGCCACCACGCGCGCGAGCTTTTATCTCTACAACACGCTCGCAGAGGTCGACGCGCTGGGCCAAGCCGTGGAAGAGACAAAGCGGGTGTTTCGACGGAAATAGCCGAGTTGATCCTACCGCCGCCACGCCAACCATTTCTTCACAAGCGACTGCACGCGCGGCGTCAATCGGCTGCGCTGGTACTCCAGCGCAACGCGGGTCAAGGCCTCGGCCACTGTCGGATACACGTGAATCGTACGCGCCAGCGTGGCCAGCGAGCGCTTTTCTTGGATCAGCATGGTAAGCTCGCCGATCATCTCGCCAGCATGCGGTGCAACGATCGAGGCGCCAAGCACTGCGCCCTTGCCGCGGCGGGTGTGGACGGCCACGAAGCCCTCGCTGCGGCCGTCGACCACGGCGCGATCTACTTCTGCCATGTCGACGCGATAGGTGTCGATGGCGATGCCGCGCTTGGCGGCTTCGGCCGCGGTGAGTCCCACGTGCGCCACTTCGGGTTCGGTGAACGTCGTGCGCGGGATGACCAGGCGGCTGTACCGCTGGCGGCCCAACAAGAGGGAATTGCGAAGCACGATCATGGCCATGGCATAGGCCGCGTGCGTGTAGCGCGCTGTGGTGCAGACGTCGCCCGCGGCGTAGATGCGGGGATTGGTCGTTTGCAGAAAGTCGTTGACCTGCACGCCGTTCAGATTGGATTCGACTCGCGCGGCCGCTAGTTCGAGCGAATCGATGTTCGGTCGCCGGCCGACGGCCACCAGGACCTCGTCGCCGATAAGCTCCTGGCGCTCGGCGCCGCGGCCGATCAGCAGCGTTTTGGCCGAGCCCAACTGTTGCGCTTGCATCACCCCCCAGCCCAGGTGCAGGTGGATGCCTTCGGCGGCGAACCGCGCGGCGATCAACTGCTGCACGCACTCATCCTCCTTGGGCAACAGGCGCTCTTGATCGTTGATCAGGTGGACTTCACTGCCGAGGCGGCAAAAGGCTTGCGCCAGCTCGCAGCCAATCGGACCGGCGCCGATGATGAACAGCCGGCGCGGCAGCTCGCACAGCGAAAAGACAGTCTCGTTCGTCAGGTAACCGACATCCGATATGCCGGCAATGCGCGGCTCGATGGGACGCGTGCCGGTGCAAATCACGGCGCGGCGAAACTCCAGCGTCTGGCCGGCGACGTCCAACGTCTTGCCGCTGGTGAAGCGGGCGTCGCCGAAAAAGACTTCTACGCCCAGTGAGCGCAGCCGTTCGGCCGAGTCGTGGTGGCTGATCTGGGCGCGCAGGCCGCGCACACGATCCATCACCGCGGCGAAATCCCAATCGCCCACGATGGAACCGGCGAAGCCCAACGCGGCGGCTTGGGTTTGCTCGTGGGCGGCCCGACTGGAACGGATCAGAGCCTTGCTGGGCACGCAGCCGGTGTTGAGACAATCGCCACCCAACAATCGCGACTCGATCAGCGCCACCTTGGCGCCTAACGATGCAGCACCGATGGCGGAGACCAGGCCTGCGGTTCCCCCGCCGATCGCCACCAGGTTATAGCGACCGGTGGGCGTGGGATTGACCCAGTCGGGCGGATGGACCTGTGCCGCCAGCGCATCGTCGTGCGAATCGCGGGGCGAGAGCTTCATGTGGGCGAGCCTCCCGGTCATTCGAGCGCCAAAACAAGTCAAGCGCTCCGCCCAAGCACGCGTCAAGATAGCACGAATTGGGGAATTTGGGGAATGGGCAGTGGGCAATTCCAGCCGGTCACCAGGCGAGTGAGCGCGTCATTGATCGAAGAATGTCGCTTGTTCAAAAAGTGCCATGTTCGACGCGAATCAATCTGCCGTGGAGTTCCGACCCAGTCTCGCCCACCGCATCGGTGCACTTGCCGTGGCCATCGTCTGTCTGGCAGCCGCGGCGGCGCTGGTGTGGGTGGACCGGTGCGTCTTCCGAATCGGTCCGCAAGCAGATGTCTGTGCCGTCATATTCTGCCTTATTGCGCTGTGGGGAGTTTCGGCGTGCCGTCGCAAGCTGCGAGTTGATAAGCAAGGAATCTGGCAAGGGCGATTTCTGCGTAGTTGCGATCTCTGGTCTTGGGACGAATTTGCCGGCGGCCAAATTCGCTTCGAAGGGACGATGTGTGCCTTTGTTGGAAAACGCACGCCAGTGCGATCGTCCCGTATCCTCCGGCTCGGCCTGTTGGCAGAGGCCGACCAAAAGCAAATCTTGGACTGGATCGAGCTCGTATGGCAGCAACCGCAAATATCATTGCCCACAGAATTGGCGATCGAGCTCTGCGGGGAATCGATTCGCATTGATCCTGCGGGGATCAACATCACTTCCAGGAGCCGAGCACATAGCTGCCACTGGACGGACGTGGAACAGTTGGAAATCATCCGACAGCATCACAATCGCGATGATTTCCGTCGGCTCGTATTGAAATTGCCGGAATGGGAGATGGTGCTCGACTGCCAGCGTGGCCGGCGCAACTGGAATGGCCCCGATGACGAAGTGGTTGCGCGATTTCTCACCGTGCACGTGCCACAGGAGAAACAGTTCATTCGTGCGACGCTCGACCCACCGCGTACGATGCGCGAGGCCGCCGTGCGCAGCGACGAGTCTCTAAAGGAACTGCGCTCGACCGAGAAGGTCCGTACGATTACCTGGTTTGGCGTCGTTGGGATAGTTGAGTGCGCATCGATTTTGCGGGAACCACGAGTGCTCTTCGCGCTGGTGTACGTCGTTCCATTTGCAATCGCCGTATTCGCTGGCCAGCGCAGGGCCAAACAAGAGTACGAAAAACTCTTGCAATGGCAGCAAGATCTAGAGGCCCAACAGCAAGGCCGGCGGACTGAAGGCGAAGGCGCCGTGGACGCGAAGTCTGTACCTTCCTCCGCGGCCTCGGCGTACTCTGCGGTGAATTTAAATCATGACGCGACTTGCTAGAACTTGGCTCGGCGGGAGCCTCGCCCTCCCGGATCCTCGACGGCGGCACTCTCGATGCGCTACGCCAGCAACTCGCTCACGACGTTTCCATGCACGTCGGTCAGCCGGAAATCGCGGCCGGCGTAGCGATAGGTGAGGTTCGTGTGGTCGAAGCCGAGCAGGTGCAAGAGAGTGGCGTGCAGGTCGTGGACGTGGACAGGCGACTCGACGGCGGCGAAGCCGAACTCGTCGGTGGCGCCGTGGCAATAGCCACCGCGCGTGCCGCCGCCGGCCAGCCACATCGAGAAGCCGTAGTGATTGTGGTCGCGGCCGTTGAGCTCGGGATACTCGGCCACCGGCGTGCGGCCGAACTCGCCGCCCCACATCACCAGCGTGCTGTCCAGCATGCCGCGCGCCTTGAGATCGCCCAGCAAGGCGGCAATCGGTCCGTCCCAGCCATCGGCCAGCGAGCGATGCTGCTTCTCCAGATCGTTGTGATTGTCCCACGGTTGACCGGCGCCGCTCCACACCTGCACCATCCGCACGCCGCGCTCCAAAAGCCGTCGCGTGATGAGCAGTTGCCGGCCGTTCTGCGTGTCGCCGTATTTGTCGCGCACGTGCTGCGGCTCGCGGGCAACGTCGAACGCGTCGGCCGCTTCGCCCTGCATGCGATAGGCCAGCTCGAAGGAAGCGATGCGCGACTCGAGCGCGGCGTCGGCCGGCCGGGCGGCCAGGTGACGCTCGTTCAGCCGCTGCACGAAATCGAGCTGGCGGCGCTGCGCGTCGGCGGGCGTGGCGGCGTTGCGAATGTTCTCGATCAGCTTGTCGAGCTCGGTGTGCTGGCTGTCGATGTACGTGCCTTGAAACACACCGGGCAGGAAAGCGGAACGCCAGTTCTGCGTGGCCACGATCGGATATCCGCCGGGACACATGGCGATGAAGCCGGGCAGGTTTTGGTTTTCGGAGCCCAGGCCGTAGGTGATCCAGGAGCCGAAGCTGGGGCGCGGCAGCCGCCCGTCGCCGCAGTTCATCAACAACAGCGACGGCTCGTGATTGGGCACCTCGGCCACCATCGA
>JBBDYK010000112.1:0-6705 GCA_040901665.1 Pirellulales bacterium | reverse complement strand
CAGAATAACGACTTACGTCGCTATTCTGTCATCGCATCCATGCGATGTCGCAGCCCGTTGAATTCTTCAACTGGCCGCTAGCGCTTGCTGATGGCGTCGGGCTCGAACTCCGCCAGGTCCACCGACTTGAAGGTGGCCAACTGATTGGCGGTCTCGCCGATTTTCTCGATGTCGCGCGGCAAGAGCCGCCGCGCTACGTGGTGCTCGCTGCGCATCGTTACGGCGGAGACTCCCAAGGTGCGCTGTGCGGGAATCGTCAGCGTCACTTGCGTCGGGATCAGACCGTTTTTCGCCAGTTCCTTGTTCACCGCCAAGCGTGGAAATGGCGGCGTCGAGCCCAAGTGAATCATGGCATTGAAGCGGGCATACCAATCGGAAAACTCGCGATACTGCTGCGCCGATTGCTCAGATTCGGCGGGCACCGTCTCCAATTCGTAGGTCAAGTGCGGGCTAACCATCGTGAGCTTGCCGTCCGAGGAAAGCTTCACTTCGAATTCCGGATCGGCGGCAAACTTCATGAAACCGTTGGAGCTCTTGGCGGCCCAGGTGTGGAACCGGTCGGAGAAAACGACGACGTCGTCGGTCTTGATTTCGACCTTCAGCTTCCGCGTCGGGTCGAGCAGAACGAAGCGGCCGTGAACTTGATCGAAGACGGTGATCCGCTGCGGCTCAGAAAGGTAGTCGTAGACATAGCCGGCCTGAAACAGCGTCTCGTTGTGGCTAACCGGTTCGCTGTCTTTGCCAACGAAGACCTTGGTCTCGATGCGAAAGTCCGCGGCCATGCTCAACGGCGCCCAACACAGAGCAACGAGCAGCCCGAAAAGTCCGGCGCGCAAGCGTGACATGTCACATACCCTCGTGTCAGGATGAATGGGCAGCTTTGGGAGGCGGGAGAGTACTGCAAGTGGCCACTGGCTGTAAAGCCGAGACAGGGCCGCCAGGGGGCTTGCGCGAGGATTCGTGCCCCGGACGACGGTTCCAGCCGGGCAGGTTGGGCGGCGGCTGGAGTGGCCGCCTTCGCTGGCAGGCCGACGACAGCGGGGGTATCGAGGGCCCTGCTCGGCTGTGCCAAGTCCGCGGACAGTTGTAAGAATCGGCCGCAACGGCACAACCGGCTGCAACTGACCATCCCGCTACAATCGGGCGGCGATTTCGGCCCGGCCACATGCAAACGACACGGTCGTGCGTTATCGTTGTTAGATTGGCTCTGCGTATGCCCCTACTTTTTGACTCGCTCCGATAGGCGGCAAGGAACTCGCGTCGATGACGAATGCACTGGAATCAAAGATTCGCGAAAAGACGGCCATGGTGGGCGTGGTAGGGCTCGGCTACGTCGGCCTGCCGCTCATCCGCGCGTTCGTGGCCGCCGGCTTTCGCACCATGGGCTTTGACGTCGACCAATCGAAGGTCGACCGCCTGCTGGCAGGCAAAAGCTACATCGGCCACATCCCGTCCGAGTGGATTACCGACTGCATCGAGAAGAAGAAATTCACGCCCACGTCCGACATGCAGCGGCTGGCCGAGGCGGATTGCCTGTTGATTTGCGTCCCAACGCCGTTAAGCGAAAGCCGCGATCCCGACCTGGCCTACGTCGAAGCGACCGCGCGACAGATCGCCGCCGTGCTGCGGCCGGGTCAACTGGTGGTGCTGGAGAGCACGACGTATCCGGGCACGACCCGCGACGTCGTGCTGCCGATTCTGCAACAAGGCGGACTGAAGGTCGGCAGTGAGTTCTTTCTGGCGTACAGTCCCGAGCGCGAAGATCCGGGCAACCCGAATTACACGGCCAGCGGCATTCCCAAGGTCGTGGGTGGCATCGACGAGGCGAGCGCCGCGCTGGCCGAATCACTTTATGCGCATGCCGTCGTGAACGTGGTGCCGGTGACCAACTGCGAGGTGGCCGAAGCGTGCAAGATTCTTGAGAACACGTACCGCTCAGTGAACATCGCGATGGTCAACGAGCTGAAGATGCTGTTCGATCGGATTGGCATCGACGTCTGGGACGTGATCGACGCCGCGAAGACCAAGCCCTTTGGATTTCAGGCGTTCTATCCCGGTCCCGGCTTGGGCGGACACTGCATTCCCATCGATCCGTTCTACTTGAGCTGGGTGGCGCGCAAGCACGGCATGCCCACTCGGTTCATCGAGTTGGCCGGCGAGATCAATACGAGCATGCCCAAATATGTCGTGCAGCGCGTGGTCGAAGCGCTCAACGAGGCTGGCAAGCCGCTCAACGGCAGCCGGATCTGCATTCTGGGCGTGGCCTACAAGAAAGACGTCGACGACCCCCGCGAGAGCCCGTCGTTCGAGCTCATGCAACTGCTTAGTGATGGCCGGGCCGAGCTTTGCTACAACGATCCGCACGTGCCCGCGCTGCCCAAGATGCGGCACCATCGCATGCCGGCCATGAACAGCACGCCGCTGGACGAGAAGTTCCTGGCCGCCCAGGATTGCGTGCTGATTGCAACCGACCATTCGGCCTACGACTACGACTTTATCGTGCGGCATGCGCGGCTGGTGGTCGACACCCGCAATGCAACGAAGAATGTCGTGCACGGCCGCGAAAAAATTCGCAAAGCGTAAGCTATTCTTGTGCAACGCCCCGCGTCGCTGGGGCGGCAACACGAACCCACGGTATCGCGATCCATGGCATCGACGAAGCGCATCTTGGTAACCGGCGGTGCAGGCTTTCTGGGCTCGCATCTCTGCGAACGCCTGGTCGACCAGGGTCACGACGTGATTTGCCTGGACAATTTCTTTACCAGCCAGAAGTCCAACGTCACGCACTTGCTCGATCGGCCGAATTTCGAGCTGATCCGCCACGACGTCACGCAGCCTTACTGGCTCGAGCTGGACGAGATCTACAACCTGGCCTGCCCTGCTTCGCCCGGCCACTATCAATACAACCCCATCAAGACCATCAAGACCTCGGTGTTAGGCGCCATGCACGCCCTGGCCATCGGCAAGCGCTGCAAGGCCAAGGTGCTGCAAGCCTCGACCAGCGAGGTCTACGGCGATCCGGAAGTCCATCCCCAGTCCGAATCCTACCGCGGTAGCGTCAATCCCATCGGTCCGCGGGCCTGCTACGACGAAGGCAAACGCGCCGCCGAAACGCTGTTCATGGACTATCACCGCCAGAATCACGTCAACATTCGCATCGTGCGGATCTTCAATACTTACGGCGCGCGGATGCACCCCTACGACGGACGTGTCGTGTCGAACTTCATTCGCCAGGCCTTGGCCGGCGAGGACATCACCATCTATGGCAACGGCGAGCAAACCCGCTCGTTCTGCTATCGCGACGATCTGATCGAAGGCATGATCCGCATGATGAATGGCTCTGACGAGTTCATCGGGCCGGTCAACCTGGGAAATCCGGACGAGTTCACGATTCTGGAGTTGGCCCAACTCGTGCTGGAAATGGTCGCTTCGAAATCGAAGCTGGTTTACATGCCGCTGCCGGCCGACGATCCCACCAAGCGCCGCCCCGACATTTCGCTGGCCAAGAAGCATCTGGGCTGGGAGCCGAAAATCAAACTGCGCGAGGGCCTGGCCCAGACGATCGCCTGGTTTCGCTCGATCGACATGAGCGACTATCGCCCGCCCACGCCGAACTACTGATTGTCGTCGCGCCATTGCCGCGCAGCAGCCAGGATGCCGACGCACGCCGCCAGGCCGGTGATCGCTCCCAGGCCGTCGGCCAGCCAGTCATAAACGCTGGCATCGCGCCCGACCGGAATCTGCGTCCATTCGTCCAGCGCGGCAAAAAGCACGATCAATGCCAATGCCAGTCCGCGCTGCCGCCAGCCGAAGTGGCCGCGCAACGCCCAGTTGAGGCCCAGCAGCACTGCCAGGCCAAAATACGCGCAAAAGTGCAACGCCTTGTCCGATGCGCCAATGTGCAGCACTTCGCTCACCCGGGGCCAATGGGTGCCAAACACCAGCGCCACCCAATAAAACACCAGCAGTGCCAATGCGGGCGCTCGCAGCCTGTTTGCCTGTGCTGGTTCTGCCATGCGGGAGTTTGCGGCGCTCGCGTACGGTTGGATCTGGAGTGGGCCACTGAAAAGCGACGCTTGGGTTGCTATAACGGTATTGTAGCCGCTGGCCGGCGTTCTGCTCTGCGGCAAACGCCGGTCGGACTTTACCGCTCGCACCCACACCAGGAACAGCGTCGATGTCCGCGTCAAGATTCACTGCCGCTGAGGTTGCCCAGTATCACGAAGCGGGCTATGTGCTCGTGCCCAAGCTGTTCGACGAGCAGGAGATGGACATTCTCTTGAAGTATGCCAAGAGCGACCAGGTGCTTTTGGCCGGCGCCTCAGGCCGCCGCGATGCCACGGGTCAGATCACCAAGCTCACGCTCTGGAACGAGGCCGGCGACGACCTGTATGGCATGTTCTCGCGCTCGCCGCGCATCGTCGATCGCATGGAGCAACTGCTCTGCGGCGAGGTCTATCACTACCACACCAAGATGATGCTCAAGGAGCCGAAGGTCGGCGGCGCCTGGGAATGGCACCAGGACTATGGCTATTGGTACCACAATGGTGCCCTTTTTCCGCTGCTCTCCAGTTGCCTGATCGCGGTCGATCGAGCCACCAGGGAAAACGGTTGCTTGCAAGTTCTCAAAGGCTCGCACCTGATGGGCCGCATCGAGCACGGCAAGACGGGCGATCAGACCGGCGCCGACATGGAGATCGTCAACGCCGCGCTCGAGCGACTCCCCTTGGAGTACATCGAAGCCCAACCGGGTGACGCGCTGTTCTTCCACTGCAATCTGTTGCACCGCTCGAATCAGAACACGTCGCCAAACCCGCGCTGGTCGTTGATCTGCTGTTACAACGCGGCGCGCAACAATCCCTACAAGGAATCGCGCCATCCGCGCTATACGCCGTTGGAAAAAGTGTCCGACAGCGCCATCAAGCAGTGGAAACCGTCGGAGCCGTCGTTGGCGAGCTGATGAAACTTGGACTGATCAACTCTGCCTGGGTGCAAGCCGAGCAGCCGACCACGTTCGGACTGCAAAAAACCAAGGAAATCGGCTTCGACACGATCGATGTCTTCATCGATCCCCTGGATGCCGACGTGCGCGAGCGCAGGCTGGTGAAAAATGAGTGCGATCGGCTGGGCCTGCCGATCGTCTCGCTCCCCTGTGTGGCGGTGGGACTGATCGACTTCAATCCCAGCGTGCGCCGATTTCACATCGAGCGCGTGCGAGCTTACCTCGACCTGGCTTATGAGTACGAAGCCAGGAACGTGCTGTTGGTGATCGGAGAATATATCTGGAACCGCGAAGTGATTCCGCCCGAGGAACAGTGGCGATTGGGAGTCGACGCGGTGCGCGAACTCGGGCAGCGGGCCGGCGAGCTTGGACTGGAGATCGTGCTGGAGCTGGAACCGTTTGGGCTGTCGCTGGTGAACAACGTCGAGACCATGGTGCGATTTCTCGACGACGTCGATCTGCCCAACGTCTTGGCTAACCTCGACATCTCGCACCTGGTGCTGTCGCGCGTGCCGCCCGAGGAGATTCGCCGTCTGGCCGGCCGAGTGGGCCACGTCCACTTGTCCGACTGCGACGGCAAGGTGCACGGCGATCTGCCGCCGGGACGCGGCGTCGTGCCGTTTGGACCCTTTTTGCGCGAAATCAAGGCGCTGGAGCTAGGCGATCGCGTGATCTCGATCGAGTTGGAATACTCGCCCGAGCCCGCACGGATCGTCGAGTGGGTGGAAGAAGCCTACCGCGAAACAGACAAGCTGATGCAAGCCATCGGGCTACGCGATTAACCTTTCGACACGGGTAGCTGATGCACGAGTATTTCATGCGAATGGCCCTGGCCGAAGCCGCTGCGGCGCTGGCCGAGGACGAGGTGCCGGTGGGCGCGGTGATCGTGTACGGCGAGCGGGTGATTGCCGCGGCCCACAACCAGCGCGAGCAGTTGCACGACCCCACGGCGCACGCCGAGATGATCGCCATCACCCAGGCCGCCGAGGCGCTGGGCAGTTGGCGGTTGGAGGGCTGCACGCTGTACGTCACGCTGGAGCCCTGCCCCATGTGCGCCGGCGCCATCCTGCAAGCGCGCATCGACACGCTGGTCTATGGGGCCGCAGATCCGAAGGCAGGCGCCGTGCAAACCCTGTATCAATTGCTCAGCGATCCGCGGTTGAATCATCGCACGCAATCGGTGGGCGGCGTGCTCGTGAACGAGTGCGGCGGCATGCTGACGCAGTTTTTTCAAAGCCGGCGGCGCCTGGGCAGGAAATGAGCCGCTGCCGCCGATCGCGCGCCATGCCATCGCCGGCCGGTCAATTGTCTCGAGCCGTGGAGCGACCTGATGCGGCGACCGGAAATCGCGAGCCTGGGGACAAGGCGCCGGGGACTGTCCCGATTTTTCGATGCCCTGGGAGAAAAATGGGACTGTCCCACTCGCTTCCAGCGTTTTGTCCCCAGGCTCTAAGGAAAAATCGCCTCGGCGATAGACGCAAGTCGGGCGACGTGTTGTTACAATAATGGCGATTTCCTGTTTGACTCGGCTACCGGCTCAGTCCTGGGGGGTTCGCAATGGGTCGCGCCATCGACATCGCCAAGACGTTGTACCACCGCGCTCGCGCCGCTCGGCCGACCGTACGCTTGCAGGAGCGCGGCGATCAGGAGATCCTTCGCGCGCTACGGCGGCGGGGCTACTTCGTCATCGAAGGTTTTTATGA
>JBBDYK010000111.1:0-6705 GCA_040901665.1 Pirellulales bacterium | reverse complement strand
TGATCGCGGCGCTGTTGCCGTCGAACGTCGACTGGTTGTAGAAGATGTGACGAGCGTCGACGGTCGAATTCACGACGGGCAATTGATTGCCAAAGTCGTAGCCGGTAACCTGCTCGCCAATTGCCAATCCGATCGTGTAGAAAACGCTGAGCGGCGCCGTCTGCGAGTACGGTGCTTGCAGCTCCTGCCGGACCTGGTAAGTGCCCGCGGGCAGGTCGCCGAGATAGTAACTTCCATCCGCCAGCGAGGTGGTGCTGCGGTCGCCGGTGGTCAACTCCAACGACCAGGAATTCAGTGTGCCGCTGGTGTTGGCAACCGTGTCTTGAATTTCCAACTGCCACGTTCCATTGGGATTCTCACTGAACAGCGCCAGCAGCATTTCGTCGGGATGGTAGCTACCGCTAAACGGCCCGATTCCCTTCGAGATGCTGATCGCCGCCGAATCGTCGAACGTGGTGTTGGTGAAGTTGTCGGCTGTATTTCCAGCATGGTTGGCGAGAGTTACCCGCGTGCCGGTGGGGCTAATGAGCGTGACGATCAGATCGCTTGGCCGGCTGTGACTTATATTCAAGGTCACATTAACGTCGGTGACGTCGCCGGTGACGCCTGAGACAATTCGATTGGATGTCACGGTGCTGAAACTGGTGATGCTCTTGGGGACGTCGGCCGACGCAAAGTTGCCAACAGTCAGCGGATCGAGCACTGCATCCTCGTCGAGGTCCGCAAAGACGTTCCAGCCCGCGAGCCCTAGCTCGCCGTCGAGCACCGTGTTGCCGTTGACATCGTCGAACACCGTACCCGCCACCGAGTTCATGCCCACCAGGTAGCTGACGATGAGATCGCTCTTGGGCGTGCCGCGACCTGTCACCAGATCGTACCCGACGGCGGGAAGATTTGCCGGACCGCCGCCGCTGATGGTGATGTCGTTGAAGTAGTTCGACGGCATCGCGTAGATCGACGTCATCAACTCCGGAATATCCAAAGTCGGCAAGCCGGCTAGATTGCGGCCCTGGTCGGCGATGGCGACGATGCCCGCCCAGGCCGGTGCGCTGAAGCTGGTGCCGCCAACTTGCGTCCACTTCGCGGCGCCGTTGTTGTTATACGAATCGTAGACCGACACGCCGGTGTTCGGATTGGCATCAAAGGCCACGTCGGGCGTCGTGCGTTGGGTTGCCGACTGCGTGACCACGCCGTTCTGCCAACTCGGCTGACTCTCGAACAAGCTGATTCCGCCGCCGCTGCCCGACCATGACGACTCGTTGGCGATAACGGGATTGCCTTGCCCGTCTTTGGGCAACGTGGTGCCGCCGACGGCCATCACACCCGGCGAATAGGCGGGATATTTCCCGGGCGCACCGTCGTCTCCGGTCGCGGCGAAGTACGACACGTTCGCGTGATTGGTCGGCGTGGCAAAGTGCACGTCGTAGTTCGATTCGGTGCCATACTCGTCCAATCCCCAACTGAGAGAAATGACCGAGACTCCCGCCTGGCTACGCGCATAGTCGATGGCAATGCCCAAGTTCGTCGGGCTGGCGGATGCCGCCTCAACCAACAGGATACTTGCGCCCGGCGCGATCGCGTGCGCCCATTGGATGTCGAGCAAAGCCTCCAGTGACCAGTTCGCGTTGGCGTCGGCGGGATAATTCGTGGTGCCATCCTGCGCAACCTGCGTGAAGGAAGGGGGCATCGGCAGGCCGAAATGATTGCTAAACGACGTCAGATCCGCCAACGCCGTGGGCGTGTGAAAGGCGTCGATGATCGCGATCGTCTGTCCGGTGCCGTCCCCGACAATCGAACCGCCGGCAAAGAAAATGTCGTCGATGTTGTAGGCGGCGCGAATTTTGGCCGGCGTGTAGCCGGTGGGAGACGTGGTCGCAAACGGGGACACGACGCCTTCGTCCAGGCTGGATACCTCGACCAGCGGCGAGGCGATCAGCACGTCCTCCAGCGCGACCGGCAGCAACGGACCAAGATCGGTGGTCAGCAACCAGCGAGTTTCGAGCAATTCGCAGCCAAAAGCCACGAAAATGGTACGAGCGGACGGTGCGGCGCGCAGACCGACCGCCTTTCTCTTGTTGCCCTGGGGACCACGCGCGAAGCTCATCGGCGAATCGCTCTTGCGGTAGCGGCTTGGTCGGTCAGATAGGAAAAACCGCGACCCGGTCCCGCGGCACGCGGCATTGCGCCGCAGAGTTTCAGCATAACTACCAGCCTGAGCCCGTCGCAAGGTTGTTGCCAATCTCTCATGGGATCCTCACGCGACGCCTGGTCCGAAAGCGCCGGTTTTGCAGGGGTTGTCGAATGGAAAAATGGCCCGCCGCCTTCGCGATTGGCGACCAAGTGGCTCAAAGCGGCTACTGTGGGCAAATTCCCCATGATCGGCGTACCAGCCTGAATTCGAGTGGTTGGCGCCGGAGTATTGCGTTCCCCGAATCTGACTACCCCGCCCACGCGCCGACCAGCTGGCGAACGTCCCCCCGCATCAGCGGAAAAACCGGCCAGTTTCGCCGACGTTGGCCCTTGCCCGCCCTCAGTTGACAAGCGTGCGCAGCGTCGTTAGTCTCAAATAGGAACCGAGTTACCGCTTATCTCTCACTCGAGGCGCTCGCCTCACCGCTAGCTCGCGACGGGTAGAGGTGCGCACCGGCCGACTGCCTCCGGGATGGGATGGGCCACCCGCGGGTTGAAGCATCGCGACCGGCCGGTAAGCGGGCTATTCAAACCAGTTTTCGCAGGCGATGATTTTGCTCTTTCGCTCGACGACCTGATTCACGCTTCAGCCGCGAACCGACGGATCACTGATGTCCACTAAGAAGCTCGATTTTTCCGGGATCCTGATTCGCCAGGGGACTATCAGCGCCGATCAGTTGGCCGAAGCCAGACGCGTCGCAAAATCCTCCGGCAAGAAGGTGCCCGATCAATTGGTCATTCTCGGCTACGCCACCGGCGACGAGGTGATGCGGGCCATCGCCAAGGAGCACGGCCTGGAGTTCGTCGACCTGAACGAAGTGGTCATCCCGCCATCGGTGGTGGAGCTCGTGCCCGAATCGGTGGCGCGTGAAAACGCCATTCTGCCGATGGCCGAGGACGACGGCGCGCTGAAGGTGATCGTCAGCGATCCTTTGGATCTCGATACGTTCGAAAAATTGCGGTTCATTCTCAATCGCAAAGTCGAAATCGCCCTGGCGCCGCGGGAAAACATCCTCGAATCCATCAACCGCCACTACGGCCAGATGGAAGACCAAAGCGCCGATTCGATGTTGCAGGAATTCACCGACACGGCCATCGATTTCACGGAGACCGAGCAGGAATCCGAAGGCTCCGAAGAAGTCATCGACGAGACCAGCGCCCCCATCGTGCGCTTGGTGCAACTGATGATTACCGAAGCCGTGAACATGCGTGCCTCGGACATCCACGTCGAGCCGTTCGAGGATCGCGTGCGGATTCGCTACCGCATCGATGGCGTGCTCGTGGAACGCGACAGCCCGCCACGGCGGCTCCTGGGTGCATTGCTGTCGCGCATCAAGATTCTGGCCAACATGGATATCGCCGAGCGGCGCCGACCCCAGGACGGGCGAATCAAGGTGACCGTGGGCGAAAAACAGCTCGATCTCCGCGTCAGCATCCTGCCCACCAATCACGGCCAATCCGCGGTCATGCGCGTCTTGGACAAAGACAGCATCAAGGTCGGCGTGCGTCAATTGGGGCTATCGGAAAACAATTTTAGGGCATTCAAAAACCTGATCCGCCGGCCCAACGGCATCATCCTGGTCACCGGGCCCACTGGCTCCGGAAAAACCACCACGCTCTATGCCGCGTTGAACGAGCTGAACCGGCCGGATACCAAAATCATCACGGCCGAGGACCCGGTCGAGTACTACCTGCCAGGCGTTAACCAGGTGGAAGTGAAGCACCATATCGGGCTGGACTTTGCCAAGATCATTCGGGCCATGCTTCGGCAGGCCCCGAACGTCATCTTGGTGGGCGAAATGCGCGACAACGAGACTGCCCAAATGGGCATTCAAGCTTCTCTGACGGGACACTTGGTTTTTAGTACACTACATACAAACGATGCGCCCGGCGCCATTACAAGAATGATCGATATGGGTGTTCCCAGTTATCTCGTTTCGAGCAGTGTCATCGCCGTATTGGCCCAGCGCCTGGTGCGCGTCGTGTGCTCGAAATGCAAGCAGCCTCATACGCCCACCGATGCTCAACTCGAGGCCGCCGGCATCACACCGGAGATGGCCGCCGGCGCCCGCTTCATGAAGGGCAAGGGCTGCGGCAACTGCAGCAAATCGGGTTATCGGGGACGGCTGGGAATCTTCGAACTCATGCTGATGTCCAACAAGATCCGGGAACAGGCATTCGCCGGAGTCTCCACTCAGGAGCTTCGCCGCGCGGCCCTTTCTCAAGGTATGACAACGCTTTACCAAGACGGCATTCGCAAAGTCCTCAACGGCACGACGACCATCGAAGAGATATTTCGCGTCGCCAAGAAAGTGGAATAAACCGTCCCGCATACTCCGCGCAACTGGCGATCACTACCGGAAATCCTCCGGCGACTTTTGCCAGGCGGCGTCGATCCGGGCGGAACCATTCAACGACACTTACAGGTTTCAGGGGGGGAGTCGGCCGGCGCTGTGCGGCCAGGGTGTAAATCGGGCTAACAGCCGGCGACACGTCGGCAGTTGGGTCCACGGATCGCTCCGTCAACACCTTGGCGAACGTCGACGGCAGGACGAATAATCACCTGGCTCGACGCGGCGAGCGCCGCACGAGGGGGCTCCTCATCCTGAACCGGCCGCCGAGGAACAGCGGCCGCAAAGACCTGCGAAGCAAGGTCGGCCGGCCTATTGGGGGCCGGGCGTCAGCTCAGGAACAAGGAACCAAGCGTGGCATCCACCGAAACCCTACTCATCGACAAGCTGCTCCACGCCGTCGTGCGGCAAGGCGCCAGCGATCTTCACATCACGGTCGGCCAGCCCCCCGTGATTCGCCATGACGGCCACATGGTCAAGCTCAAGACCAAGGTGCTCGAGGCGTCCGATACCGTGGGCCTGATGAAGAGCATTGCCCCGGATCGCTGCCAGCAAGAGTTACAAGCCGTGGGCGGCTCCGACTTCGGCTTTGCATTCGGCGATCTGGCCCGCTTCCGCGTCTCGATTTTCAAGCAGCGCGGCAATGTCGCCATGGTGCTGCGGCAGATTCCCGCAAAGTTGCTGACGATGGAGCAACTCGGCCTGCCCGAGGCTTGCGAGCGACTCATTCGCCGGCCCCGCGGGCTGTTTCTGGTCACCGGCCCCACGGGCTCCGGCAAAAGCACGTCGCTGGCCAGCATGATCAACTATCTCAACGAGACCTTCGACCATCACATCATCACGATCGAAGACCCGATCGAATTCTATCATCCGAACAAGAAGTCGACCGTCAATCAACGCGAGGTGGGCGTCGACGTCCCCAGCTTCTCCGAGGCGCTGCGACGTTCCTTGCGGCAAGACCCGGACGTGATCCTGGTGGGCGAGTTGCGCGACTTGGAAACGATCGAGGCGGCCATTAGCGCCGCCGAAACCGGCCACGTCGTGTTCGGCACGCTGCACACGACCGGCGCGCAGGGCACGGTCAACCGCATCATCGACGTGTTTCCCACGAACCAGCAGGATCAGATTCGCACCCAGCTTTCCACTTCGATCATTGGAGTATTGTCGCAAGCGCTGTTGCCGAAGATTGGCGGCGGTCGCATCGCTGCCTACGAAATGTTGGTGTGCAACTCGGCCATCGGCAATCTGATCCGCGAAAACAAAACCTTCCGCATCACCTCCGCGATTCAAACCGGAGCCAAACAGGGCATGATGATGCTGGACGACTCGCTGTTCAATTTGTGGCGCAAGCAAATCGTCTCGAAGGAAGACGTCATGGGCAAGGCAACCGCGCCCGACGAACTGGCCGCTCGCATCGCCGCCGCCGAACGCGGCATGTTCGACGACGAGGCAGAGGTCGAAACCCAGGCGCGCAACGGAAAGTAACCACCTTCTTCAACCGGATTGACCCCTAGTCCACTTCAACCGCGAGTGCGTCCATGGCGATTCGTCGCATCGGTCAAATTCTCGTCGATCTCGGCTTCATCACCGACGAGCAGCTCGAAGCGCTGTTGGAGGAACAACAACAGCACCCCGGCCAGTTGTTGGGCAAGCTCGCCGAGAGCCAGGGCCTGATCAACGAAGAGCAACTGTCGCAAGCGCTGGCCGAGCAGTGGAGCATGCAGGTCATCCACCTGGGCGATACGGTCGTGCCGCCCAACGTGCTGGGACTGGTCACCGACACCATGGCCCAGATGTACCGCATCATTCCCATCAGCTTTCGCGACAACACGCTGACCATCGCCCTGTGCGATCCTCAAAACCTGGCAATTCAAGACGAGCTGCGCACGTTCCTGGGCTATGAAATCCGCGCGGTCGTGGCCACCGAGCGCGATATTCTCAAAGCACTCGACCGCTACTACGCCTCGAGCGAGAGCGTCGAGAGCCTGGTCCAAGACATGGACAGCGACACCGAGTTGGCCGCGGCCGCCAACGCGCTGGACAGGGATGGGCCGATCGACCTGACCAGCGTCGAGGCCCTGGCCGACAGCGCTCCGGTCCGCAAGCTGTTGAACATGGTGCTGCTGTTGGCCATCAAGGACCACGCCAGCGACTTGCACTTCGA
>JBBDYK010000110.1:0-6812 GCA_040901665.1 Pirellulales bacterium | reverse complement strand
GGTCAGCACATTTGGATTCCGCAAACGCTGATCGAGGACGGCCAGCTCATCAAGATGTTCGACGGCGCGTATCACGAAGCCATCGAAACCACCGCGGACAGCATCATGCGGACCGCCAGCATCGACCGCCGCTGGGTCAAGATTCGCCGGCCCACCGTCGTGGTGGGCGGCGAGCTCACGATGGACAACCTGGAACTCCGGCACGACCCGCGCGCCAACGTCAGCGAGGCCCCCTTGCAGTTGAAGAGCAACTGCGGCTGTCTGCTGGTCGACGACTTCGGCCGCCAACGCATCGAACCGGCCGAACTGCTCAATCGCTGGATCGTGCCTCTGGAAAACCGGCTCGATTATTTGACGTTGTCCACCGGCAAGAAATTCCAGGTTCCCTTCGAGCAGTTGATCATTTTCTCGACGAACCTGGAACCGAGCGACCTGGTCGACGAGGCCTTTCTACGGCGAATTCCCTACAAGATCGAGATCGGTGATCCCGACGACACCGAGTTTCATCGGCTGTTCAAGTTGTACGCCAAGTCCTTCGGCTGCGAGTATCGCGAGGACGTCGTCGAGGTCTTGCTCGACCGGCACTACCGAAGCTGCAACCGTCCGCTACGGCGCTGCCATCCACGCGATTTGCTCAGCCAGGTTCGCAACTACTGCGCCTATAACGACGTGGCGCTGGAAATGCGGCCGGACTACTTCGATCGCGTCGCCGGCAGCTATTTCACGGTGGTCGTCACCAAGCGGTAATCGCCGGCGAGCCGACATTGGCAGGACCGGCGGCGACGCACCGTGGAACCCACGGCCGGCGGCCGGACATCAGGCATCCTGCCCCACTTCTTCCAGCGCCAGATCGGGTACGAGCAGGTACGCTGTCGTCGCGTCGAAGGGTTCGTTGCCGGCGGGGTTGTTGCTACTTGCGGACTGCGAAAGTGCCACCAGGCTGTCGCAACTCAGCAGCCCCAGGGGCTGGCCCTGTTCCACGACCACGGCCCAGGCCAGCGGGTCATTGTTGAAAAAGTCGATCAATGCGGCCACGTCATCGGCCGGGCGGAAGCGGTGTACGTCGGCGATCATCGCTGACGACACACATTGATCCGGTCCCCGCCGCGGCGAATTGTCCAGCAGCTCTTGCTTGCAAAGACCCAGCAGTTGTCCGCCCTCATCCACGACGGGCAGCGCTTCCAGCCGCGTCTGACGCAGTAGCTCGCCCGCATAGACCGAAGAATCGTCGCCCTGCAAGTACACCGGGCAAGGGGTCATTACATGCCGGGCCGTGGTTCGTTCGAGTACCTTGCTTTGCAGGTTGAGCGGGCTCGTTTCCCCGGCGATCTCGTCATAGCGCATCACGCAGTTGCGTCCCGACGCCTTGGCGACGTCGAGCGCGATGACTGCCTGCTCGAGCAATTGCTCGGCACTGGTGGCCGACTTGCTGCCAGCCACACCCAAGCTGACCGTCAGCCGGCGTTCGACGTGGCCACCGGTTTGAAACGTGTGGTCTGCCAGCTCGTGTCGGACGATTTCGGCCCATTGGGTGGCAACTTCGCTCGTTGCTTCCGGCATCATCACGCCAAAGCGGTCGCCACCCAGGCAGGCGAGCACGCCCGCCTTGCCCCGCAATTGGTTCAACTCGTGCGCCACCGCGGCCAACAGCCTGGCGACGCTGGCCTCGCCCTGGGACTGTCGTACGGTACGCGTCAAATCGAGATCGATCACCACGCACGCGAGGTCTTCGGACTTTTCGCCGGCGACCGCCCAATGCTGGCGCAATTGTCCGACGAAGGCCGATTGGCTCCACAGGCCGGTCACCGGATCGAACGCCTCTTGGCGGCTCACGCGGCGGTCGTGCTCCAACACGCGCCCGGCCACGCGCAGCCGCGCCAACAGTTCGCCATAACACACCGGCAGCAGCAGGATGTCGTCGACACCCGCCTCCAGTGCCGCGCGGGCCTGAGCATCGTCGGCCGTCGACGTCAGCAGCAGCAGAAACGGCCGCTGGGAGGCAGGGCGTTCGGCCAACAGCCGGCACAGTGCCCAATCGTCGTTGGCGGCTAGCGGCACGTCGACGATGACGATGCGCGGGTCACCCGTTTCGATCGCCACCAGCGCCGTCGCTTCGGCGGCCGCTTCGCACGTGGGATAACCGGCGGCGTGAAGAAACCGCGACAGTTGCCGCGACAGTTCGCGGTCGGCCGCGGCAATCAGAATATTCGTTGCTTTGGATACAACAGGCATTGACATAACACGTGGTCCTGGCTGGTCGGAATGCGCAAGAAGGACACCACCCCACGCATCGCCAGCCTAGCTCAAAGTCGTCGCGCGCGCCGCGAGTAAACTATGCTTTCGATACAAATCCGGAAGATTCGTCGCGCGGTGCTAGCGAAATTGCAAGCGCAGGCGCTCCTGGTCCAAGATCCGCCAACGGACGACGTCAATCATGCGCACACAAGTCATGCACGAACCCGTGGTTGCCACTCCCTGGCTCGAAGGCGGCCTCGCCGAGGGCGACGTGGAAAAGTCCTTCCTGGAGACGCTTCCGTTCAAGATCGGACGCAACGACACGGCCGACCTGTGCATCGATTCGACCCGCGTCTCGCGCGAGCATGCGCTCATCACGCGGCACGGAAAAAAATATCACTTGCACGATTTGGGCAGCACCAACGGCACGTTCCTCAACGGCCAGCGCATTCAAGAAGCCGTGATCTGCGACGGCGACCAGGTGATGATCGCCGAGGTGGAGTTCACGTTCTACACCGGCGCGCCCTCGGTCAACCGTGAAACCGCCACCCAGGTCATTGCTCACGGCGACTCCGGCGGCAACGATGCCTTTTGGCAGACGATCATGGGCGTGCGGCGAGTGCACGAAGCAGTCACGCGTCGCGGGCTGCGGATCCTCTTTCAGCCGGTCGTCGAGCTCGCCAGTGGCAACCCCTTCGGCTTCGAGGCGCTGATCACTGACAGCACTCGCTTGACCGCTCAGCCGCGCTGCGATCACTGGACCGGAGGCATCGAATGTCGCGCGGCCGAGCGCTTGCGTGCCCTTTGCCGAAGGTTGGCCGCCGAAGCCGCCGCTCAATTGCCCGCGGGACGCTTGATCGTCGCCGTCTCAACCGCCGAATGCGAAGGGCTGGGAATGGTCAATCACTTGCGGCAATTGTTCGAGGCCACCGGGCAAACCCGGCAACTCCTGGTCGAAATTCCCGAAAACGCCGTCGTGGACGGGCACGGATTCCGAGAATTCCGCACGGGCCTGCGAAATGCGAAAGTCGAGGTCGCTTACGACAATTACACCTCGGGAAAGGCGGAAATCACCGAGCACCCGGAGATGGCGCCCGATTATCTCAAGCTGTCGCCCGTGCTGCTGCGGGGCCTGGGCTCCGCGCAACATCGCCTGCGGCAGGTGCAAACGATGGTCGAAGCCAGCCACGCCGTCGGTACGTCGGTCATCGCTGCCGGCGTCGACAGCGAAGCCGAGCTCGAACTGTGCCACGTCCTCAGGTGCGACTTCGTGCAAGGCAACCTGTTTGCGGTGCCCCAGTCGGCCCTCACGTTAACCCACGAGCAACGCTCCGGACAGCTTGGCGCAAGCACCGTGTCGTAGAGTCTCTCATGTCGCATCCTCCCAACGTCCGCGAACCGATTCCAGGATACATCCTCCAGGAACGTATCGGCGTCGGCGGCTACGGTGAGGTTTGGAGCGCCCAAGCGCCCGGCGATCTGGCCAAAGCCGTCAAGTTGGTTTATGGCCACTTTGACGATGCGCGTGCCACCCGCGAGCTCAAAGCGCTCAAGCGCATCAAGGAAGTCCGGCACCCGTTCTTGTTGTCGCTCGAACGCATCGAGATCATCGACGGCCAGCTCATCATCGTCACCGAGTTGGCCGACCGCAGCCTGAAGGATCGCTTCGAGGAAGCTCAGGCCGCCGGCGCCTGCATCGTGCGCGATGAGCTGTTGAGCTATCTGCGCGACGCCGCGGACGCCTTGGACTATATGAGCGAGAACTTTTCGCTGCAGCATCTGGACGTCAAGCCCGAGAACTTGTTGCTGGTGGGCAATCGCATCAAAGTTGCCGACTTCGGGCTGGTCAAGGAGTTGCAAGACGTGACCGCGTCGATGATGGGCGGACTGACCCCTGTCTATGCTTCGCCCGAGGTGTTCGACGGCCGGCCCAGCCAGCGCAGCGATCAATACAGCCTGGCGATTGTCTATCAAGAGATGCTCACCGGCGTGCTGCCGTTCCCCGGCAAGACCGCCGCGCAACTGGCGTCGCAGCACGTGCACGCGCGGCCGCGACTCACTCCGCTGCCGGCCGAAGATCAGCCGATCGTCGCCCGGGCGCTGTCGAAAGATCCCGCCCAGCGATTTACTAGTTGCCGCGAGTTGATCGATAGCCTGGCAGCCGCGCAGCGAGGGCCGCACGACCTGGGGCAATCGCCAGACGGACGCCGGCACCTCCCCGCCGATTCCATTAGCGACACGACCTCCGTGCGCAGCCGCGCGGTCGAGACCGACCATCAATGGCGCCAGCCCAGCGACGGTACGCACGATGCAACCCGGTCGGCCAGCGTAAAGACGATGGTGATCGGCGAAGCGACGGACGCGGCGCCGGACGAAGAACGCACCACCAGCGTAACGCTCGATGCCAGCGCCGGCCCACTGCTGCCACCCGCGGCGCCGGTTGCAACTGCGGTCGATTTGCCTCCCTTGGACCTCGTACCGGTCGACGCCACGCTGCGCCCGACGCTGTTCGTGGCAGTCGGCGGGACCGGCGCGCAAACGCTCCGTCAATTGCGCCGCCAGTTACACGATCGGCTGGGCTCGTCCGCCAGCCTACCTTCAATGCAGATGTTGGCAATCGACACCGATCTGCGGAGCCTTTACCAGGCGACCCAGGGTGATTGCGAGACGTCGCTGACCGATCACGAAACCATGGCCCTGCCGCTGCGCAGCGCGCGCGAATATACGTCCATGCCGAGCAGGAAGCTGCAATCGCTCAGTCGCCGTTGGCTGTACAACATTCCGCGGTCGCTGCAAACCGAAGGCCGTCGACCGCTGGGGCGACTGGCCTTCGTCGATCACGCCGAACCGTTATTCGCCCGGCTGCGCAGCGCGCTGTCGGCGATCAGCAGCGCCGAAGCCATGTCGGCCACCGCCCAAGCCACTGCGGCGACATTTGCTTCGAACGTGCCGCGCGTGTTTGTCGTGGCGTCGATTTCTGGTGGCACTGGCGGCGGCATGGTCGTCGATCTGGCTTACGCGCTGCGCACGATGCTGGCCGAGCTGGGATTCGACGACGACGGCCTGTGCGGGATACTGATTCACGGCACCGATCGCAATCCCACGGCGGCCGACCTGGCGATCGCCAATGCCTATGCCACGCTGAGCGAGATGTATCATTACGCCGGACCGCGCGGATATCCAGGCGACGACGCCTGCGGACTGCCGCCGTTTGCTCCCGACGCGGGAGTTTTTCCGCATGCGTATCTGGCGCATCTGGGCGACAATCTCAACGAACAGGATTTCGACCGTGGCACGGATGCGCTCGCCTCGTATCTCTATCTCAACGCCTTCACGCCCGCGGCGCTGGCCTTTGACGAGTGCCGCAAGCGAACGTCTGCGGCCGACGGGCAGGGATCGCTGCGCACGCTCGGGCTGGCGCGCGTCGGCAGCCTGCGCACCTCGCTGCCGACATTGGCCACCGAGTTTCTCTGCCGGGAAGTTGTCGATCGCTGGCGAGGTACGTGGAAGGCCGCAGTGACACCGGCCGCGCGAACCTCGCTGGTCGAGTTGGCAAGCCACCGCGGCGAATCGGCAAGCGCAGTGCAGGGCACTAATCGCGCCTCGGCCGACCAGCTCGCCGCGGAACACGCCGAGCAGCTCGAGTTGGACTATGACCGCTTGACCGACCGCGTGGGCGGACTCGTGGATGACGAGTTGGGCGGCAAGGCGGATGCCATTCTTGCCCGCATGTGTGATGGGATCCCACCGCAGCAAGATGCGCACTCGCCGCCCTACGTGCAACAGGCGCTGGCGGCCATGGACGGCGTTTTCGGACCATCCGATCCGTCCGAGTCGTCCAGTAACGGCTGTCCCGCGCCTATCCAACTCGCATTGGAAGACAAGCTGAAGCAGCTCGCCGCCCCTGCCGGCGCGGCGGTGCGCGATTGGCTTTATGGCCTTGTGGAAATCTCGGACGCCCGCGTCGCGATGGCCAGCAGCGCCAAACAATGGTACGACAAACATTTGCGAGCCATCGAGTCCCAGGCGCACGAGCACCTGCGCGAGAAGCAGCGCGATCTGCTGTCGGTCGAGCAAGCCGTGAAGGCGGCGGTGGCCGGGCCGCCCAAACGGGGCCTCTTCGGCCGTCACGCAAAGAGAGCCAACGCCGAAATCACCAGCGCGCTCACCTACCTGGTAGCGGTTCGGTGTGAATTGGCCACGGCGCAAGCGCTGGCCCGCACTTGTCGGCTGATCGCCGCCGCAATCAGTGCGGCCGGCGAACGCATCGCGGATCTGCAACGAGAATTGGGCGTATTGAGCAAGAAGTTCGTAGGCGAGCCGCCCTGGAGCAATCGCGTCGGCGAACCGCACGCGGGCAGCGACATCACGGCGTCCATCGCCGAAGCGCTCCGCCTTCGCATGCCCGAGTTGGTGCGCTCCGTCGATGAGCGAGTGCGCGCGGATTTTCTTGAGCCGGAAGGTGGTCTGCGCAACACGTTGGAGCGCGCTGATAGCTTGCGCGCTTCGCTGGTGCGTGTGCTGCGCGCAGAGGCCCGATCGCAGGTTCTGCAAACTCTGAAAGCCACTGCCATCGA
>JBBDYK010000109.1:0-6836 GCA_040901665.1 Pirellulales bacterium | reverse complement strand
CGTCTTTGGCGACGTTTCGCGTCACCCGAATGAATCGGGTTGACGCTCCACTAGAGATCGGCAGGATGCCGCATGGCGGTCGGACCTTCACTTGCAGCACCTGCCAGGCGCCAGCGCGTTGAGCCGCTAGCCGACGTGGATTGGACCGCGCGCCGCGTGACCGTCCTGGGGCTGGGCCGCCACGGCGGTGGCGTTGCTGCCGCACGCTACCTGGCAGTTCGCGGAGCGCGGGTCACGATCAGCGATTCGGCCGACGCGGGTGTGCTGGCCGACTCGCTGGCCCAGTTGGCCGATCTCGCGATCGAGGCGGTCCATCTGGATGGCCACGCCTGGGCCGATTTGCAGACGGAGTTCGTCGTCGTCAATCCGGCGATCCGACCGGACCATTCCGCCTTGCGGACGGCTCGCGAGGCCGGCGCCCGCCTGATCTCCGAAACCGAACTGTTCCTGACCGCCTGTCCGGCCAAGGTGGTCGGCGTCACCGGCACCAATGGCAAGTCGACGACGTGTTCCATGTTGCACGCGATGCTGGCGACCGACGGACGCCGCGCATGGCTGGGCGGCAATATTGGCCGCAGCCTGTTGGGCGACTTGGAGTCAATGACCGCTGACGATTGGGTGGTGCTCGAGCTGAGCAGCTTTCAGTTGGCGCACCTCAGCGCGACGGCGCGGATGCCCGAGCTTGCGGTGATCACCAATTGCAGCGCCAACCATCTCGATTGGCACGGCTCCTACGCCGACTACGTGGCGGCAAAGTTACGGCTGGTGGCCGATTCTTCGGCGGTGACCGTGTTGAACCAACTGGACGGCGAAGTTGCCGGTTGGAGCGCCCATGCGACGGGCCGCATTTTTCCAAGTTGGCCGTTGAAATCGTTGCCGATGCTGGCGATTGCGGGCGAGCACAACCGACAGAACGCAGCGTGTGCCGCCGCCGCCGGACAGTGGGCGGGCATCTCGCTGCAAACAATCATCTCGACGCTGGAAGCGTTCGCCGGATTGCCGCATCGGATCGAGCTCGTCGCGGAGATCGACGGGCGGCGGTTCTACAACGACTCGAAGGCCACTTCCCCCGCTGCCGCCGCCGCGGCGCTGGCGGCCATCGATGGTCCGCTGTGGCTGCTGGCCGGCGGCGACGCAAAGGGCGCCGACTTCCATGCGTTGGGGCGCGCTGTGGCCGCACGCGTCGCAGGTGCGGCCGTTTTCGGCGCCGCGCGCCACGAGTTGCAAGCGGCGATCCAGGCGGCCGGTGGCGATTGTCCGGCGGTCGTGCGCGAGGACCTGTCCGCGGCGCTCGCATGGTGTTGGCGTCGATCGCGCCCCGGCGACGCGATTGTTCTTTCGCCGGCGTGCGCGAGCCACGATCAGTTTCGCGATTTTCAAGAGCGCGGCGAGACGTTTCGCGCGCTGGTGGGTCGACTGGCATCGCGCGACAAGCAATGAGCTGCCGCTTGTCAATCGGCGTCCGCTCGGTTAGATTGTGGCGGTTGCCTTGGACTCAAACGAATCTGGCGCAACCACCTCGAGGTCGACGGCTGTGAAGTTTCCTTGGAGGAGACGTTAGCGGCGCTGGGAGTCGTCCCTCGAGGTTTTTTCGTCGCACGAGTGGCAGTGCCATGGCCAAGTCCCGCGAGCCGGTCAATCCGTTCTATGTCCTGCTGGTCCTCTTGGGCATCGTCTTCCTGGTGACGGCCTGCGCCTACGGCGTGATGGCGTATCGGGCCATCTCACCGGTGGCGGCGCAGCAGGCCGAGCCGCACCCGCTGACTGAGTTTCTCGACGAGCACGGCGTTAAACTGCTGGGCGGCGAGCTGGCGCTGTTGGCCTTGGCCTCGTTCGCAGCCATGGGGCTCGACCGCTGGCGCGATGCGCGCCGCCCCCTGGATACATGCGGCAATTCGCACACCCAGACCAATTCCCGGCCGGGCTCAAAAACCCAGTAGGATACTCTTGTACACTACTGTATAATGACCTCACATCGGACGCGGCGACCGGCTCGCAGTCGCCGCACGGTTGGAATTGTGCGAGCGCTGGAGCGCCGTCATGAGAGTCAATCACTACGAAGTAGTCAGCCAGGTCCCGGTCACCATGGAAGGCGCTTCCGGCTGCCAGGTGCGGTGGCTGGTGGACGAGCAGCAGGGCGCGCCGAATTTTGCGATGCGCCAGTTCGAAGTGGCGCCCGGTGGTCATACTCCGCGGCACAGCCACCCCTACGAGCACGAGGTGTTCGTGCTGGAAGGCACTGGCGTCGTTTACGAAGGCGACCGGGAACATCGACTGGCGGCCGGCGACGTGGTGCTTGTCGTGCCTGGCGAAGTGCACCAGTTCAAGAACACGGGCGAGGTTCCGCTGAAATTCCTGTGCCTGGTGCCCAATTCGTCAGCGGGCCAACAGGTCACCGTGGCGGCCGAGTGCAGCCGTCCGACTGAGTAGCAAGTCTCTTCTTCGGGCGCAGGTATGACGTACGCCGCCGCCGAGATCGAAAAGCTGCGCGACGAGATTCGCTATCACGATCGCAAGTACTACGTCGATGCGCAGCCGGAGATTTCTGACCGCCAGTACGACAAGCTGATGGACCGGCTCAAAGAGCTGGAAGCGAAGCATCCCGAGCTGATCACTCCCGACAGCCCCACGCAGAAGGTGGGTGGCGAGCCGGTTGCCTCGTTGCGGCCGGTGCAGCATCGCATGCCGATGCTGTCGATCGAGAATACTTACAGCCTCGACGAGCTGCGCAAATACGGCCAGCGGATCGCGAAGCTTTTGCCCGATGAGAAGATCGCCTGGGTCGTCGAGCTCAAGATCGACGGAGTGGCGGTCAGCGTGACCTACGACGACAGCCGGCTGGTCCAGGCTGCGACGCGCGGCGATGGCCGCAACGGCGACGACATCACGCACAACATCCGCACGGTCGTCGATTGCCCGATGAAACTGGCCGACGCGCCGCCGCGCGTACTGGAGGTGCGGGGTGAAGTCTACATGACCAATTCGGACCTGGTGCGGCTGAACGAGGCGCAGCAGAAAGCGGGCGGACCGCTGTACGCCAACACGCGCAACTGCGCCGCAGGCAGCATCCGGCTGCTCAATCCGCGCGACGCGGCGCGGCGCCGCCTGCGGCTGTTTTGCCATGGCGTAGGATATGTTGAAGGCCTGAAGGCCAAGACCCACATGGAGTTCCTGGCCGAGTTGCGCCGCTATGGATTGCCAGCCACGCCGCACGTGAAATGCTTCGACGATTTCGACGCCGCCGTGGCGCACTGCGAGGAATTGATCGAGAGCTTGCACGAGCTGGATTTCGAAGTGGACGGCCTGGTGTTGAAGGTCAACGACTTCGAGCAGCGCGCGCGATTGGGCGCCACCAGCAAGAGTCCCCGCTGGCTGATCGCCTACAAGTTCGAGAAGTTCGAAGGACCGACGAAGCTCTTGGATATCCGCGTCCAGATTGGCAAGGCGGGCACGATCACGCCCGTTGCCGATCTGGCGCCGATCGAACTGGCCGGCACCGTGGTGCGCCGCGCCAGCCTGCACAATGCCGAAGAGATCGAGCGGAAGGACGTACGGATTGGCGACGTGGTGGTGGTGGAGAAGGCCGGCAAGGTGATCCCGCACGTGGTCCGCGTGGAAAAGCACGAGCGGCAAGGGAGCCCGCGCAAGTTCGTCTTTCCCACGCGCTGTCCGCAGTGCGACACGCCGCTGGTGAAGGACGAAGGGGGCGTGTACATCCGCTGTCCCAATACCGAGTGCCCCGCACAAGTCAAAGAGCGGTTGCGATACTTCGCCAGCCGCGGCGCGATGGACATCGAAGGATTGGGCGACAAGCTGGTCGACCAACTGGTCGAGACCGGCGCGGTGAAGAGCTATGGCGATCTGTTTCGACTCACGCTCGACACCTTGACGCACTTGGAACGCATGGGCCAGAAGTCCTCGGAGAAGTTGTTGGAGGGCATCGAAGCGAGCAAGTCACGCGGGCTTGCGCGGCTGCTCAATGCACTTTCGATCCGGCACGTGGGCGCCCGGGTGGCGGCCGTGCTGGCGGAGCATTTTCAGTCGATCGACGAGGTGCGCGAAGCCACGGCGGAAGAATTGTCCGCGATCAACGAGATTGGGCCTGTGATCGCCAAGAGCATTCATGCCTTTGTACACAGCGCGTTCGGCCGCCGCACGCTGGACGATCTGGCGCGCTTGGGCGTGAAGATGAGCGCCGATCGCCCTGCGCGCCAGCGCGCCAAGGCGATTGCCGGCAAGACGTTCGTCGTCACCGGCACGCTCGAACACTACGGACGGGACGAGATCGAGGAGCTGATTACCGGGCTGGGCGGCCGCGCCGCATCCAGCGTCTCGAAAAAAACCGACTACGTCGTCGCCGGGGAAAAGGCCGGCAGCAAGCTCGATAAGGCTCGCGAGCTTGGCGTCCCGGTGCTGACCGAGGAGCAATTTGCGGCGCTGTTGAAGAAATAGTTGCCGGCGCGAACCCGATGAACGAAACACAATACGGCGCGGAATTCTTCGCCTTTCACCAAGAGCTGTCCCGTGCCTCGGCGCGCGCCGTTATCCCTGTGCTGTTCGAGTATGTGCGGCCGGCCAGCGTCGTCGATGTCGGTTGCGGCATCGGCACGTGGCTGGCGGAGTTTCAGGCTGCCGGCGTCAGTGACTTTCAGGGTGTGGATGGCGATTATGTCGAACGCGCGACGCTATTGATCGACGCCGCGCGATTTCGCTGCCACGACCTGGCCACGCCGCTCGACGTTGGCCGTCGTTTTGATTTGGCTGTCAGCTTGGAAGTGGCCGAGCATCTGCCCGAGCATGCCGCGGGAATCCTGGTTGCGTCACTGGTCCGCGCCGCGCCGGTCGTGTTGTTCTCGGCTGCAATTCCTCATCAACCGGGAACCGGCCACATCAACGGGCAATGGCCCGAGTATTGGATCGACCTCTTCGCCAGGCACGACTATCTGGTCGTCGATTGCCTGCGACGCCGCTTGTGGCGCAACGCCAACATCGCCTGGTGGTATCGACAGAATGCGTTCTTGTTCGTCGATCAAAGAAAGGTTGGGGAGTATCCGCACTTGGCCGCCGAAATCGCCGGCGCGGGTGGCGAGAGGCCGTTGCCGCTGGTGCATCCAGATCACTATTTGGCGCTGTGCGACGATCTCAAATCGGCGCGCCAAGGCGCCGTGAGCCAAGCCCTGCGACTGCGCGCGACCAATCTGATCGCGTTTCCCGATTGGAACCAGCCCGATGAATTGCTCTGCGGCGAGCTTGGCCGCATGTTCGCTGCGCTGATTGCCCGCTCCGATCGCTCTCAGTTGGCGATCGTGCTGCACATCGGCCAGAAACCGCGCGAGGCGGTAGGGCAACTGATCGATCGGATCAACGCCACGTTGCCCCCCGAACTGCTCGCGCTTGCGGTCGCGGGTCCGGGCGTGTCCGTCGTGGACGATGGCTTCATCGAGCGATACAGCGATATTCTGCTCGATTGCGTTCAGGAGCGAGTCGTTTTGACAATCGATTGCCCCCAGGCCATTGCCGCGTCCGGCAGCCAGGTGTTAGTCGGCATTACCCTGGATGACATTCTTTCGGGGAAACCTCTTGGCTAAACATGACTTGCGGTGTTTTGCCCGCCACGATATCGTTCCCACCCTTGAACCCTTGGGCTGGCAACTGCGTATAGTTCCGTGATGCGTGCCGGGACCACTATTTTGAGTTGGATTAGCATCGGCCTGGTGTCGTTGCCGATGTCGCCTTGCGCGCTGTTGCCCAGCGTGTGCGTGCTGGCTGAAGAGTCGGCGAGCGCGGCGCCCGCAGATGCCGCCCGCGTCGTAGCGCATTCCTGTTGTGCGAGTCCAATGGAAGCGGATTCGACCAAGACGCCGGCGCCCGCGAAGCCGGCATCCTGCCCGCTTGAATGTTGCCGGCTGTCGCCCGTGGGTTTGACGGTGGAGAAGGTGTTGACGGCGCCGCCCACGCTGTTGACGGCTTACGTGCCGTATGCGCTGGCGGACGTCGGCGGTTGTTACTTGCTACCGGCACAAGAGCTGCTTCTGCCGGCCCAGACTCTGCAAGCTCTCTCTTGCCTGTGGCGTTGTTGATTGTTGCGCGCGCCGCGACCAGCATTTTTCACGAAGTGGTCGTCCGCGCGCCGAGCGAGCAACGTCGTTGGATGATTTTCGCGTTTTCCCATTAGGCAAGGAGATACTCATGTTTGCTGCTTACTATTCATCGGCTGCTGCGCTCATGTTGAGCGTGGGAGCCCTGGCGGCCGCGACCGGCTTTGCCGCCGATAGCGCGGAGAAGGAAAAGAACTGTTGCGAGGCCAAGCTGGCATGTTGTGACGCCCAGCGCGACTGCTGCGCTGACAAGAGCAAGCCCGGTTGTTGCGAGCAGGCGATGGCTTGTTGCAAGAACAATCAGGCTTGTTGCGACGAGGCGCCACAGTGCTGTCAGCAGGCCAAGGCGTGCTGCAAGAAGGGCGAAGCCTGCTGCGGCGAAAAGGGAGAGGTGAAGACGGCCGCCCAGGATTGCTGCAAGTTGAAAGCGGCTTGCTGCGACGCCGAGCGGTCGTGCTGCACCGTCGACGCCAAGGCCGGCGCAACCAAGACGGCTTGCTGCGCCCAAGGCATGGCTTGTTGCAAGAACAACCAGGCTTGTTGCGACGAGGCGCCCAAGTGTTGCGTCGAAGGCAAGGCGTGTTGCGCCGAAGGCAAGGCTTGTTGCGGCGAGAAGGCGGAAGTGAAGACCGCCGCCAAGTTGCCTTGCTGCCAGCTTCGTTCGGCCAGCCAGGCTGTCGGCAAGCCTGCCGAACGCAAGTAAACCTTAGTTGTTGAATCCGGGGCACGCGGTGGCGC
>JBBDYK010000108.1:0-6855 GCA_040901665.1 Pirellulales bacterium | reverse complement strand
CTGTTCGGGATGTATCTGGTGGGCATTTTGACCGCCGCCGGCGTGGCGCTGGTGCTCAAGCGAACGCTGCTGCGCGGCCCGACGCCGCCGTTCGTGATGGAGTTGCCCAGCTATAAGTGGCCTTCGCCCACGATCGTCGTGATGCGGATGATCGAGCGCGGCTGGGCATTCGTCTATCGCGCCGGAACCTTGATCCTGGCCGTCTCGATCCTGGTGTGGGCGGCGTCGTATTATCCGCACAACTCGGCGGAGGTTGCCACACAACTGGCGCCTAGCGCTGAAGCTTTGAGTGCCAGGCTTGAGCACCTGCCCGATGAATCGCCCGCACGGCCGGCGGTTGAAGCGGAACTTGCCGACGTCGAGCACGCGATTGCCGCCGCATACCAGCGCGACAGTTTTCTGGGACGATTGGGGCACGCGATCGAACCGGCCGTGCGGCCCTTGGGTTGGGACTGGCGCATCGGCTGCGCGGCGCTCGCCTCGTTTCCCGCCCGCGAAGTCGTGATGGGAGCGTTGGGCGTGATCTACAATCTCGGTAGCGAGCTGGATGTGGGGGACGAAACCGACCGCGATCGACTGGCCGACCGCATGCGCGCGGCACAGTGGGACGACACGGGCGAGCCGGTCTATAATATCCCGGTGGCGCTATCGATCATGGTGTTCTTCGCCTTGTGTGCGCAATGCGCGTCGACCTTGGTGATCATTCGCCGCGAGACGAACAGTTGGCGCTGGCCGGCGTTCACGTTTACCTACATGACGGCGCTGGCCTATGTCGGCGCGTTTTTGACGTATCAGATCGGCATGCGTTTGCCGCCATTGTGACGCAACGCGGTTTTCCGGTGACTTCATGATTCTCGATTGGCAAAGCATTGCGAGCTTGGCGATCGTCTCGCTGGCAATCGCGTATCTGGCGCGCATCGGCTGGCGGACGATCGTCGAGCGGAAGGCCGCGGCCTGCGGCGGCGGTTGCAAAAGCTGCGCAGCCGGAGGTGAGCCGCCCGTGGTCGAGATCGGGGCGCTGGCAAGCTCGCGCGGCCCAGACCACCGCTAGAGCGACCTTAGGCGCGCGAGTGGTGTTCGAGCGTGAATCGTCTACGGCGTCTTGGCCGTTGGCTCTTGTGGTTTGACGATCTCGGCAAAGGCCGTGCAAGCTTGCACCACGTTGTTGCCCTGATCGGTCGTGATGCTAATTTTCTGTGCGATGCGGCCAGGATCGTCGCCGGCGGTGAACACCACGGGAATCAAGTGTACGGCGCGGGCGTCCTTCGGCGCATCGATCTCGAACGACTTGTCCGGGCACTCGATGTCGATGATCTTGAATGGCTTCTTGCCACGCACCACCAGTTTCTTCTCGACCTTCTGGACCGGGTGCACCACGCCGATGAACAACTGGCTGGGGCTGATCGTGATATCCGAGATCACGCGCCCCTCGAGATCCACCGGCAATTCCGGCGCCCGCGGATCGTTGGTGCAGAGTATGAGTTGGTCCTTGATATAGCCGACCGGAGCATCCTTCGTCAGGCGCACCAGCAACTGATAGGTCGTCTTGCCCGGTGCGCGCCCTAACTCGTTGATCTCGACCTCGAAATGCGGGTCGAGCGTCTTCACGTCGACGATCCGCCAACTCGCGGTGCCCAGATAGTCGATGTTCAGGCGTGTCTCGGCCCCCTTCCCCAAATCGACCGTGCCCAAGTCGAGCGCGCCCGGTTGCAGCACGATGTCGCTCTGAATGGTGCCAGCGACGTGCAATTGGACTTCCGCCGCAAATGGCTTGTCGAATACCACCGTGATCGTAGCGGTCCGATGGCCGAGAAAGTCGCGGGTATTGAAGTCGGCGACGACTTCCGACGTCTCAAAGGTCTTCAGGTCGGGCCTGGTCACCTTCGCGGTCGTACAGCCGCAACTGGAGCGGACGCTCAAAATATGCGCATCTTCCTCATAAATGTTCTTGAACTCGAAGCGATATTGGGCCTTCGAGCCCCGCGCCACCGTGCCGAAGTCGTGCGACGTTACCTTGAACATCTTGACGGCCCAATCCTGGGCGTCGGCACTGGCTGCTGCTAGCACCAGACAAATCCACGCGGCAACTGCGGTGCGTAACACGGATGCTTCTCTCCGGAAACCGGCCAAGGCCCTGCGCTTGTAGGCCCTTACTTCTACGCGGCAGGACCGCGCGCTGATCTGTTGCCGGGCGCGGGAAATTGTCTGGCAGGACGGGCAAGCTGCGGGCAAATCTACCGCCACCGCCGTAGCACTGTCAACTTCGTTCGCGGCCGCATGTAGCGGTTATTACGATAGTTTCGGCCAGTTCTCCATGGCGACAAAAGCAATTCTTTGGCAGCACGGCCGAGTCGTGCCCGCTAGCAACACCCGTTTCCCCAACCAGCAGCCGAGTTGCTTTGGCGCCCTTGGCGGCAAACCAATCTTTGGCCCGCTGCGTAGTCATATGCGGCGAAAACTCGGGTCGCGCCTCGGCTGGCCGCCCATATCGCGAACTTTTGATGCCAGCGCAATGTTAAGCTAAGATGTGCCCGACGTGATCGGCCGCCCCCACCTAAGAGCCTCACGGGACTTCCCCATGCGCTTGTCGTTGCGATCAAACTGTTTTTGCACCGCGACCGTGCTTGCTATCGTGACGGCCGTGCTTATCGCTGGAGTCGCCGGTCCGCTGGCAGTCGCCGCCCCGTCGGACACGGAGCGCTCCGCCCCATTGCTGTTGGCGCAGAAGAACGAGCAACCGGCGGCCGAGCAACCCATGGACGATCATCCCTTTCCGCAGAATTTCCGCGCGCCATCCCTCGACGGCGGAGTCGCTTGGATCAACACCGCCGGGCCGATCGACCTGAAGCAGTTGCGCGGAAAGTTCGTGGTGCTCGACTTCTGGACCTATTGCTGCATCAACTGCATGCACGTGCTCCCGGAACTCAAGAAGCTAGAACTCGCTTATCCCAACGAGATCGTGGTGATCGGCGTACACTCAGCCAAGTTCGAGACCGAGCAAGACTCCAAGAACATCGAAGACGCCGTGCTCCGTTACGAAATCGAGCACCCGGTGATCAACGACGCCAACCACGTGATCTGGAACAAGTACGAGGTGCAAAGCTGGCCCACGTTGTGCGTCATCGATCCGGAGGGCAACTTCGTGGCCAAAAACGGCGGCGAAATCGATTTCGCTTCGCTCGATCAATTCTTCAAGAAGGTGATCCCCTATTACGAGCGCAAGGGACTTTTGGATCGCACGCCTTTGCGGTTCGAGCTGGCCCGCTTCAAAGCCACCGACACACCGCTCCGCTTTCCGGGAAAAGTGCTGGCCGATGAAAAGTCAAAACGGCTGTTCATCGCCGACAGCAATCACAATCGCATCGTCATCGCCGATCTCGACGGCACCCTTGTGGACGTGATCGGCACGGGACAAATCGGCGCCGACGACGGAACCTATCAAAAGGCCACTTTCGACCATCCCCAGGGCATGGCGCTGGATCGCGACACGCTGTATGTGGCCGATACCGAAAACCACTTGCTCCGCGAGGTGGATCTCAAGAAAAAGCGCGTGCGGACGATCGCCGGCACGGGCAAGCAAGGACACGGCTGGCCCGGCATCGAGGAGCTGGGCGACCGCATCGGTACGCTCACGGAGGCGCATCGCTGGGTCGGGCCGCCGCTTAAGACAGCGCTCAACAGCCCTTGGGCGCTGTGGATCGAGCGGCGCGATCTGTATATCGCCATGGCCGGCCCGCATCAGATCTGGAAGATGCCGTTGATCGGGCGCGAGATTGGCCCTTACGCCGGCAACGGCCGCGAAGACATCGTCGACGGTCCGCTGCTGCCGACACAACCTTATGAGCGCGGCTATGCATCACTGGCGCAACCCAGCGGTCTGGCCTCCGATGGCAAGGTGCTGTACGTGGCGGATAGCGAGGGTAGCTCGATCCGCGCCGTGCCGTTCGACCCTAAAGGAGAAGTCACCACGGTCGTCGGCACCGCGACCCTGCCGGCCGGCCGATTGTTCGCATTTGGCGACGTCGATGGCCAAGGGCCCGACGTACGACTGCAGCATCCGCTCGACGTGCTCTATCACAACAACTTGTTGTACGTGGCGGATACCTACAACAACAAAATCAAGATCATCGATCCGCGGCAAGCGACGTCGCAGACCCTGGTCGGCACCGGCGAGCCGGGAACAGCGGATTCGCCGCCCCAGTTCGACGAGCCCACCGGATTGGCGTATGCGGCCGGCAAGCTCTATGTGGCCGACACCAACAACCACACCATCCGCACGATCGATCTGGCAGCCGGCAACCGGGTGACGACGTTGGCGATTCAGGGGCTCAAACCTCCAGCGCCCGCCAAGGCGGACTCCGTGCCCACATTTCCCGGGGCAGCCGCGGTGGACCTTAAGGCGGCGAAAGTGAAGACCGTCGACGGCAAAGTTCGATTGCAGGTTCAACTGACGCTGCCGGCCGGCTACAAGATCAACGAACTGGCGCCGCTGCGATACCTGGTCGAGCCCGGCGGGGCTCAAGGGCCCGTTGCTCGTGAGGCTTTGGGCAAGTTGACCGACGCGCCCCAGCGCAAAGCGAGCTTTGATATCGATCTGCCGGTCAACGGCGCCTCGGGCACCGACAAATTGAAGGTCTCGCTGGCGTACTACTACTGCCAGGACGGGTCCGAAGGAGTGTGCAAGGTGGGCAGCGTGGTCTGGAATGTGCCGCTGGAATTGGCCGCCGACGCCGCGCCGTCGAGCATCACTTTGCCCCACTCGGTCAAATAGGCGCCGCGCCGCCGCAGTTGACGCTGGGCCGTCGTTTGCCGCAATACTGCGGCTCGCAGCAGCGCTTTCAGTCGTAATTGCCCAGCGGCCCGAATGCGGGTATAATCCCCGATTCGTCCCGAGAGCCCCAGGAGCATCCCAGCGTTTGGGAAGCGGGCGCGCGGACAACGGCCCTTATTTCTTTGAGTCGCCTGCTCGGCACATGCCGTCCTCTAAGGCGCGTGTGCTCTGGCCCTCTCGCCGGGGCGACTGATAACCGAAAACAAAATCGCATGGTAAATCGTAACCTGATTCGCGGGCTCGACCTGAAGCAAGAGGAGTGGGAAGAAGAATTGGCCCAGGCCATGGGCGGCACGGCCACCGAAGAGATCGATTGGGGCGGCGCCGAACTGGCGCCCAACAAGATCATCGACGGCCGAATCCTGCGAATCGACAACGAGTTCGTGCTGGTCGACGTTGGCTATAAGAGCGAAGGAATCATCCCGCTGTCCGAGTGGGAGGAAGGCGAAGAACCGCCGGAAGTCGGGCAATCCGTCAAAGTCCTGATCGAGGAGGTCGAAGACGTATTCGGCCGCACCGAGGAAGGGCGCGGCATGATCACCCTGAGCAAGCGCAAGGCCGAGAAGATCGAGGCCTGGCTCAAGGTGATGGAGACCGTTCACGAAGGCGACATCGTCACCGGCACCGTCACCCGCAAGATCAAAGGCGGATTGCTGGTCGACATTGGCGTCAACGTATTTTTGCCGGCTAGCCAGGTGGACATCCGCCGTCCCGCCGACATCGGCGACTACATCGGCCGCGCCATTCAGTGCATCGTGCTGAAGATCGACGACGCCCGCCGCAACATCGTGGTTAGCCGCCGCGCCTTGATCGAGGCCGAGCGTGCCGAAAAGAAATCGCAATTGCTCTCCACGTTGGAGCCCGGCCAACTGCGCAAGGGCGTGGTCAAGAACATCGCCGAGTTCGGCGCGTTCGTCGACCTGGGCGGCATCGACGGTTTGCTGCACATCACCGACATGAGCTGGGGCCGCATCGGTCATCCTTCCGAGATGGTTTCGATCGACCAGGAAATCGAGGTGCAGATCCTGCACGTCGATCGGGAAAAGGAAAAGATCGCACTGGGCCTCAAGCAAAAGAGCGCCAGCCCGTGGGAGAGCGTGGAGGACAAATACCCCGTCGGATCGACCGTGCACGGCGTGGTGGTCAACGTGATGAGCTACGGAGCGTTCGTCAAGCTCGAAGAGGGCATCGAGGGCCTGGTCCATATCAGCGAAATGTCGTGGACCAAGCGGATCAGCCATCCCAACGAGTTAGTGCACATCGACGACGAAATCGACGTCGTCGTGCTCAACATCGACAAGAACAAGCAGGAAATCTCACTGGGCATGAAGCAAACCCAGGCCAATCCCTGGGACAAGGTGGCCGAACGCTACCCGCCCGGCACGATGGTCAAGGGCACCGTCCGCAACCTGACCAACTACGGCGCCTTCATCGAGATCGAAGAGGGTATCGACGGCCTGCTGCACGTCAGCGACATGTCGTGGACCCGCAAAATCAGCCATCCCAGCGAGGTGGTCGAGAAGGGGCAGACCGTCGAGTGCAAGGTGCTCTCCGTGGATCAACAGCGCCGCCGCATTGCCCTGGGCCTCAAGCAACTCGAAGAGGATCCCTGGGCCACCGACATTCCCAGCAAGTACCAGCCGGGCCAACTCGTCACCGGCACGGTCACCAAGATCACCAACTTCGGCGTGTTCGTCGGTCTGGAGAACGGCCTCGAGGGGCTCTTGCACATCTCCGAATTGGCGGACCACAAGGTGGAGAACGCCGAGGAGATCGTAAAGGTCGGCGATCAGATCGAGGTCAAGATCCTGCGCGTCGACGCGGGCGAGCGAAAAATCGGATTGTCGCGCAAGCGCGTGGAGTGGGCTCAGGAGGATGGCGACGAAGCGGCCGGCGGCTCCAACGGATCGTCGACGTCCAGCACGCCTCCGCAAGACCTCAAAGGCGGCGTGGGCGGCGACTCCGGACCGCTCATCAAGTAGCTCGGCTCGCTAGCACCTCGCGCGTCAACAAATCAGGGCCGC
>JBBDYK010000107.1:2554-6859 GCA_040901665.1 Pirellulales bacterium | reverse complement strand
GTCGACATCATCGACGACGTGGTGCAAGTGGCCGACGACGACGCGATGGAAACGTCGCGTCAAATGGCGGCGCAAGAGGGTTTCATGTGCGGCATCAGTTGCGGCGCCGCCGCCTGGGCCGCGCTCAGCCTGGCCAAAAGGCCCGAAAACGCCGGCAAGCTGATCGTCGTCGTGCTGCCCGATCTTGGCGAGCGCTACTTGTCGACGAAGCTGTTCCCGGAATGAGCTACGTTGCGTTCGACCTGTGTTCTTAGTCGCTACGAAGTCCGCGCATGTTCAAAGTGCGCGGGCTTCTTTCATTTGCCACGAACTGAGGGTACCGAAAATGGGCGAACGCAACTCTGTGCACGCATTCAAAGGCCCAACTGCCGAGCAAATTTGTGCAGGAATCGAAGACGCGGTGGCTGAACTCGGCGGCCAAGTCCATTGGGACCAACGTCCTGATTCTGATCAATGCAGTCTCTGGGTCAGCCACAACAACGTCGTTCACTCTGCGGTGTTTGGCCAACGCGACTACGAGATCGCTAGTTTTGTCGCAGTCAGATTCAACTGCCCATATCTGAACGTGCGCATTCAGGAGGGCAGCCTATGGGAGTATTCGCTGTTCTTAGGTGCGACACACCTGGACAACTTTAGCACGTTACCGGAATACTGGGTTGACCTTGAGTTTCCGGCGGAAGGCGAACTTGAATGGCTTGAAACGCGGCGCGGTCAACCACAAGTGCTCGCGCAGACCTGGGGTATCGATCAGAAGCGCATCGAACGATACCTGCGGCCTTGGGGATGGAACCTGGGCGAAGACTGTTTTACGACAACGTTGCGCGGCAAGGCTTATGAATCTGACCACCACGAAGCCGGTGACATCTGGCAAATGACGGACTTTCTGGAGGCCTTGGGAGCATGTGCTTTCGCATCAGATGAAATGCTCACGAACCCACACCGCCTGGATGTGCCCGAGAGACCTTCCGGCCGTAGCACACGCTAACTCTGGGCGAGGGACTGGGAGAAGGAAGTGGGTTTACTCCTCGTCGCTGCGCAGCTTGGCTAGCACGCTGTAGTCTTCGAGTGTGGAGGTGTCGCCGACGGTTTCCTTGCCGCTGGCAATGTCCTTGAGCAAGCGGCGCATGATCTTGCCGCTGCGCGTCTTGGGAAGCGAGTTGGTGAAACGGATGTCGTCCGGCTGGGCCAACGCGCCGATTTCCTTGCGGACGTGCGCCTTCAGTTCCTTCCGCAGATTGTCGTCCGGCTTGCCGTTCTTGAGCGTGACGAACACGGCCACCGCCTCGCCCTTGATCTCGTCGGGACGCCCCACCGCCGCGGCTTCCGCCACTTGCGGATGGCTGACCAGCGCGCTTTCGATCTCGATGGTGCTCAGACGGTGCCCCGCCACGTTCAGCACGTCGTCGATGCGGCCCATGATCCAATAGTAGCCGTCGGCGTCGCAGCGGGCGTTGTCGCCGGCCAGGTAGTTGTGCGGCACCTTCGACCAGTACTGCTCGCGATAACGATCGTGATCGCCCCAGATGCCGCGCAGCATCGACGGCCACGGCTTGGTGATCACCAGCCAGCCGCCTTCGCCCTGCGGCACCGGATTGCCGGCCGAGTCGACAATCGCCGGCACGATGCCCGGCAGCGGTTTGGTGCAACTGCCCGGCTTGGTGGGTATGGCGCCTGGTAGTGGGCTCATCATGATGCCGCCCGTCTCGGTCTGCCACCAGGTGTCGACGATCGGGCAGCGCTCGGCGCCGATCTTGCGGTGGTACCACATCCAGGCTTCGGGATTGATGCCCTCGCCCACCGTTCCCAGCAGTCGCAGGCTGGAGAGATCGTGCTTGTCGACCCAATGATCGCCCCTCTTGATGAAGGCGCGAATCGCCGTGGGGGCGGTGTAGAAAATCGTGACGCGGTACTTCTCGATCAATTCCCAGAAGCGTCCTTCATCGGGCCAATTCGGCGCGCCTTCGTACATCAAAACGGTCGCACCGGCGGCCAGCGGGCCGTACACGACATAGCTGTGCCCGGTCACCCAACCGATGTCGGCCGTACACCAGAACACGTCAGTATCGCGATGGTCGAACACCCACTCGAAGGTCTTCTTCGTGAAAAGATTGTAGCCCGCCGAGGTGTGCTTGATGCCCTTGGGCTTGCCGGTCGAGCCGCTGGTATACAGGATGAACAAGGGGTTCTCGCTGTCGAGCGGCTCCGCCGGACAATCGGCCGACGCATCGCAGACCACATCGTGCCACCAATGGTCGCGTCCTTCCTCCATGTGCACCGGATTGCCCGTTCGCTTGAGCACGATGCAATGTTTCACGGTGGGCGATTTGGCCAAGGCGTCGTCGACGTTCTTCTTCAGCGGCAGTTCCTGGCCGCGGCGCCAGCCGTAGTCGGCCGTAAGTTGCAACACGGCGCCGGCGTCGTTGTTGCGATCGGCGATCGCCTCGGCCGAAAAGCCCGCGAAGATGACCGAATGCACCGCGCCGATTCGCGCGCAGGCCAGCATGGCGATGGCCAGCTCGGGCACCATCGGCATATAGATCGAAACGACGTCGCCCCGTTTAACGCCCAACTTCTTTAGCACGTTAGCGAACTTGCACACCTCATGGTGCAGTTGCTGATAAGTAAGGGTGCGCGTGTCGCCCGGCTCACCCTCCCACACAAGCGCGGCCTTGTTCGTGCGCCACGTATTGAGATGCGCGTCAAGGCAGTTGTACGAGACGTTGGTTTGCCCACCGACGAACCATTTGGCGTCCGGCTCGTTCCATTCGAGCACTTTGTCGTAGGGCCGAAACCAGTGCAGTTCGCCTGCCAGCTTGCCCCAGAATGCTTCGACGTCGGCCGCGGCCTCGTTCCACAGTGCCTCATAGGCGGCCAAAGAGCCGATGCTCGCGCTGGCGGCAAACTGTTGGGGAGGCGGGAAAACCCGCGTTTCCTGCATCACGGTGCGAACCTGCCCGCCAGCCTGTTCAGCCATTTGCCTGGGCCTCCCAAATACGAACCACTGTCAACGAGTCGAGAAAATGCGAAACCCGGATTCTAGCGGGCATTTTTACCGGGTGTCAACGAACGGCGCGTCGCGCAGGCGAATGCAGCGACCGAGCGCAGGCGAAATCTCCTGGCAAAGGCATGTCTGGATGCCGAACGGCACACGCGCAGCAAAGACTGACTATTGCGACTGCGACGCCGTCAAGCGGTTCGACGTCGCGCGGCCGCCGGCCTCGGCCAGGCGCTTGAGATTGCGCATGAAGTAGCGGAGCTGGAAGAAACTGAACAGCCGAGCGATGGGAATCGCCAGTTTGATCGGGCCGGTCAGATCCTCGGTGTTCACTTCGGCGTAGTATTCCAGCCGCGTGCGCGTGCCAAGGTCGGCCAGGCGATATTCGACCTTCATCACGATGCCCGGTCCGAAACGGCCGCCCCAGAACGACACTCCCAAATGGCGTGGCGGGTCGTAGGCGTTGATGCGGCCTTCGTAGGTGGAGATGCGCCGCCCTTCGCGGACGCGCATGTCGAACGTCGTGCCGACTGCCCGGTCCAGTTCGCTCGTGGGCGTCACGTCCACCAGGGTGGTGAGCCACAGTCGCTGCTTTTCGACGTCGTCGATCAGCGTCCAAAGCTGTTCGATCGGGCAGCGAAACTCGTCTCGATATTCAACGTGCATGGACCGCACCCAACCGCCAACAACGATCGCAGCTTGTAATTAAGAACGCAAGCTGCGTCGTGTCAACCCAAGCCCACTGGTCTATGAAACTGCGCCGCACCTGCATGGGCGAAAGTGCGTCCCAAAAACTACAGCTCTTTGATGTAAATATTCTTGAAGTACAGCGTGTTGCCGTGGTTTTGCAACTCGATCTGTCCGCTGGGATAGATGGGCTTGTCGCGATCCCAATAGTTCTCCAGCACGACGTCGTCCACCACGAGCATGCCGTTGAGCCAAATGCTCACTTTTTCACCAACCATGCGAATCTTGAAGGTGTTCCACTCGCCCACCGGGTTGTCGGCGTTGGCTGTTGGCTTGGACGGGTTCTTCTGATTGTTATACAACCCGCCCGAGCCCACGCCGCCGGCCGCTTTCACGGCTGGATCCCAGATCTGCACTTGAGGACTACCGCGCAGATAGATGCCGCTGTCGCCATCCTTGAGGATCTTCCAGTCGACCAACAGTTCGAAGTCGCCGTAGTCCTTGTCGGCGCAAAGGCTATCACCCTTTCCGTCGAACACCAGCGCGCCATCTTGCACGCTCCAATGGGCGCGCATGCTCTCGTCGGCCTCTGCCTGCTTGGCGGCGAGCTCTCCGACAACATG
>JBBDYK010000107.1:0-2544 GCA_040901665.1 Pirellulales bacterium | reverse complement strand
ACGCGACTCGGGGTTCCCTACCAGACCTTTCCAGCCGCTCAAATCCGTGCCGTTGAACAGCGGTTCGTAGCCGGCCGGAGGAGCGTTGTCCGCGGCGTTGGCGAGACGGCCGAATAGCGGGACGATCAGCGACAGCATGGAAACTACGAGCAGCGTGCGCATCATCATGGATGTGATCCTTCTCGGTGGTGCGTGGCCGTGATCGACCTGTTGGGCAATATCTGTATTGAAATCTATGGGCGTGTAGACTGCGAGGAAAGTTCGGCGCCATTGCGCCTTAGCCGATGGAGTCGTTGGCGCGTTGCTGGCGCTCGTACTCGGCAAGCACGGCGTACAACTGGGGTGTGGTGTTGGCGCGCGCCGTGGCCAGGCAAGGAGTGCCGACGCCCAGGCCCTTGAGCGGATTGTACCAAATCTGTCCGCCGCTGACGGGGTCCAGGCAATAGGTGTACCCTTGCAGCGAGACAATGAGTCGATCGCCATCGAGCAGGATCGCGGGAATTCCACTGCCGGTTGGCGCCTTCCATTTCCAAATCAATTCGCCCGTTTCGCGATCGAGCGCCGCCAGCCGGGAGTTGAAGCCCACGAATACCAGGCTTCCCGGGTCGCGCGGGTGGACATGCTCGGAGGTGCGATCGCCATCGGCCGACATGCAAAACCCTCGTTGCCAATGCGGTTCCGTGCGCGAAACGCGCTCAGTTTCTCCATCGAATTGTAATCGCGAACGCGGCCGGCGCGAAGAACCAGTGGTCGTGCACGGCCCGCCCAGAGCCGTCGTGCAGGTACGGCGCGAAACCGCTTTTGTCAGGCTGCCGCGGCGGCCGACAGGCGGGTGCGATACCCGATCAGGCAACCGAGCGCGAGAATGCACCAGGCGGCGAGCACCCAGGCGCGCGGCTCCGGCACGACTGCCAATGAGGACACTTGCGGCTGGGGCATCGCCAGCGGCGCGGGATTGCCGGTTCCGTTGGCGATCAGCGAATTGATCACCACGACCAGGTCCGAGGGAGAAATCAAACCGTCGCCATTGACGTCACGGTACGCAAACGGATTGCTCTCGAACGGATCAACGAAATGAATGCCGTGCGCATTCAAGCTGTTGATCACGATGAGTGAGTCCAGCGGAGTGAGCAAGCCATCGTTGTTGACGTCCACGCGGCTGATGGGATTCCGGAACGTGGGATGGGTACTGATGACTTCGACCGAGGCCAACACCACGGCGTGTGGCGTGGGATCGACTCCGTTGATTTTGTCTTGCTGAGTGAAATCCTGCAGTGGGATCTGATTGAAGGGCGGGTCGTAGTTGAACGTCGGCACCGCGGCGATAGCGTCGACGACGCTCATGCCGCCTCCCACGACCCAACCGAACACCGAATAACCTTGCCCGGCGGCCAAACCCAGATCGACGGTATTGTTATCGGTATTGATGAACCATTGGCTTTTCGCGCTATCGACATCGCCGCCCCGCGCCATGGCGAGTGTGCCGCGACGGTTGTGCAGCCACGATTCGTTATTGACTTGCTCGAACGTCGCCACCGGAACACCGCCGGGAGAGTATCCGCCGCCTTGAATGACGCCCAGTCCGGTGTCGACGCGATGGATCATCGTATCGTCGTACAAGCTATCGTTGACATAGTGCAGGAAATTGGCCACCGAGAGCGGCGCTAATTCCGTGAACAGGTCGACCTGCACTGTCCCGAAGTTCGTGAAGTTGAGACTCACCAGCGTGCCGGCACCGGCGCTTGTGGCTCCACAGAGCACCAGCACCAGAGCGCCGAACAGCGGCGCGATGGCCGAAGCGATTCGCAATCTGGGGACGTGGCGCCGCAAGGCGCTCGCGTCGCCTACGACAGTGGCGTTAGAAGTTACGCTGGGCATCTGCGATTTGAGAGGGGTGAGGGGCCGCTTGCTCGAATCCCGCTGGGGGGAGGCTGTTGCCGTGCGGCAAACGGTGGGGCAAGTAGCACCGCCTGAGCGCCTGCTTCAGGCTATTCACCCGCCTGCGCGAAATCAAGTGACCCATCGACATCGCCCCCCGTTCAGCTCGCACGATCGTTACGCGCGTTCTAACCCCAATCGCCGCAAACGGCGGGATTTATTCCCTGAATGTGCCCTGGGGCCCACCTCGGCCTCCGACGCTGACCTACAGTGGGGTAGAAAGGCACGTGCTTGCTATGTCGATCTATGTGACGCCCGACGACTGGCTGATGTTCCTGGGCATCGGCGTGGCGCTGTTGACATTCGGCCTGACGACCATGCGCAAGAGCTAGTCGCGCGCAGGGGCCGGTTCGCAGCGCCGCGGCCGGCCGTCAAAAATCGGCGCTGCCGGGCACGCGCGGGAAGGGAATCACGTCGCGGATATTGGCCATGCCGGTGGCGAATTGCACGGCCCGCTCCAAGCCGAGACCGAAGCCCGCATGGGGCACCGTGCCATAGCGGCGCAGGTCGAGGTACCACCAATATGCTTGCGGATCCAGTTGCTGTTCGCGCATCCGTTCTTCCAGCACGTCCAGTCGTTCCTCGCGCTGGCTGCCGCCGATGATT
>JBBDYK010000106.1:0-6876 GCA_040901665.1 Pirellulales bacterium | reverse complement strand
GACAAGCTGCGCCGATTGCTCAACGAGATCCCCGACCTGAGCAGCATGCTGTTGGAGGCCTTTCAACTCCGTCGCAAGCTGCTCGAAGACGCCGGCGTGCAAGGCATGAAGGTGGTGGGCGCTGCCCGCTCGCCGGAAACGGCACTGCTGCGGGAATTCTTCCACCGCAATCACGTGGTTCACAAATTCTTCGACGCCGGTGAAGCGGAGGGCCAGGAGCAACTCCGGCTGCTGAACGCCACGGCCGAGGAAATGCCGGTGGTCGCCTGTCACGAAAAAGTTCTCAAACGGCCCTCTGTGGTCAAGATCGCCGAATGCCTGGGCATTTCGCGCCAGATCGACGATACGCTTTACGATCTGGTCATCGTGGGCGCAGGCCCCGCCGGACTTTCGGCGGGCGTCTACGCCGCCTCCGAGGGCTTGTCGACCTTGATCGTCGACCGCGTCGGACCCGGCGGGCAGGCCGGCAGCAGCTCGCGGATCGAAAACTTCATCGGCTTTCCGTCCGGCATCAGCGGCGCCGATTTGGCCAATCGGGGCTATCTGCAGGCGCTCAAATTTGGCGCCCATTTTACGGCGCCAACGACCATACGTTCGCTCGAAAGCTCCGACGATGGTGTGAAACAGCTTGCGCTTTGCACGGGGCAAATCGCGCGGGCGCGCTCTGTTTTGATCGCCAGCGGCGTTTCGTGCCGGCAACTGGAGATCGAAGGTTGCCGTCGACTGCAGGGGGCCGGGGTCTACTACGCCGCGACGTCAGTCGAAGGCCGCGTCTGCACCGGCGGAACTGCCGTGGTCGTCGGCGGCGGCAATTCAGCAGGGCAAGCGGCCATGTTCCTGGCCCAGTGCGCCCGACACGTCAAGCTAGTGATCCGCGGAGACGACCTCGCCAAGAGCATGTCGCAGTACCTCTGTCGGCGCATTGAACAACACGACAGAATCGAGGTGATCTACAACTCGGAAGTGAGCGATATCGAGGGCGATGCGGCCGTCGAATCGGTGCGGCTGAGCAACCGTAAGACCGGCGAGGACCGCACGATTCCCTGCGCCGCGGTGTTCATCTTCATCGGCGCCAAGCCTCACACCGAGTGGCTTCCCGGCACGATCCGTCTGGACGACAAGGGATTTGTCGTGACGGGCGCCACCTTGCAGGACGACCCGTTGTGGCGGGACAAGAACCGCACGCCGTGCGAGCTGGAAACCACGTGCGAAGGCGTAATGGCCGCCGGCGACGTGCGCGCAGGCACCACCAAGCGCTGTGGATTTGCCGTCGGCGATGGATCTTTGGCCGTGACCTGCGTGCATCGGCACTTGAATCGACTATGATGCGGCCGCTTACAGGCTCCAGCCCTTGAACAGTCTCTCGCGGAATTGACGCCATTCGAGGTGCCGATCGTCCTGGCCGTCTTGCTCGGCGGAAAGCTCGGCCATCCGCTCGTCCATGCGGCGCAGCTTGGCCGCCACCCCCTCCACGATGTTGTAGGCCAGCTTGTATGCGGCCGGCACATTGTCGCGAATCAAATCGTCATAGTCGCTGCGATCGATGCACAACAGCCTGAGCGCCGTTTTGGCAACGACGTTGGCCGAGTGCGGCGCGGGGCTGAAGAACGACATTTCGCCAAACAGTTGCAGCGGTCCCAGCTCGGCCAGCACCACCGGACCATCGTGCAGTGAGTCGCGCACCACCTGGCATTGCCCGTCAAGCACGAACCACAAGTACTGGCTGGTCTTCCCTTGCACCAGCACGCGTTCGCCCGGCTCGAACGTCTTCTCGCGGCCGATTTCCTGCAGTTGATGACGCTCGCCGGCATTGAGCCCGCGAAACGCAGGGACCCGGGCGAGCAGTTCGTCGCTCTTGGACGGTTCCATCAGATAATACCTCCCAGAATCGTGGCGCGACCGACCCGGCCGATGCCGATGATGTAGGCCGCGGTTCGCAAGCTGACCTTGCGCTCGCTCGCCAGGCTCCAGACCCGTTCGAAGCTGTCGGAGAGCACGCGATCGAGCTCCTGCCGCACGCGGTTGATTCCCCAGGAATAGTGCTGCCGGTTCTGAGCCCACTCGAAGTAACTGACGGTGACGCCGCCCGCGTTGGCCAAGATGTCGGGCAATACGACGGTGCCCCGCGCGTCGAAGATTTGGTCGGCGTCCGGCCAGACCGGTTGATTGGCCGCCTCGATGATCAACGGCGCTTTGATTCGCGGCGCGTTCTCGGCCGTGATCACGCCGCCGAGCGCCGCGGGAATCAGCAGTTCGACATCCAACTCCAAGAGCTCGGCGTTCGACAGGCGCTCGACGTCGCCGTAGCCCTCCAGCGTGCCGCCGTGTTCGCGGGCATATTGCAGCAAGCGTGGCACGTCGAGTCCCTTGGGATCGTAGTAACCGCCGCTGACGTCGCTCACCGCGACGACCTTGAACTCGCTCTCGGCCAGGAATTTTGCCGCGTGCGAACCCACGTTTCCAAATCCCTGTAACGCCACGCGCGTTTGCGCCGGCTTGCGCCCCAAGCGACCCAGCATCTTGAATGCCAAAATGCCCACGCCGCGGCCGGTGGCTTCCTCGCGGCCGGGGATGCCGTAAAGCTCGACTGGCTTGCCGGTCACACAGGCCGGACTGAACCCGTGATACTTCTGATACTGGTTCATGATCCAGGCCATCACTTCCGAGTTAGTGCCCATGTCGGGCGCCGGAATGTCGATGTCCGGACCGATCACATCGTGGATGCCGTCCACGAATTTGCGCGTGATGCGTTCCAATTCGCGGGCGTTGAGCTTGGCGGTGTCGACGGCCACGCCTCCTTTGGCTCCGCCGAACGGCACGTCCACCAGCGCCGTTTTCCAGGTCATCAGCGCGGCCAGCGAGCGCACTTCGCCCAGGTCGACTTCCGGATGATAGCGCAGCCCGCCCTTCATCGGCCCGCGCGCGTCGTCGTGCTGCACGCGATACCCGATCATGGTGGCGATCTCGCCGTTATCCAGCTCGACGGCGATCTGCACCGATACCTCGCGCTTGGCCGTCAGCAACAATTGCCGGATGTTCTGGCTGAGATCCATCAAGTCGGCGGCCCGGTCGAAGTACAGACGCGTGGCGTCGATCGCTCGCATGGAAGATCACATCCTGGTGTGTGCTCTGAGAAATCGCGCCCGCCGGCCGCCCGCCGGCATGCTGACGTTTGACAATTCTGCACGGGCAGCAATCCCGGCGTCTGGAATTGCCAGCTTTATCGTGCCTGGGCCGACGACGGTGAGGGGCCCAACGAATCGTCGCCGAGCCGCTGGCACCGTCTACTCGAAATCATAGGCCGCACAAGGCGAACGCTCAAGGCGAACGTCGGCGTGGGAGACGCTTACTTCGCGGCGTGCCAGCAGTCGACGCCGATGCCGCCAGCGGAAAATTCCACGCGCACTGCCCCACGCGCGGAAGTCGACAGCACTTCTGAGCCACGCGAAGTGTACGCCGTGCTCGCCGCGGGCGGCGCGTCGCCCCGGCCGGTACTGACGATCGTCCACTCCGGAGTGCTCCAGGCGGCAAACCCGGGCGGATCGCTGGCCGCGCTGCCGTGGTGCGGCGCCAACAGCACGTCGCAATCGAGCGGCACTTCCGCCACGACGTCCTCCAAACCGGGCGATTCCAGGTCGCCCGTCAACAGCAACCGCCGACCCGCGTATTCAACATTGAGCACGATGCTGTTGGCGTTGTCGCTGCCCAGCACTCCGCGCCGCGGCGGGTGCAAGACCTCGATCCGCACGTCGCCCAAACCGCTTAGCCGATCTCCGTTCCAGACTTCCTCCAGCGGAACGCCGGCGCGTTGGATCGCGTCGCGCAGTGCAACCAGCGCCGCCGAACGCTGCTCGAACATGACCGGCGACACGTAAATCGCGCCGATCGAGAACTGGTCGACGAGCGCCGGCACCGCGTTGTAGTGATCGGCGTCGGCGTGCGAGATTACCACCGCGTCGAGATGCGATATGCCGCGCGACCACAAGTAACCGGCGACCGCGCGCGAGGCGCCGGTCGGCGCTCCCAATCGACCCGCGTCGTACAGCAGCGTCTGTCCGCCGGGCAACTCCAAGACCACTGCCGCGCCGTGGCCGACCGAGAGAAACGTACACGTCAGTCGATCGTTGTCGCGCGGCGCCACCAGCGGCACGAGTAGTCCCACGGCGATCCATCCCGACAAGAGCCCGAGACACCAGCGGCGCGGAGGCGCGAATCGTGGAACGAGTGCCCATGCCAACAGCGCCGCATAGAACACCGCCAGCCACCAGTCGCTCGGGCCTGCGACCCAGTAGTGATTGCCCGGCGCCGCGCGTCCCAGATCCACGCACGTTTGCATGAAGGCCAGGTTCGCGTCGCAAATCCAACCCAGCAGCGCGGCCAGCGGCGGAAACAACCAACCGACCGCGAAGATGCCAAAGCCGCTGGCCATCGCCAGCATCACCGGCAGGCTCAAGATCGGTCCCAGTACGATGGCCACCGGCGATACCAGGTGAAACCGCCCCATCACCAACGGGCAGACGACGAACCAGATCACCACGCTGGCTACCACGAGACGGCCGGCGTCCCACGCAGTCCGCCGCGCCAGCCGCGCGGGCCAAGGTCTGCTGCGCGCGATCAGCCGATCCAGCGGGTCGAGTTGTCGCCGCGACAACGGTTGCTCGGCCAACCAGGCCAGCGTCATCACGCACAGAAACGAAAGCTGCGTGCCCGACTGAAACAACTCCTCGGGATTGAGCGCCAGCACGATCAGACCCGCGGCGGCGATGGAGTTGTACGCCAGCGCCCGGCGTCCCAGCGTCACCGCCGCGCAAGCCACCAATACCATCACCGTGGCGCGCACCACAGGCGGCTGCGCGTCGGTCGTCGCGGCATACAGCACGCAGGCCGCGGCCACGACCGCCAGCGCCCAACGCCGCGGCACCAGCGCCGCTCGCATGATTACGAACACGCAGCCCGCCAGAATGCCCACGTTGAGCCCGGAAATCACCAGCAGGTGGATCGTGCCGGTCTCGAGAAACGCCTGCGTCTCGTCCGGTTGCAGTTCCTCGCGCGAGCCGAGAAACATGGCCGCGGCCAATGCCGATCGATTGCCGTGCAAGTTGCGCCACAACAGCGAGTCGCCTTCGCCCCGCAACGCTCCTAACGCGCGCGGCCAACTCCAACGGCTCCCTTTGGTCACGGCAGTCACGCACTCGGGAAACTCGGCCGACAGCCAACACAGTCGGCGATCGACGCGGGCTCGCGCGGCGAAATCGTACTCGCCCGGATTCGCCGGCGGTCGCGTGGGCGACAGTTGACCAAAGATCCGCACGCGATCCCCGGCTTGCACCGCCTCGAGGACGCCATTGACGAACAACGTCGTGCGACCGGAACTGGCGCGCCAGCGACCATCGTCGCGCACCGCCAGCACCTCAATCTCCATGCGCGTCCGCTCGCTGGTCGAGAACAAATACAAGGGGTTATACGGCGGCGCGGGAACGTGACGCGGGCCGGCGATGACGGTCGCTTCGATCGCGGCCGGACCGCCGTCCGGCGCCGCTAGCAACGACACCTCGTTGGCATCGAACAACGACCACCGGCAATGGTGCCAGCCCCCGCTGCTTGCCGCGACGGAGATCAGCAGGGGCCAGACCGCCAAACTCGCGTGTTCGCGACGCCAAAATGCCCACCACGCCAGCCAGGCCGCCAGCGCAATCGACCACCACCAACCCAGCGACAGCCCCCAGTAGTAATCGGCCACGATGCCGACGCAGACCGCGAGCAACACCGTCACCAACGGCTGATACGCGGCTGCCGGATTTCGGGGTGATTGCGCACTCGCAGGCATAGTTGTTTTCATGCGCACAGCGGTCGCGAGGTCTCGATGCCACCACAGGCCGCTTGGCGGGCGGCCCGCGGACCGATATTCTATCACGAATGCATCGCACAACATCACGGAGGGCTCCTCATCATGTCGCAACTTCCGCGTTTCGAGTTGGCTGTGTTGCTTTTCGCCGGCGCCATTGTCGGCTGCGCCCCGAAAAACACACCGCCCGCTGAGGCCGTTGCCGCGCCCGAGGCCAGGCCATCGGCTGCCGACGAAATATCCGCGCCGAGCGAAGCCGGCCGGCCGGTAACGGGACCCGCGCTGGGCGAGCCAGCGGAGTCCGCCACGGAACCGGCCGCCGCGGCAACCGATGGCAAGCCGGCGTCCGCACCCCAGGGCATCGCGGTCGACGAACCGCATCCGCAAACCCCGCCCGCCGCCGGGGCCGACGTCCAGTTGATTCCCCGCGAAGTTCTGTTTGGCAATCCCGACAAGGCGTCCGCCCGCATCAGTCCCGACGGCACGCAGCTCAGCTTCCTGGCGCCACTCGATGGCGTGCTCAACGTGTTCGTGGCCCCCATCGACGATCCGGGCGCTGCCAAGCCCGTCACCGACGACAAGTACCGCGGCATTCGCGCCTACTTCTGGGCCTTCGACAGCCAGCACCTGCTCTACATCCAAGACAAGGGGGGCGACGAGGACTGGCACGTCTACAGCGTCGACCTGACCCCGGGCGAGACCAAGGATCTGACGCCCATCGACAAGGTCAACGCCCAGGTTGTCGGCCTGAGTGAGAAATTTCCCGCCGAGATCTTGATCGGCCTCAACGATCGCGATGCGCGCTATCACGATATCCATCGCGTCAACATCGCCAGCGGCGAGCGGCAACTCGTGCAGCAGAACCCCGACTTCGCCAGCTTCGTCACCGACGACGATTACCAGGTGCGCTTCGCGACGAAATACTTGCCCGACGGCGGCATGCAACTCTACGAGCCCGACGGCGAAGGGGGCTGGAAGGAGTTCGAAAAGATTCCCTTCGAGGACACGCTCACCACCGGCACGCTCGGTTT
>JBBDYK010000105.1:0-6878 GCA_040901665.1 Pirellulales bacterium | reverse complement strand
CGGTCGAGTGTTGACCTCGTTTGAATTCACCACCGACGCGCGCGCGGGCCTCGACTGGTGGTCGCTCCGCCCACTGCGACAACCGCCCGTGCCCGCGGTCAACGATGCTCGACGAGCGCGCACTCCGATCGATGCCTTCGTGCTCCAGCGGTTGCAGGCCCGGGGATTGTCACTCTCGGAGGATGCCGACGCCGCGACGATCGTTCGCCGTGCAACGTTCGATCTGACGGGACTGCCGCCGACGCCGGAGGAAGTCGAGCGGTTTGTCGCCAATCCGTCCGATGACGCGTACGAAAAGCTGATCGACCGGCTGCTGGCGTCGCCCCGCTATGGCGAGCGCTGGGGCCGGCACTGGCTCGACGTGGTGCGCTTCGCCGAGAGCAATGGCTACGAGACCAACACGCCGCGCGCGAACGCCTGGCCCTATCGCGACTGGGTGATCGGCGCACTCAACGACGACGTCGACTATCGGCGGTTCGTGTTCGAGCAACTGGCCGGCGACCAGGTCGGCGCGGATGCGGCCACCGGTTTTCTTGTCGGCGGCGCTCACGATACGGTGTCGAGCCCCGACATCGAGCTCACGCTGCAGCAGCGCATGAACGACCTGGACGACATCATCACGACTACCAGTGGCGCGTTTCTCGGCCTCACGGTGGGTTGCGCAAAGTGCCACGACCACAAGTTCGATCCAGTGGCCCAACGCGACTACTATCGCCTGCAAGCGATTTTCGCGGGCGTCCAACACGGCGAGCGTGCGCTGCGCACCCCGGACTCGCCGCGCATCGATCAAGAGCGAACCGAGCTGGAGCAACAATTGCTGGTCGTTCGGCAACAGGCCGACGCGTTGTGGACGAGCGGCCAACCGCTGGCGCAAACCGGCGGCGCCATCAGCGGCGAGCTGCGCCCGCCGGTAAACCCCACGATCAACGTCGATCGGTTCGCACCGGTCAAGGCTCGGCTGGTGCGTTTCACCGTCTTGGAAACGAATCAGGCCGAGCCCTGCCTGGACGAGTTGGAAGTGTTTGCCACCGGCGACTCCGCGCAGAACGTGGCGTTGGCAGCACACGGCGCGCAAGCCACCGCGTCCAGCGTTTATGCCGGCGGCGCCACGAAGCTTCACAAGCTGGAACATGTCATCGACGGCCAATACGGTAACAGCCGCAGTTGGATCTCCGCGGAAGCCAGCGCCGGCTGGGTGCAGATCGAGTGGCCCGAGCCGGTCCAGATCGATCGCGTGGTCTGGGCGCGCGACCGCGAGGGTAAGTTTCGCGATCGCTTGCCCACGCGCTACAAGATCGAACTCGGCACCACCGGAGCCGACTGGCAGGTAGTAGCCACCTCAGACGATCGCCAGCCACCTTCCAGCGATATCGAGGCCGACGACATCAAGGCCGACGTCGTCCTCTCAGCAAAGGGATTGGCGCCCGATACAGCCGACAAACTGCACCAACTCCGCCAGCAATCCGACGAGCTGGAGCGGCGGATCAAAGTGCTCGCGCCGCGACAGCTCTATGCCGGCACCTTCAAAGTGCCCGAGTCGACCCACGTGCTCTATCGGGGCGAGCCGCTGCAAAAGCGCGATGCGATCGCGCCCGGCGCCATTGCATCCGTCGGCGCGGCGCTAGACCTGGCGGCCGACGTGCCCGAAGCCCAGCGCCGCGCGGCGCTTGCCCGTTGGATTGGCAGCGATTCGAACCCGCTTGCGGCGCGCGTCCTGGTAAATCGCGTGTGGCACTATCATTTTGGCCAGGGATTGGTCAACACGCCCAGCGACCTGGGCTGGGGCGGCGGTCAACCATCCCATCCAGAGTTGCTCGACTGGCTGGCCGCCGAGTTCACGCGCGGCGGCTGGCGGCTCAAACCGCTGCACCGTGCCATCATGCTTTCGAGCGTGTACCGCCAGGCAAGTCACTTCAACGCGCCCGCCGCGGCCATCGATGCCGGCGATCGGTTGCTGTGGCGCTACCCGCCGCATCGCCTGGAGGCCGAAGCCATCCGCGACGCCATCCTGCAGACCAGCGGCGTGCTCGATCTCCGCATGGGCGGACCCGGCTACGACGTGTTCGAGCCCAACGACAGCTACGTCAAGGTCTACACGCCCAAGCAAAGCTTCACCCCGGCCGAGTGGCGGCGCATGGTGTATCAGAACAAGCCGCGGATGCGCGAGGACGCCACCTTCGGCGCCTTCGATTGCCCCGATGCCAGCCAGGCCATGCCGCGGCGCAACGTCTCGACCACAGCACTCCAAGCGCTCAACTTGCTCAATGGGCCGTTTGTGGTCCAACAGGCGGAAAAGTTTGCCGAACGGCTGCAAGTCGAGGCCGGCGACGACGTCGACCGGCAGATCGCCCGCGCATTTCAGCTTGCCTTTGGACGTTCGGCGCTCGATGACGAGCTCGCCGCCGCTCGCCAATTGGTCCAAGACCACGGCCTGCCCGCGTTCTGCCGCATGGTGTTCAACGCCAACGAGCTCTTGTACGTGAACTGACAAAAGTCGCACCCGCGAGTCGCAGCAGCATGCCATCGGAACCGATTCTTTCGCACCCGGGACGCGCCTTGCTGGATCGTCGTCGGTTCCTCACCGGCGCGGTCGAAGGACTCAGTGGCATCGCCTTGGCCAGCTTGTTGGCCGACGAGCGATTGCTGGCCCGCGAAGCGGCGCCGATCCGGCCATCCATCCGGGCCGATTCTCCGCTGGCGGCGCGTCCGGCGCATCTCGCCGCCAAGGCCAAACGCGTGCTGATGATCTTCTGCTCCGGCGCGTGTAGCCACATCGACTCCTGGGACTATAAGCCCGAGCTGATCAAGCGGCACGACACGCCGATGCCCGGCAGCGACGAGCTGGTCACCTTCCAGGGCAAAAGCGGCAACCTGATCAAAAGCCCCTGGGAGTTCAAGCCGCGCGGGCAAAGCGGCAAGTACATTTCCGATCTGCTGCCCAACCTGGCCGAGCTGGCCGACGAGATGTGCTTCATCCACTCGATGACCTCGAAGACCAACACGCACGGGCCGGGCGAAAACCACATGAGCACCGGCTTCACGGTCGAGGGCTATCCGAGCGCCGGCGCCTGGGTGACTTACGCGTTGGGCAGCGAGTGCGATAACTTGCCGGCCTTCGTGGCCATTCCCGATCCGCGCGGCGTGCCGCAGGTCGGCCCCAACAACTGGTCGAGCGGCTTCTTGCCCGCCGTGTTTCAAGGCACGGCGTTCAACACCGACAAGCCGATCGCGAATCTACAAACGCCCGGCAGCGTCAGCCCTGCCGATCGAGCTGCCTCGCGCGCGTTTCTGAAGCTGCTCAACGAACGGCACCTGGCGCGGCATCCCGGCGACAGCGAGTTGGCGGCGCGCATCGCCAGCTATGAGCTGGCCGCCAAGCTTCAGCTCAGCGCGCCGGAAGTAAGCGACTTGACGCGCGAAACGGCCACCACCCACGCCGCCTATGGCACCGACGACCCGAACGCCGTGAAAGCCGGCTTCGCCCGCAATTGCCTGCTGGCCCGCCGGCTCTTGGAGCGCGGCGTACGCTTCGTGCAGGTGTTCAACGGCGCATATGCGATGGGCGAAGGCGTGGGCAATTGGGACGGCCACAAAACGCTCAAGGCACAGTACGACGTCCACGCCCCGATTCTCGATCAACCGGCCGCGGCGCTCTTCCGCGATCTGAAGCAGCGCGGCATGCTCGACGACACGCTGGTCGTCTGGACAACCGAGTTCGGCCGCATGCCCACGTTTCAGGCGGGAGCCAACGGCCGCGACCACAATCCCAAGGGATTTACCGTCTGGTTGGCCGGCGCTGGCGTCAAACGCGGGTTCAGCTATGGAGCAACCGACGAGTTCGGTTATAAGGCCGTCGACAAGCCGACCAGCGTCTATGAGTTGCACGCCACGATGCTGCACCTGCTAGGGCTCGATCACCAGCGGCTGAGCTACTTTCACAACGGCACCGAACAACGGCTCACGTTCGTGCATGGCCGCGTGATCGACGAAGTGCTCGCGTGACGCCCAGCGATCAATAGCCCTGCGGCCATCCCGGCGCGGTGGCCGTCGCCGGCGCGCCATAGCGATCGCCCGGATTACCCGTGGCTTGCGAATTGCTGCTGGGCAAATAATCGCTCGTGCTGCCTGGGCGATAGTACGGATTGCGGCGCTCCGACGTGGCACCGGCGCCGGTGTCGATTGCTGCCGTCTGATAGGGCGCTACGCCCGGCGGCGTGTAGCCGGTGTTTCCTGGCGTATAACCGGTGCTTCCCGGCTGATAGGCGCCCTGTGCCCCTTGGCTGCCTGCCGTGGCGTAAGGATCGACGGGCTGCTGATTCACTTCGGCGTTTCCTGCGGGGTAACCCGCTTGGGCGCCGTGGTCGGCTGGGGCGCCGTACGCACCGGGCTGCGCTGCCGACGCATAGGGATCAGCGCCTGCTGCAGCACTCTGCACTGGCGCGGTGTTCGCATAAGGATCTGGCGGCGTCGCTCCGCCCGCTGCATAGGGGTTTTCCACGACCGGTCCCGGGTTTGCCCCCGCTGCGCTCGCCGACACGGTGGGATAGCCCGCGCTCGGCGAACCAGCCGCATAGGGTGTTGCATTTCCTGTGGGATAGGCGGGGGCACTGGCAGTGGCGGCATAGGGATCGGCGGCGCCTTGCGCATAGTGTTGGCTGTAAGGACCGGCTTGCGGCGCCGCGGCGGTGGCCGCTTGCGCGTCGCCCCCGTAGCCCGGCGTGCCGGCCGCGCTCGCCGTGGCCGGGGCGCCATAGGCGCCTGCTGGAGGCCCCGTGGGATATCCGCCCGGCGCCGGATAGGCGTTCGCCGGAGGGTTACCGAGATTGGTTTGATCGTAGGGGTTGGCGGCCGCCGGAGCGTTGTAGTTGTAAGGATCGCTGTACGTTCCGTCGGTCGTGGCGCCGCTCGAGGGAAGCTGCGGCCCCGACATCGAGCCGCCTTCCATCGAGCTGTCATAGCCCTTGTTTTTTCCCCAGGGCCACATGCTCTTGCCGCCGCCGCTGCGGCAACCGGAAACCATCAGCATCGCCAGCGCTACGATCGCGGGTTTGGCAAGAGTAGCTCGCATTGCGATTGCGCCCTTCTAGATGAGACGAGGAAGGGGCTCGCCCGCACCCGACCTCCCTGTCGGCGGCGTGACGTCCTCTTCCCTGAGGACTCGAATTCGTGGCGGCTCGAGCAGGATCGCGATGGATCCGACGAGCCAACTGCCGGGCGTTCCACCCGGACTCATCGATACGGTTGACGTGGCGGAGCACAGACCCCGCGGATTACCGCCCACTTGATTGGTCGAAGTCGACGTGCCGGCGGCCGCACATCGGGCGGGGATTATAGAAAACGCGCGCCGCGCGTCAATTGCAATCGGCCCTGCAATCGGCCAGAAAAATGCGAGTTCCGCGTCGTGGGTAGCAGCGACGTGCATTGCGCCACGTCGCCAGGCGACCGTCCTGCATTGCAAAGAGCGCCCAGCTTTCGGTGCCCAGCGAAGTGCCAGCACTCCATCCGACAGCACCGCAAAACCCACCGCGCCAACGCGCGGGCGACTTGCTTGCGACTCAGGCTGCGCGTTCTTCCCTACCGCCTACAGCCTACCGCCTACCGCCTACTATCACCCCAGCGCGGCTTCGTAGCGTTTGCCCGCGGCGCCCCAATCAATCACGTTGTAAAAGGCGGCAATATAATCGGGCCGGCGATTCTGATAGTGCAGATAGTAGGCGTGTTCCCAGACGTCGATGCCCAGCACCGGCTTGTTGCCCGTCATCAGCGGGCTGTCTTGATTGGCCGTGCTCTCGACGACGAGCTTCTTGGTCTTGTCGACCGACAGCCAGCCCCAGCCGCTGCCAAAGCGAGTGGTCGCGGCGGCGCTGAACCTCTCTTTGAACTTGTCGAAGCCGCCCAGTTCGGTCTTGATGGCCTCGGCCAGCTTGCCGGTCGGCTCGCCCCCTTGGCCAGGTCCGATGGCCGTCCAAAACATCGAGTGATTGGCGTGGCCGCCGCCGTTATTGCGCACCACGGTGCGAATGTTCTCGGGCACCTTTTCGAGATCGCCAATCAGCGCCTCGATCGACATGTTGGCCAGCGGACTGCCTTCGACGGCCTTGTTCAAGTTGGCAACGTAGGCCGCATGGTGCTTGTCATGATGGATCTCCATCGTCCGCGCGTCGATGTGCGGCTCGAGGGCATTAAACGCATAGGGCAGGGGGGGTAGTTCGAATGCCATGGTTGCTCCTCCTCAGCTTGAAAGGCCGCCGCGCGCTCGTCGGGCAAACGGCCATGCCGATTGGTTGCGAAAGCACCGCGAATGTTTCGCGGATGGGCGGCAGTTGCCGCATACCGTAAACGTACCACAGCATAGCCGATTGTTCGCAGTCCGACAATCGGACGGTGCTGCTCGTGCCACTCAAGTCGCTCCCCGGAGCGAGTTTGGACCATGCGTTAGCGCTATCGGCAATCAACCTGGCCGAAGTCGCCGATCGCGGGACACGGGTATCACCAGGTGTTTGCCACGCAGTATGGCCGCCCTACAATACTCAAGGATTACCAGACTCCGAAGCGAGGAGCTCGGCGTGCATTTGAAAGACCTGTACGCGGTCATCGTGACCGACAAACGCATCGAGTGCCGCGAATTCTACGTTCGCTGGTTTGACTTTCAAGTCGTCTTCGAGGCGTCCTGGTTCGTCTATCTGGCCGCCACCGGCGATCGCGCCTTCGGCATCGCATTCATGGCTCCAGATCATCCTTCCCGGCCTCCAGGTCCGCAGACGTTCAGCGGCAGTGGCATGTTCTTCACCGTTGAGGTCGCCGATGCTGCGGAGCAATTTGCGCGCCTCAAGGAAGGTGGACTGGCGATCGAGTATCCACTGCACGACGAGCCCTGG
>JBBDYK010000104.1:0-6893 GCA_040901665.1 Pirellulales bacterium | reverse complement strand
CAACTGGCTGCGACATCGCATGGATGCGATGACAGAATAGCGACGTAAGTCGATATTCTGCGAGCGGCCCCCGCCGTCAAAGCGCCATTGCCCGGCGACATGCTGGCGGGTGATTTGCCGCGCCGCGGGGAGTAGAATCGAAGCTCTCGCCAGCCTTGCTTTCGACGGAGATGCTCATCCATGGCCGACCAGCTACTTCGCGCCGGCGCCGCCGCCAGTAACATCACGCCCCCCTTGGGCGTTTCTATTAACGGCGGCATGTCCGATCGCACGGCAACCCACGTTCACGACGAGTTGCACGCCCGCTCGTTGGTGCTCGACGATGGTCAGACCAGGCTGGCCATCACCGTCTGCGACAGTTGCATGCTGCCGCGGTCGGTGCTCGATCGCGCCAAGCATCTGGCGCACGGACACACCGGCATTCCGCTGGCGCACATGCTGATTTCAGCCACGCACACGCACTCGGCGCCCGCGGCGGCGCCCGTCTTTCAAAGTGATCCGGATCCGGCCTATCTCGAGTTCCTTGCCACGCGCATTGCCGACGGCATTCGCCGCGCGGATCACAATCTGGCCCCCGCTCAAATCGGCTGGGGCGTCGGGCGCGAACCCAACCAGGTATTCAACCGCCGCTGGAAAATGAGGGACGCGGTGACGCTTGTCGACCCGTTCGGGCGCGCCGACCACGTGAGGATGAATCCGCCGCGGGCCAGTGCCGACCTGCTCGAGCCCGCCGGACCGATCGATCCCGAAGTGAGCGTGTTGTCGGTTCGCACGACCGACGGACGACCGCTCGCCTTGCTGGCCAACTATTCGCTGCACTATGTCGGCGGAGTGCCTGGCGGCGACATCTCGGCAGACTACTACGGCGCGTTCGCCGATCGCGTGCAGCAACTGCTGGTTGCCGACCGGCTCGACCCACCATTCGTCGGCATCATGTCAAACGGCACCAGCGGCAACATCAACAACATCAATTTCCGCGTCGCCGGAGAAAGCCAGCCGCCGTTTGCGCAAATCAAGGTCGTGGCCGACGCGCTGGCGCGTGAAGCGGCCCGCGTGGCCGGCGAAATCGAGTATCGCGATCGCGCATCGCTGGCCATGCGCGAGGCCAGCTTACGGCTGGCGCGCCGCGCCACGCCCAAGGACGAAGTTGCTCGCGCGAAGTTCATTCTCTCGCAAGCCCAGAACATGCAACTGCAAGGCGTGGAGCAAATCTACGCTCGCGAAACCGTGTTGCTCAACGAGTATCCGCCCTACGTCGAGACGTTGGTGCAGGCGCTGCGAATCGGCGAGTTGGGCATCGCCACGTCCCCCTGCGAAACATTCGTGGAAACCGGCCTGGCCATCAAGGAAGCCAGCCCGCTCCAGCCTACGTTCACGATCGAACTGGCCAACGACTATTGCGGCTACCTGCCCACGGCCGAACAGCACGCGCTGGGCGGCTACGAAACGTGGCGCGCCCGCTCCAGCTTCTTGGAAGTCACAGCCGAGCAGAAGATTCGCCAGACGGCGCTCGAGTTGCTCAAGCAAGTCGCCAGCGCGCGATGAAGCGCGCTCGAACCCTTGACGGCGCAGTTAGCCCCCGGTCGGTGACCCGGCGGATAAAGAGTCCACCATCGGCGACCTTCTCATGCACTCACTCACCATGATCTCTCGCGACCGCGCACTCGAGGAGATCCCCGACTCGCCTGCCACCGTCGAGTTTCGACAGATGGCCGAGGATGCCGAGTTAACCGCCTATCGCTCCGGCGGCGGCTTGCTATTGGCCAACAACGAAGGGCGCATGCTTGGCGCCATGGGCCAGGTGATCGCAGCCGACGCGCAATCGCTGCTTATGCAGCCGGGCTTTGACGGCGACCTGGTTGCCGACGAGGCTGCCTACGAGCGACTTTGCCACGCATTTCCGCTGGAGCGCGCCATCATCCAAACGCTCGATGGTCCCTGGCAGCGCCCCAATTTGCCGATCCCCGGACCGACAATCCGCTCCCTGGCCACAGAGGATTCGCTCGACCATTTACCCGAGGATCTGCGTGCGGAGATTGAGTACGCGCGGTCGCGCGGTCGCATTCTCGCCGGGTTCATCGACGCTCATCCGGTGGGCTTTGCTTATGTCGTGGAATCTGCCGCGCACGCCGACATGTCAATCGATACGCTGGAAGATTATCGCAATCGCGGCATCGCGACGGCCGTAGCGGCGGAGATGGTTGACCTCGTGGTTGCGGCGGGCAAAAGGCCGGTGTGGGGCGCCGTCGAGAGCAATCGCGCTTCGCTGCGGCTGGCCGAAAAACTTGGTTTCCGCCAACCCGCCGGCACGCTCTATGTGGCGGAAGAGCCGTTGCGGGCTCGCCATCGCGACTCGTTTTAAAAGCCCAGCCCCTTGGTCAACAGCGGCACGCGCACCAGGTACATGTCGGCCGTGATGTAGAGCGTCTGGCCGTCGTCGCCGAAGGCGCAGTTGGCCGTGGCCTCGCCGGTGGCAAACGTGCCGAGCAAGGCGCCGTCGGGCGCAAATACGTGAACGCCCCCCGGCCCCGTGGCGAACAAGTTGCCGGCCGCGTCCACCTTCATTCCGTCGGGCAAGCCCTTTCGGCCCTCTTTGACCCAGGCCGTGGAATCAAAAAACACGCGGCTCTTGCCCAGCGTGCCGTCGGAGTTCACCTCGAACGCCTTCCAAATCGCAGCGTCCGGATCGGACTGCGCCACGTACAGCGTCTTCTCGTCGGGCGAGAAGGCGACGCCGTTGGGCCGCGTCATCTCCTTGGTCAACAGCGTCAGCGTCCCATCCTTCGCAATGCGATACACGCCAAAGAAATCCAGCTCGCGCCGCTCGTCATTCTCGCGCTTGGGCAAGCCATAAGGCGGATCGGTGAAATAAATGTCACCGTTCGACTTGAGCGTCGAATCGTTCGGGCTGTTAAGCCGCTTGCCTTGATAGCTGTCGGCCAGCGTCTTCTTGCCGCCGTTCTTCTCCAATCGCGATACGCGCCGGTCGCCGTGCTCGCAGAAGATCAGCCGCCCCTGATCGTCCAGGTTCAAGCCGTTGCTGCCGGGCTCGGCGCCGTAGTCGACCACGCCCGTATAGCCCGACGGCTTCATGAACAGCGAGATACCTTCGCCATCCTTCCACTTCATGACCGAGTTGCGGGGAATGTCGGAGAACAACAGGTACCCGCCCTCCGGCACCCATGCGGGCCCTTCGGACCAATCGAAACCCTCGGCCAGCTTTTCCATCTTGGCGCCTTTGGCCACCAGCTTGTCGAAGCGTGGATCCTTGCGTTCGATTTCGCCGAAGCCCAGGCACACCGGCGCCGCGGCCAGCGCCACGACCAGCGACATCAACCACACCCGGCCGAGAAGCGCGCAGCGAGCCATATCAGGAAACCTCCGAATCAAGGATGCACGCGTGGAGTGAAGAGGCGAAACAATTTCCGCCCTTGCAAGTGCCCTCTACGCTATCCGCCGGCGCCTGTCGGAGTCAAGAATTTTTAGCGCCGAGGCTTGAACAGCGTCGCCAGGTATCCGAGCCCGCCGCCGATCACCAATCCGCCGCCGTGGGCCCAATTGGCCACGTTGAGCGACGGTGTCACCAGGCACAGCGCAAACCAGCCCATCATCCACAGCGCCACGTCGGGCCGCAGGAAGAGTCCGCTGGTCGGATCGAGCCGGCCGCGTAGCCAGGCATAGCCGAACAGGCCATACACCACTCCCGACATGCCGCCGAAGTACGGCCCCACCATCGCGAATTGTGCATAGTTCGACGGAATGGCGATGGCCAGCACCAGCAACACGAATAACACCGTGCCCAGCCGGCGCTCGATCAACGTTCCCAGGTCATACAGCCACCACATGTTGAACAGCAGGTGCATCAGTCCGAAGTGCAGGAAGATGGGCGTCACCAATCGCCACACCTGTCCGCCCGCGATCTGCTCCATCGAGCCGGGCACGGTCGAGAACAGCAGATCTTCCTCGTGAATGCCGAAGATCTGCACTTGCACCAGCAGGCAGGCGGCGATCAGCACCACCGTCACCGGCCGGCGGCGCCAGGGGCTGGCCCATTCGTTGCGCATGTCGACGTAGTTGCGCCGCGCTTGCCGCAGCTTCTCGGCCGCCTCGCGCCGCGCCAGCTTGGCAGCGTGCTCCGCCGCCTGATAGCGATCGTCGTGCGGCTCGCGCTCGAACTGCTCGAGCTCCTGGCGGCTGCGATCCAGTTGATTCTCGTCGTGGATCCAAATGGCCCAGGCCTCGCCCGCCGGATCAACTTTGCTGCTGATGCCCAGCGTGAGCAGATAGTTGGCAAGACGCTCTGCGTCCTGCTTCGTCGCGATGGTGCCGGCTTGCCGCATTTCGGGGAAGGTTCTTGCGAGTGACGTTGTTCCAGTTTGAGTCGGGCAAGTCGACGTACGCCGGGCCCGGCTACGGCGAAAGCCGCACGTGCTGAATGCCGTTGGCCAACAGCCATTCCAGCCAGACCTCTTGTTCTTCGCTCAGTTCCACTTCGGCTTGGTTCTCGCTGTCCAAGGGGGACACCAACAGCAGCACGCCCTCGTCCAGCCAGCGCCGCGCTTCGTCCAGATCGATCCAATACTCTCCGCTGGGCAGGCGCGGCGCGCCCCGTTCGCCGGGCGGCGTCATGAAGTAGGCGATATCGTGCCCGAAACGCGCCGACATCGTCAGGGGCAGCACCTCGGCACGATCCACGGCATGAACCAACACGGCGCAAGCTCCCCAATTCCAGCGACGTCCCGCCTGCCCAGCGTACCAAAAGGCCGCGTCGTTGGCCACGCGAGACGCGTGACGCGCGGCCACTACACGCTCTGCCCCGCGAGAAAGCCGGTGCTCCAGGCGGCTTGGAAGTTGTAGCCGCCGATGGGACCGTCGAGATCGAGCACCTCGCCGGCCAGGTACAAGTTCGGCGCCCGCTTGCTTTGCATCGTGCTGGAGTCGACTTCATCCAACGCCACGCCGCCGGCCGTCACTTCAGCGTGCTTGAAGCCGCGTGTGCCGCTGATGGGAATCGCAGCGCGCTTGAGCGCCTCGACCACGCGCTCCCAATCGCGGCCGCTGACTTCCGCCGCCCGTCGCTCCGGCGAGATGCCCCCAGCCGAGAGCAGCGTTTCCAACAATCGCTTCGGCAACACCTCGCTCAGCAAGCTCACCAGTTGCTTCTTGCCCGCGGACGTCGCCTGTTCGCGAAGTTGCTGCGCAAGCACGTCGGGCTTCATGTTCGGCAGAAAGTCGCACACCAGCGCCAGCGTGTTGGGCCGCGGATGTCCGCTCACGGCGCGGCTGACGTCGAGTACGACCGGGCCGGAAAGTCCGAAGTGTGTGAACAGGAACGAACCGCGCCGCGTGGCCAGCGGGCGCTGCTTCGCCACCCCGTCATCACTCGCTTCGACGACCGACAGGGCCACGTCCGGAATCGTTACGCCCTTGAGCGATGCCACCCAGGCGGCATTGGTCGTGATGGGCACCAGCGCCGGCCGTGGTGGCACGATCGTATGGCCAAAGTTCGCCGCCCAGCGATACCCCTCGCCGATGGTGCCGCAGCCGGGATACGACTGCCCGCCGGTGGTGACGAGCAGTTTGGCCGCGTGCAGCGTGCGCCGCGAGGTGCGCAATTGAAAACCTTCGCCCTCGCGCTCGACGTCGAGCACACCCTCGTCGAGCGCCAACTCGCACTCGCTGCGGCGCAAGCGGCGCAACAGTGCATCCAGCACGTCGGTGGCCTTGTCGCTGACGGGAAAGATCTTGCCGGTCGGCTCCGTCTTGGTGGCCACACCTTCGCGCTCGAACAGCCGGATCGTGTCGTCGACGCCGTGCGCCGCCAGCGCCGAGTGCAAGAACCGACCGGGCGGCCCGAAGGCCTCGACGATGCCGCGATTGTCCGTTGCTTGCGTGATGTTGCAGCGCGTGCCACCCGACATCAGGATCTTGACGCCCGGCTTGCGATTCTTTTCCAGCAGCAAGGTGCGCACGCCGCGCTCGGCAGCCGTGGCTGCGGCAACCAGACCGGCCGCACCGGCCCCGACGACAATCAGGTCGTAACTTGTCGCAGGATCCATCAGAGAGGGGATTACCACCAAGAGCACCAACTCCATCCTCATTTCCGCGCACCGCCCACGACCGCGCGGCTGAAGTCGATCGCGTTGGGGCATGCGCGGCCGGCGTCGACGTCCGAGATGTTCGCCACGGTGGTCTCGGCGATCTTGGCCAACGCGTCGCGCGTGAAGAAAGCCTGGTGTCCCGTCACGATCACGTTGGGGAAAGTCATCAGCCGCGCCAGCACGTCGTCTTGCAGCACGCGATCCGACAAGTCCTGAAAGAACAAATCCGCTTCCTCCTCATAGACGTCGATGCCCAGCGAGCCGAGCTGCCCCGACTTGAGCGCTTCGATCACTGCGCGAGTATCGACCACGGCGCCGCGGCTCGTGTTGATCAGCATGGCGCCCGGCTTCATGAGCGCCAACGCTTCGTCGTCGATCAAGTGGTGCGTCTCGGGCGTCAAAGGGCAGTGCAGCGTCACGACGTCGCTTTGCTTGAGTAGCTCGTGGAGCGCGACGTACCCAACGCCCCATTGCTGGCAATCGGCGTGCGGATGAGGATCGTGCGCCAACAGCCGGCAGCCGAAGCCGTGCATGATTCGGGCCACGACGCAGCCGATCTGACCGGTGCCAACGATGCCCAGCGTGCGTCCGTGGAAATCGAAGCCGAGCAAGCCTTCCAGCGCGAAGTTGTTCTCGCGCACGCGCATCGCCGCGCGGTGAATCTTGCGATTGAGCACGAGCATCAGCCCCACGGTGTACTCGCCGACGGCATAGGGCGAATAGGCTGGCACCCGCACCACGACGATGCCCAGCTCGGCCGCCGCGACCAGATCGACATTGTTGAACCCCGCG